>CAZNLL010000004.1:0-70397 GCA_964573885.1 uncultured Desulfobacteraceae bacterium | reverse complement strand
TCGATATTCTTAAACAGCTTGTCTTCAAGGACGATGATCCTTTTCATCCATTCCTTGTGGGTTACCACCGCTATCCGGCTGAAATGGGAGAGGCCGAACTCCATAAGAAACTTCAGCTTTTCAAGGATCGCGTCAAATTCAACGCCGCCAAGACTCTGGATCTCTTGGTAGATAAGGATCTTCTCATACCTGGCGATTTTCTCTTCTAAGGCGGAAAAAACCCGATTTACCTCAGCCTCTGTGATCTTTCCCCCCAGACGATAGGCCACGGCCTTCTCAATGCCGATATCCAGGATTTCCAACATGGTATTTGCCTCTCTTGATAAGTTTGCTGGCAGCCCGGAAAAAGGGTCAACGGTAAAACGGTTATAATGGCTCAAGGTCAACCCCGTTATTGCAAACGCATTGCGCTCCTAGACACATAACTGAAGTAAGAACAGGAACTTATGCCATTTTACATCCAGGGCCTGCATATCACTATTTGTGACTTCCAAATTTAAAGCGCTGAAAGTGGCATTTGAAGCCATAGAAGGCAAAATGCAGAATTCCTAAGCGCCTTTTATGGAACAACGGGGTCAAGGGTTCGATCAGGAATGCTCTTTTTTATCCGTATTTCCCGTAAAAGGCCACCACCACCTCCCAGAGCTCCGACGGCAGAAGGTCCTGGACCTTGGCTTGAATCTCTGTGGGAACGCCCCCATAGAACGCCTCGGCGATTCCGCCGGTGATGCAGGCCAGGGTATCACTGTCGCCACCGAGGGAGACGGCGTTTCGAACCGCATCTTCATAGGAATCGGAGTCCAGGAAGGCAATGAGGGCCTCGGGTACCGTGCCTTGGCATGAGACGTCAAAGGTGTAACCAGGTCGGATATCATTGACAGTGCGTTCCAGGTCGTAGCCGAATTGTTCCTGGATGCGCTTTCTCAGGTCTTCCCTGCCCGTGCTTGTTCGGGCAAGAAAGATGGTTAGAGCGGTGGCTTGGGCACCCTTGACTCCCTCGGGATGGTTATGGGTTATCTCGGCGCTCCTTTGGGCCTGCCGGAGCACCTCCGCCTCATTCGGGAAAGCAAAGCCTACAGGACTGACACGCATGGCGGAGCCGTTTCCCCAACTGTTATAGGGCCTGGGAGCGTCAGAAAAAAGCCAGTGGATAAAAGTCCCGCCATAGTTCGCACCGGGGTACCGGCGTCCAATCTGGCGAATGGACTCCATATAGGACTGTCCGGATAGGAGCGCACGGGCCACGGCCACGGTGAGAACGGTGTCGTCCGTGAAAGTGCACCGCGGGTGGAAGAGGGGAAAGTCTTTTGTCTTGATCGGATGGATCTCGTAAACCGATCCGATGATGTCACCGGCAATGGCTCCCAGCATGGTTTTCGCCTTCCTCTTCTATGTGTTCCCCACCTCTTTTCCCTCATTCACCCTTGTTTTTTCATGGTTAGTTTATGAATTTTCCATATCAAAATCCAGCATATAATCATATTGTGCAGCAAAGCGCTGTTTTTGAGCCGGTTGAGGCGTTGACCCATGGATAACCGGCCCACAAGAGCCTCCAGGGCGCGGTGACTGGCAAAGATAACGGGTAGGGCCCTGGTCGAGTGATCTGACGGTAGACATCGTCTTTTGCCCCCTCTATATTATGCCTGGGATCACTCTTTCATAGAGGAGGTCGTCATGGGGCCCAAAACGGTTATCACCGGATGCCGTACAACCAAGATCTATTGCCGGCTGGGCTGCCCCCCGGGCAGGCGGACAAGGCCGGAGAACAGGGTCTACTTTGGCTCGCGGAACGAGGCCAGGGTAAGGGGGTACAGACCGTGCAAGGTCTGCAGGCCCGATGAATCATTCAGGACGCGCGAGGTCCTCTTTTTCACGCGATATCAAAGTCCCCTTGGCCCCTATATCCTCGCCACCTCAGAAAAGGGGGTCTTCTGTATCAAGACCGAGGATCGGGCTCCGAGGTTTCTGGCCCGCTGGGAGGACGAGGGCCTTGAATTTAAAGGGGATGCTAAAAAGAATCTTGAAGTGGTCCGGCAACTGGATGGGTATTTCAAGGGAGAACGCCGTGGGTTTGTCCTGCCCCTGGATCTCAGGGGAACCCCGTTTCAGCTTCAGGTCTGGGATCTTTTACTCCACATCCCCTGGGGAGAGGCCCGGACCTACGGCCAGACGGCCAAGGCCTCGGGGCGGTCCAAAGCGGCCAGGGCCGTAGGTCGTGCAGTAGGCGCCAACCCTGTGGCCATTGTGGTCCCCTGCCACAGGATTATTGGATCGGACGGCACCTTGACAGGCTATGGAGGCGGCCTGGACAGGAAAAAGGCCCTCCTGGAACTTGAAGGGATTAAAGATGTTTATTCTTTCCCTAAAAGGGTGTCAACCTCCTTGCGAATGAGTTGATAGACCTTTTCCTCCAATTCCTGAGGAGGAAGCACTTTTTGCTTTTTGATGCCAAGTTCAGACGTGAGTTCCAGGTAACGGTCCACCGTCATTCCCTCTCTTTCCATCAACCTGGATCCGCACCGTACACTACAGGCATCGACCAGAAGATGTTTTTCCGATTTCTTGATTTCCTTGAGCTTTGCCGGGACGATGATGGCGGGGAGGCAGCCGATCTTCACCTCACCCTGGTTTTCTTCCCATACGCGGATCAAGGCCTTGGACGCGGCAACACCGGTTGCACACCCCCCGTAACAGGTAAAAAGGAGCAGTTTGTAAGGCATAAGTTCAGTCTCCAGGGGCTTGCTCATGGAATACTCGATTGGGGGGTAATGGATCCGGTTTTGCCCGGGGTGTAATCACAATGCCAATTTAGGCATTATGCTGTGACGTGTCTGGGAGGTAAGGCTCTTTTCTTTCTCATTTTTCTTATCTTTTTTCTTATTGTAAATAAAATGATTTTATAAAGGCGGTTAAAGGTCAACATGCGATGCAGGATGAGCTTCTTAAGGTCTCGCATGATCACCGGCAAGGTGAAGAAGGAGGCGTTCACATCCCGCCGTAACTGTTGAAGCTCATCCAGGGTCAGAATGTTGGAATAGACCTTCCCGGAACTTTCTTCAATATGGTAATCCTCAAAATCTTTTAACATTGTTTTCAACGGAGAATATTTGGTGGCCCGCAAAATGGACAACCCCAGTGTATCTACGCCGAGCTCATGGGCAAATGGGACGATCTCCATGATTTCATCCCTGGTCTCCCCGATATTTCCGATGATAAAGTAGCAGTGGTATATGAAATTAAAATGCCGCAACACAGCAAAATATTCCCGCACTTTTTTCGTGTTAAATCCCTTTTTCATGGAGGCGAGAGTCTTGTCCTGTGCGGATTCAATGCCCATAAGGAAGGCCATGAAACCGGCTTGATACATCTTTTTGAGGACATTAGGCCTTTTGGCGATTTCAAGGCGGGCATTGATGGCAAATTTCTTGTTGATTTTGTGCTGAATGATCAGGTCACACAATCTTTCCACCCAATCCATGTCAGCTGTAAAAATATCATCGGCAAACCCAATCACATCGGCTTCTATGGTCTGAATCTCTGCAAGGACCGATTCCGGCGTTCTTACAGACCACTTTCTTTTTTCCCCCAATGGGTTGAATTTAAAATCACAGAATTTGCAGTTATAGGGGCAGCCTCTAGATCCCATCATGAGGTCTATCTGAACGTCCGACGTAAACCCTTCAACTGAGACCATGTATTTGTAACGGCGCAGCTTTCTGTTCGGGAAAAAATCAGTGGGCGTGGGCTCCAGCAGTCTGTTCCGGTTATGAACGATTTTGCCGTTTTCCCGAAAAGAAAGCCCCGCAATCTCAGGGGAAATGCCTTTCCGAATAAATTCCCTCACAAGCCCTTCACCGTCACCCCGGGCAATGGCATCGATTCTCGGGATCTCCTCCATAAGCTCATTCACATATTCGGTGGCATGCCTTCCACCGACCAAAACCGTCACGCCCTCTGGAATGCTGTTGATGGTATTCCTTACAAACTCCTTTTCAACATCCCAGTTATAGCTGATAAGTACCAGGTGTGTATCCTGATCAATAAAGGTTGAAAGGGGCTTCCTTTCATAACGCAAATCGATGACCGTAACCCTGTCTACCGCATCTTCTATGGCAGAGGCGATATACTCTAGGCCGATGGGAGGCAGGAACCCCACCGTTTTCAATTCATATTTATAGGGGTAAACACAGAGCGCATTTTTGTACCGCATAGGTCCTCGATTCTTGCTCATGAGAAAAAAACCATATCCGCATACCTCCGGGATGATCTGTATCCCCCGGGTATAGGGCGACGCCGCCTTCAGGTCGGGATTGAGTTGGGTTGTACCCATGTAGAATGGTCCCGGCAGCAAATCGAAGTTTTTCAATGCCGGCCATTCCGGATCGCCCATGGAGATGACTCACCACGTCGGTGGTCATCCACTCGTAGGCCCCGTGCTTGCACCTTCGTGGACGGTTCAGGTCTTTCGATCACAGTGCACGGGTTTCTTCACGGCCTGGGGTTGTGGCTTCCTGGCGGGTCCTTCCTGAGCTTATCGTAGATTGTTTTGAAAAAGTACGTCTTGAGTTATGTTCCTGACACCGAACCTTAACGGATTTTTGTATAACTTGCACCATATCTTTTCTGAATATGGCATTTTCACAGAAGCTCATTTTCAAGATATGCTGCATATTCATACTCTTAAATGAACCCCGTAGTTGCAAACGCACTGAGCTCCTAGACATATAAATGCGCTCATAACAGGAACTTACGCCATTTTTCATTCGGGGTCTGGATGTCACTATTGGTGAATTCCAAATTTAAAGCGCCAGAAGTGGCATCTTAAGCCATAGAAGGCAAAATGCAGAATCTTTAAGCGCCTTTTATGCAACAACGGGGTGAATTAATAATAGCTCAGTTAAATCAATCTGTAAATCTTTCTTTTTTAGGCCGAAGGGGTGCATGGCGATTAACGCTAAGATCGGTTACGCTTCACAAACGCGGGGTTTCTTGACAGGGTCCACGGGGCTGGGCTATTTTGTGATGGTCTTTTGTCAAGAGTATTGGTGATGACCCCGGAGAAAGTAAAGAGAGGAGAAGGGCATGGAACCATTAACAGGACGCAAGCGCATTTCCGCAGCCTTTAAGCGGACCTTTACGGACCAGGAAGTGCAACTCGATCGTATACCCGCCTATCCCATCGCAGGCCAGGTTAATGCCCAACTTGTGGGTGCCAGTATCCGGGAGTTTCTTCTTGAACCTCGGACCTTTATCAAGGCCCAGGTCGCCTCTTACGAGCGGTTCAGGCCCGATATCATTGTCATGCAGGGCGATCTCCTCATGGAGGCCGAGGCCATGGGTAATGTACTCCGCTTCCCCGAGGACAGTATGTGCGTGTCCACCAAGGTCGCCCTGGAGGACAAGGGCAAACTGACAAGCCTCAAACCACCCGATCCTTACAAGGACGGCCGTTTTCCCGCTTACCTGGAAATCATCTCCGAGACCAGGAAGATCATTGCCGACTCCATTGTGTCTGCGGTTCTGGCCGGGCCCTGGACCATCGCCATCGGGCTCAGGGGGGCCACAGATCTGATCAAGGATACCATCAAGGACCCTGATTACGTGCATGAACTCATGGAGTTCTGCACTCCCATTGCCATCAATGCGGGAGAGGCGGTCGTGCCTCTCAAGGCGGGTTTAAGTTATTCCGAGGCCCCGGCCTCGTGCAGTCTTATTTCACCCAAGCTCTACCGGACCTTTATCCGCCCTCATCACCAGAGGATTGTAGACCATTTCAAGGCCAAAAAGGTGGGGGTGGGGTTTCATATCTGTGGTTTTATCGACCCGATCCTGGAAGATGTGGTCAACCTGGGCATTACCAACCTGAGTATTGATGCCCCCACCAGCCTGAGCAAGGCCGTAGAGGTGACCCGGGGCCGGGCCGTACTCATCGGCAATGTGAACACCAATCTCTTTTTCTCCGGCACTCGAGACCAAATGGCCCAGACCATGCAAAACTGTATGGACATCGCCTCCAAGGGGACCGGCTATATCCTGGCCTCCGGATGTGAGGTGCCCGGGGTAGCCGAACCCGAGAGTATGGAGTGGTTCATGGCCCTGGCCCAGGAGTTGGGTGGATCCAATTGACGTCTTCGTTTTTTATATAGAGCCATGGCTATCAAGGGAGTCCTTTTTGATTTCGACGGCACCTTGACCCGGCCCGGAGCCATTGATTTCCCGGCCATTAAGGAGGAGCTGGGTTGTCCCCGGAATCATTCGATCCTCGAATACCTGGAAACCCTGGATCCGGAGAGTCGGGCCCGGGGCATGGCCATCCTGGTGGAGCGGGAGGACCGGGCCTCGGCCCTGAGTCGGCCCAACAGGGGGGCCGAGGCCTGTTTGAGGGCCCTGAGGGAACGGGGAATACCGGTGGGCATCCTGACCCGGAACAGCCTCAACTCGGTCATGCGGGCCTTGGAGAATTTCGACGGGGTTAAGGCCGCTCATTTTGCCGCCATAATCACCCGGGAGTCCTCCCTGCCCAAGCCACACCCGCACGGGGTGTATCAGGCAGCGGGGAAGATGGGAATAGGACCCCATGAACTCCTGGTAGCCGGCGATTTCCGTTTTGATGTCATGGCGGGCAAGGCGGCCGGATCCCGGACCGCCTTGTTGCTCAACGGAGGTGTTTCTCCCATGGACCCCCACGACCCGGAGCCGGATTATACCCTCCACAGTCTGGAGGCTCTCCTGGACCTCCTTTGAGTCGCCGGGAGATGCGCGAAAGGAGGCGCATTTTGAGTTGCCGGGATTTGATTGAGGGGGGCCTTAAGCGGATCTGGGCCTGTCCGTGGGGGCGAAGGTGACGGTTACCACACACCGGCCGTGGCCCGTTATGAGACTCTCCTTGATCTCGTGGAGGGGCTTGAGGTGGAGGGCCTTCATGACGCCGTTTCTGAGCCCCTGGCACCCGCATATGTACCCTGCCAGCATACCCGCCTTTTTGAGGGAATCATAGGCATGACAACGGGTCCCGGTCCACACGGCTGTGTCCCCTTGGATCTCGATGGGATCGTGAATGTAGAGATCGTCAAAAAAGACATTCTTCCAGATCACCCTGAAGATATTCATGAGGTCTTCAATGGAGTTGGGCCGCTGAATCACCTTCTTCCTGAGGAGTGTATTGGTGATCATCCGGAAGCTCTTTTCATTGACCTCCAGGTTTATCCGGCCGGCCTCCTGGGGACCGAGTCGCCTGACCAGGGCGGCATGCCAAAAGGAGTCGTGAATCCACCACAGTCTCTTTAGGCTGTCCCTTTCTTTGAATTCAGCCAGGGTTGTCGATGTCTTCTCCGGTACCTTCATTCTGATCAGGGGGGTTCCGGCCGGCGGATAGGGAGGGACCTATTCGGCCTTGACCAGGAGGACCTGGCCCGGAAAGATGGTGCTCCGGGGAGTGAGGTTATTAAGCCTGAGCAATTCGGACAGGCTCATCTGGGTCTTGAGGGCAATGGTATAAGGAGAGTCACCCTTGTGCACCACATAAGGCCTGGTGCTGACAGATCCAACAAAAGACTTGGGCCGGGGGATGGAGAGGACCTGACCGATGCTCAATCGGGTGGTATTGAGATGGCTGGCTGACTGGATGGCCTTGGTGGTGGTCCCGAATCGCCTGGCGATCTTCCAGAGGGAGTCCCCTTTCCTGACCACGTATTCCGTCAGCTTTTCCTCCTCGGACGGGGGACCGGACCCCTGGGCCTCGGCCTTTTTCAGGGCGGCGTAAGTGGTTCCCACGGGTACCTTGAGCTTCCATCCCGCCCGGATAAAGTGGCTGCTCTTAAGCCCGTTTAAGGCCATGATGGCCCGCACGCCGCTGTGATACTTCTCGGCAATAGTAGAGAGGGTTTCCCCCTTTCTTACGGTATGGATTTCACAAGTAGTAGAGGTGGAGGACCCCTTTGTTTCAGAAATACGAGCCCGCCTGGTGGGGATCTTAAGGGTCGAGCCCGCCCGGATGAAGCGGCTGCTCCGAAGGCCGTTCAGGGCCATAATGGCCCGGATGCTCGCATGATAACGTCGGGCGATTACGGACAGGGTTTCCCCCCTCCGGACCTTATGCCTTAAATAGCTCGGCACAGGGGGCTGCCACACAGGGATTTCACCCAGCTTGGCCAGGAGTACGGGAGCTTTTCCTTTGGGCACCCTAAGGGCGTAAGGCCTGCCGGGTGTGGAATTAAGCCTCAGTGCCGGGTTGAGGTCGCGCAACAGGCTGTAAGAAATTTCCAGGCATTTGGCAATGGTTTTGAGGTGCACCTGCTTGTCCACAGGGACCTTCTCCGTCTCAATGGGGTCGTCTACCGGGGGGAGGGTGAAACCGTAAGTCTCGGGTGCGTTTAAGATATGCAATACCGCCAGAAACTTGGGCACATAAAAGGCGGTTTCCCGGGGAAGCTTTTCGTAGAGATCCCAGAAGTGATCCAGATAGTTGATTTTTTGGGTGCGGATGCACCGGAGCACGGTGCCCTCGCCGCAGTTATAGGCGGCCAGGACCGTAGCCCAATCCCCAAAGATCTGGTGGAGTTCTTTCAGGTAGGCAATGGCTGCGTAAGTGGCCTTTTCAGGATCCATCCTCTCATCCACCCAACGGTCCCGCTTGAGACCGAATTTATACCCCGTAGACGCGATGAACTGCCACAGGCCCAAGGCCCGGGCCCGAGACAGAGCCCTGACCTTGAATCCACTCTCAATGAGGGGCAGCCAGGAAAGTTCCGTGGGTAGGCCCGCCTCCTGCAGGGCCTTGACAATGGCAGGCCGGTAATGTCCGGAGCGGCGGTAGGCATTGAGGAAAAATTTCTTTTCCTTGGTTCTCAGGAGGTTCAGGGCCCGCTCCACATGGCCATTCATCACAAGGGGGATGGCCTTGTGATTGCCGTTCACCACTGTGAACCGGGAAGAGTAGACCTCGATAATACGCTTTGAGATGGTAAAGCGGAGGTCTTCCCTCTGCTGGAGGATCTCGGGATCCTGTCCGGGGTCCACCTTTAATATGAGCGAATAGGCCTGATCCAGGGCGTCAATGGCATTTTCCAAGTCACCCCGCTCCCAGAAATCATTGGAAGCCTGGCAGAACTCCAGGGCCGAGTCCAACATCTCCTGGTCCGAACCCCTTGAATAGCCCTTTTCACGGGGGGAGAAGTCCTTCTTTTGGGGTGGTGGAGCGGGTTTTTGCTTTGCCTCTTGCCGGGGCAGGGAAGCCACTTTGTGGGGGTCGGAGAGGGGATCGGCTTCAGGCTCGGAGGCGGTCACGGTTTTCCGATCAGGAGGGGATTCATTAGCGGGGATCACGTAAGAGGATTGGGTGAGACACCCCCCGAAAAAGAGTAGAAGAATGAAGAAGAGTAAAGGCTTGATTAAAAGGGGTAGAGGATACTTTTGCTCATTTTCCATGGGCTTCGCCACAAAACGCTCACAGGATGAAGGTTAACCCGAACGGTTGTATTACGCCCGGCTTTGACCGCTACCGGATGACGCTAAAATTACGGGAGTATAAAAAATGCCTTTCCAATGGTCAAGGGGAGAATCTTTAGAGGATGAAAAAAACTCGGAGCAAACCCGGATCATCTATGCCTACGGTCTTTCCCGGAGCGCTCCGGGCGGATCGCTTTAATAAGTTCCAAGAGCCTTTTTTCCTGGTTGAGACTCGGATCCTCTGAAACGCGTTCCACCAGTTGGTTGAGGATGCGTCCCACCTCGTACCCGGGGCTGATGTCCAGGGTCTCCATGACCTGGCGGCCCGTAATGGCCAGATCCCGAGGTCCCAGGACCAGGGGTTCGGCCATGCAGGCCCCGACCCGCTGCTCCAATTCGTCCAGGGGACCCGGCCGCTCTCGCGGAAGGCCGTGGGCGTCCAGGTCTGCATGGCGAAAGCGGAGGAGGTCCAGCACATTCTCGGGTCCCACCCTCCGGATAAAGCGCCTGACCGCTCCATCCGACCATTGGGTATTGTAGCCGATCATGTGGTGGCGGATCAGGTTGGTCACTTTTTGGATCATGGCCTTGCTGAACCGGAGCCGGTCCAGGATTTGCCCGGCCAGGTCCGCACTGGCCTGCTCATGGCGGTAAAACCGCCACTCTCCGTCTCTCCTGGATCTCACCCGAGGTTTGGCAATATCATGGAGCAGGGCCGTTAGCCGCATCAGAGGGGTCGGCTCCACCCTGTCCAGGGTTTCCATCACATGCCTGAACACGGTGTAACGGTGAAAGGCGTTCTGACGTATGCGATAGCCTTCCAATAATTCCGGGAGGAAACCCTTGAGGAGCCCTGTTCGTACCAAGAGATGAAAGCCCCTGGAAGGTTTTTCAACCAAAAGGATTTTTACGAGTTCATCCCTAATCCGTTCGGCCGCAACCCTGCCGAGAAGAAAGGCCATGGCCGTGACGTGAGTGAGGGTGGGCTCTTCAATGGAGAATCCCAACTCCACGGCCAGCCTTACCGACCGGAGGAGCCGCAAAGGGTCCTCCTGAATCCGAGCCCCGGGATCTCCCACAGCCTTGATCTTTTTGCACCTCAAATCCCGGTGACCTCCAAAGGGATCTATAAGGCGGTCAGGGAAGGGATCATAGGCCATGGCATTGACGGTAAAATCGCGGCGGGCCAGATCATCTTCCAGGGAGGTTGCCCCTTTCCGAAAGGGGGTTACATGATAGGAAACCCCAGCATTTACCAGGGTGACGGTCTCGTGCTTGAGGGAGAAAGTGTTGATATCTTGGAACAGGGCTCTTATGGCATGGGCCCGGGCCGAAGTAGCCACATCCCAGTCGGTGACGGGCCTTTTAAGACAGGCGTCTCTGACCGCCCCGCCCACAATAAAGGCCTGGTGGCCGGCCCGGCTCAGCCTTTGAAGGATCTTCAGGACAAAGGAGGGGATATTTTTTGGGGACATAGGTTGATGAAATAACCCGTATTTGGCGAAATTTCAACAAGGTTCTTGGAAATACCCTTCTAGTATTATTTGCGTTTTATGGTATATTAAATTTAATTATTGGACAGGGACAGGGTCGAATTTCAACGGTCCCTATTCGGGACCGGGTAGGGGAGGCCACTATGGAAAGTGATGTTATCTTTGATATCCGAGACCTCCATGTGTGGGTAAGTGACAGGGAGATCTTGAGGGGACTTAATCTACAAATCAAACAGGGTGAGGTCCATGCCATCTTCGGACCTAACGGGTCGGGCAAGACCACTTTCCTCAACGCCATGATGGGGTTTACAGGCTATCGGGTGGAGGGGGAAATTCTTTTTCATGGCCGTGACATCAGCCGCCTTCCGGTGGATGAGCGGGCCCGGCTCGGGATCGGGCTCTCCTTTCAGCGGCCCCCGGCCATCGCCGGAGTCAAGCTCAGAAGTCTCATCGAAACCTCTTCCAAGAAGGACGGAGACCTCCTGGATAAGTATGCAGAAAGGCTTAATCTTACGGGTTTTTTGGACCGGGATGTGAACGTGGGCTTCTCCGGGGGTGAAATCAAGCGGGCGGAACTCCTGCAACTCATCCTCCAGGACCCGGATATCATCTTCCTGGATGAGCCCGAGTCGGGGGTTGACCTGGAAAATATCGCCCTTATCGGTGAATTCACCAACGAGCTCCTGGGAAGGAGTCCCCATCCCAACGGTGAGAGGACCCTAAAGGATTTGTATCGGGAAAAACGCAAATCAGGCCTGGTGATCACCCATACGGGACACATCCTGGATTACATCGACGTGGATGTCGGTCATGTGCTTATGGAGGGCCGGATAGGGTGTGACGGTAATCCCCGCGAGATGCTCGGGACCATCAGGGATTACGGCTTTAACGAATGTTACCGTTGTTTCTTAAGGGAGGAAGAAGATGTCCGATCATAACAGTAACTCCAGGGGCGAGCTGGATTTAAGCGTCTATCGAGAAGAGGCACCCGAACACGCCGAGTTGGAAGACCTGTCCCGGATTCCGGCCGATGAACAGAGGCTGCTCCGTATGACCGGGGTGGATCCCGAGGGCAAGGAACGGTCCGGCAGTTTTTTCCAGAAAGACCATTCAGTGGTCCACTGCCGCAGCCAGTTTGACGGGGCCGAGATCCTTTCAGCGAGCGTGGCCCGGGACAAGTATGAAGGCCTCACCGAATATTGGGGAAAGGCTGTACCCGTGGGAAAGGACGTGTACACCAAACGTGCCGAGGAGCATCAAGAACACGGTTATTTCATCCGGTCCTTGCCGGGGGCCAAGGTGCACTACCCTTTGCAGGCCTGCCTCTATCTCACCGAGGACAAGCTTGCCCAGGACGTACACAATATCATTATTGCCGAGGAAGGCTCCACTCTCAACGTGATCACGGGATGCGCCACATCCCCGCAAGTACGCTCCGGCCTCCATGTGGGGGTCTCGGAATTCTACGTCAAGAAGGGCGCCACCCTGTCCTTTACCATGATCCACAACTGGGCCGAGGACATGGCTGTAAGGCCCCGGACCGGCATCGTGGTGGAAGAAGGGGGGACCTTTATCTCCAATTACATCTGCCTTATGCCGGCCAAGGATCTCCAGATGTATCCTACGGCGACCCTGGTCGGAGAGGGGGCCGTTGCCACCTTCAACTCCGTGCTTCTGGCAAGTCCCGGCTCTTACATGGACGTGGGAGCCCGGGTGATTCTCAAGGAGAAGGGGTGCCGGGCCGAGATCATCTCCCGTACGGTCTCCACCGGAGGATCCATCATCGCCCGGGGGGATCTGGTGGGTGAGAAGCCCGGCATCCGCGCCCACCTGGAATGCAAAGGGCTTTTGCTCTCAGATGAGGGTTTTATCCACGCTATACCCGAACTGAAGGGCAAGGCGGCGAACCTGGAAATGTCCCATGAAGCGGCGGTGGGAAAAATCGCCCGGGAAGAGGTGGAGTTTTTGATGGCCAGGGGGCTCTCAGAGGATGAAGCCACTTCCCTCATCATCAAAGGCTTTCTGTCTCTGGATATTGTCGGTCTACCTGAAGAACTTAAGGCCGAGTTGGATCGTATGATCCAGGAGACCGACGCCGAGGCCATGTAGTCAAGCCCGGAAACGGATCAGGACTTGGCATAGCTGTGAAGGCCGGCCAGGTAGTTGACCCCGAAGTAGGTAAAGAGAACGCAAGAAAAACCGATAATGCACAAAATGGCAATCCGTTTTCCCCGCCACCCCCTTACCATACGAGAGTGAAGTACGGATGCGTAGATCAGCCAGGTGATCAGGGACCAGGTCTCCTTGGGGTCCCAGCTCCAGTAACTGCCCCAGGCGGAGTGGGCCCAGACCGATCCGGTAATGATGCCCAGGGTGAGCATGAGAAAACCGATGGCCACCATCTGGTAGTTGAGGTCATCCAGGATACCGGGGCCTGGAATGAGTCTTAAAAAGAGATTGCCCTTATTCCCCCGGTCCAGCCGTTTAATCAAATACATTAAGCTCAGACCGAAGGAAAGTCCGAAGGCGGCATAGCCAAAAAAACAGGTGATCACATGGCTGACGAGCCAGTTGCTTTTAAGGGCCGGAATCAGGGGCTGGATCACCTCATTCACGCCGGGTGAAAAGGAGGCATAGGCCATGGCCAGAAAGGCCAGGGGCATGGCAAAGGCCCCGAGGGTCCTGTTTTTGGTACGCCATTCCAAAATGAGATAGAGAAGGACAATGGTCCAGGCAAAGAAGATAAGGGACTCGTAAAGGTTGGAAAAAGGGGCGTGCCCTACGCCCAACTGGTAGGATTCCACCCATCTCAGGGCGATAGCAAAGGTCTGGGCCAAGAGCCCCACCAGGGTCACAAAGGTGGCCAACCGGCCGAAGATTTCCTTGCCCATCACCATCATAAGGAGGTAAAGGGTAAACCCTCCAAAATACACAAAGGTGATATAACTCAGAATAATGGAATTCAGCATGGGTTTATGCCTTTTCTTGAACGGCTTCTATAAGATCCTTGGTCAGGTGTTCCAGTTCCCTTTGAAGCCCTACCGGATTTTTACTGGCGCTGCCCGCCACGCTGACCTGGGTCCCCCGGGCTTCCCGGGATATCCGAACCCAGATCCTCTTGTGGGAGGTAAAGAAGGTGGCGAAAAAGCCCGCCACCATAACAAAACACCCCACCCATACCAGGGACACCCCCGGATCCTTGTTTACTTGGAGACCCGTATAATATACGCTTTCCATGTTATCCAGGAAAATGGTGTAGGGGCTGAATGCGGCGGGGTTCAATTTGGGGAAACGCTCCATGATGCCCGGAAAGCGGGCCCGGATCTGCTCTTCTTTCTGAAAGACCCAGAACCGGGTCTCCCCACCCTGGTTTGAGGTTATAGACACCAAAACCGCCGGGCCCATACGCATGAAATCCGCCTTGATATCAACCACCTTCAGTCTTCCCTCTCCCCCGGGAAGGGCAACCGCCTCTTGAGGATCGAGGTCCTTCACCATCCTTTTTTGGTGATCCCCTTTCCGGGATATGGCCAAGCGAACCCGTCTTCCCGGGACCTGTCCGTAGGTGGATTGATAGAAGGTAACCCCTTGGAACCGGGCCGGATGGTTGACCCGGACGCTCTTCTGAGCCACGGCCTTTCCTTGCCTCAAAAAAGTCAGCTCCGAGCGGTATTCCTTGGGCATACCGTTCTCGTAAAACTGGACTTCGAAGTCATTACAACGGACCTCAAAGCCCAACTTGTGGGGCTTCATCCCCTTTCTGAGGGTGACCGTATCTACGGTGACCCCTTCAGGGATATTTACAAAGGCTTCAAATCCGAAAAGGGACCCTACCAGCCCCCCCGTAAGGATGATGAGTACGCTCACATGGATGAGGTATACACCGAAGTGTGAGTACCGGCCCTTTTCTCCATAGAACCACGTGGTGTCTCCCCCGTCCTTTTGCTGGGTCCTCTTATACCTGGCCCGCAAGAGGCGGACTACAGGGGGCACCACTTCCTCGAAGGGGGCCGGGGCGGTAAAGACCTGATCCTCCGAGAGGTCTTCAAGTGGCCTTTTTCGATCCGCCCTGGGTACGGCCTTAAAGCGTCGCCAGGTACCCGGGAAGCGGTTGAGGGAACAAATGATCAAATTCAGGGCAAAGCAGGCCAGGAGCACCCTGAACCAGATGGAATGGTACATGTCAAAGAGGTCAAAGAATTGTAAGACCTTGAACACTTCAGGACTGAGAGACCTTGAAAATTCCATCGCACCCTGGCCCCGTTGGGGGATGAGGGTACCCAAGATGGACGCTGCGGCCAGCATGATCAATAGAACGATGGTCAGCCTCACGGAGCTGAAAAAACGCCATAAGAAATGGGGCCTTTTTGAGGTTTCCGAGGGAGTCATCACAGATGCCCGTGTCTTTGCCTTTCAAAATTAGAATAATTTTGGCCGTCGGCCATGGCGTGGGTTCCCCACGTTGAGTGGCCCTCATAACATGGATGAGGGGAAACTTCAATTTTAAACGCTTTCCAAAATGTTTGACCGCGCCCTTCGGAATATGTAATAAAACCGATAAAACAAGCAAGGTGCCAAACAGGATATTCTGATGCTTGATCTCAAATTTGTAAGGGCCAACCTGGGCCGGGTTGAAGAGATGCTCGTCAACCGGGGCTATGACCTGGATCTTTCCCGGTTCGATGACCTGGACCGGGAAAGACGCCGTATCCTGACCTCCCTGGAAGACCTCCGCCACCGGAGGAATCGGGTGAGTGACGAGATTGCGGCCATGAAGAAACGAGGTGAGGATCCGGCTTCCCTGCTCCGTGAAATGAAGGAGGTCTCTTCCAGGATAAAAGACATGGAAAAGGATCTTCCTCCTTTGGTGGAGGAACTGGATCAGTTGCTCATGGTGATTCCCAACATGCCCGATGCGTCCGTGGTCAAGGGGGAAGATGAGGCGGACAACCCGGTCATCCGAACCTGGGGGGAGATCCCTGAAATGGCTTTTGAGCCCTTGCCCCACTGGGAGATTGGGGAACACCTCCAAATCCTGGATTTTGCCAGGGCAGCCAAACTGGCCGGCGCGCGGTTCGCCCTGTACCGCGGGCTTGGAGCCAGGCTGGAGAGAAGCCTTATCAATTTTATGCTTGATATCCATACCCGGGAACACGGCTATATGGAGGTCTTGCCTCCTTTTGTGGTCAATTCCGCCTCCATGACCGGTACGGGCCAGCTTCCCAAATTTAAGGAAGACCTTTTCAAGATAGAGGATTGGGATCTCTATCTGATTCCCACTGCCGAGGTCCCGGTCACCAATATCCACCGGGAGGAGATCCTATTCGAAGAGCAGCTGACCCTCTCCTATGTGGCTTACACGCCCTGTTTTCGTTCGGAGGCCGGATCCCACGGCAAGGATACCCGGGGGCTCATCCGCCAGCACCAGTTCAATAAAGTGGAACTGGTCAAGTTTACCCGGCCCGAGGATTCCCATGAAGAGCTGGAAAGGCTGACGGGGCATGCAGAGGAGATTTTAAGGCGCCTCGAGATTCCCTATCGGGTGGTCTCCCTGTGCACGGGGGACCTGGGTTTCTCCGCCGCCAAGACCTACGACCTGGAGGCGTGGCTGCCGGGTCAGAATCTCTATAGAGAGATTTCGTCTTGCAGCAATTTTACTGATTTCCAGGCCAGGAGGGCGGGCATCCGATACAAGAGAAAGGGGGAGAAGGGAACACAGCTTGTACATACCCTGAACGGGTCCGGGCTGGCCATAGGGCGCACGGTGGTGGCCCTTTTGGAGAACCATCAGCAGCCCGACGGGAGCGTAATCATCCCCCAGGCGTTGCGACCCTATATGGGGGGAATTGATTCCATTCATTCGAATTCACCATGACCAATAGGGGACCTGATTCTTTGGGATGGCGGGAATATCAGAAAAAGCTCCAGAGCCGGGAAAGGAGAATACGCCTCCTTAAGAGATTCCCCCTCTTGGCCCTTTGCTCGGGATGCGCTTTTTTGATTATGGTCTGTGTGCTTTGGGCCGCCTTTTCGGTCCCCGGGCATCGGAGCAGGCCGGAGGAAAAGCCCCGGGAACAGGTGCAGGAGAAGGAAACTCTTGAGCGGAGCCTGGGCCAGCAGTCCCTTTTGGTGGCCCTTAGGAACCTGGACCTTGACGCTTCTCCCGACAAGGCCCATTATGACCTGTCCGCGGATGGGGTCCGTTTTCGTTTGTATACGACCCTTGATACCGGCCTCCAGGACTATACCCTGCGTCTCCTCCAACGCTCCAAGACCCTGAAGGCTGCGGTGGTGGTTCTCAATCCCGTAGACGGTCGTATCCTGGCTATGGCGGACTATGCAAAGGATGGAAAGGGGCAGCCCCTTTGCAGGAAAGCCGATTTCCCTGCGGCCAGTCTTTTTAAGATCGTATCTGCTGCGGCAGCCCTGGAGTCGGCCGGGTTTACACCCGAAAAAACGGTCGCCTATCAGGGCCGAAAATATACCCTGTATAAAGAGCAGCTCAAGGAAAAAACCGGCAGATACGCGTCCAGACTCAGTTTCAGAAAGGCCTTTGCCTCCTCTATCAATCCGGTATTTGGACGGCTGGGCATTTATCACCTGGGCCAGGAGGTGATGAACGAATATGCGAGCCGGTTTCTTTTCAACCAGGCCTTTCCCTTTGATCTGCCGGTTTCCAAGAGTACCATCCAGGTTCCGGATGATGACTTTGGTCTGGCCGAGATTGCATCCGGGTTCAACAAGAGAACCCTCATTTCTCCCCTTCATGCGGCCCTGATGGCTTCGGCCGTGGCCAACGGCGGGATGATTATGACACCCTGGATGGTGGAGCGCATCTTAAACGGCTCCGGGGAGGTCCTTTACAGGGGCCGGCCGGGCCCCCTGGTGCGGACCATCAGCAGGGAGACGGCCCAGGCCTTGAAGATCCTTATGGGCGACACTGTGCGGTATGGGACCTGCCGGAAGGCCTTTCGACGGCTGCGCCGCAAAAGGGCCTTTAAGGATGTAGAGCTGGGCGCCAAGACAGGAACCATTAACGATGAGCTGGACCGGTTTAAGTACGACTGGATCACGGCCTATGCCCTGCCTCCTGAGAAGGACCGGGGGATATGTATTGCGGTTCTGGGGGTTCACGGGGAAAAGCTGGGGATTCGGTCCAAAGACTTGGCCCGGTATATTATGAATAAATACTTTAACTGAACATGATATCTATTTGTTTTAAAAAATATTGTAACACCTTAGGTGTTTCCAGTGCTTTTGATCCCTTTCATAGAGCTGAATGATACAAAATATTAATATATTTGTTTTATAGAAGAGAAGGCGCCGGTCTTTTTTCGCCGTGCCTTTTGGGTGGGGAAAGACGATAAGAGGCTCCGACTCAGGGAGAAACATCGTGTGCGGCATTGTGTGTTATGTGGGAGAGAGGCAGGCCAGGCCTATCCTGTTGGAGGGCCTGAAGCAGCTTGAATATCGCGGCTATGACTCTTCGGGTTTGGCCGTTCATAATGGGAAAGATGTCCTTTGTCACCGGGCCGTAGGAAAAATCGCCCAATTGGAGTCAAGACTGGAAGGTGTAGAAATCCTGGGAGCTATGGGTATCGCCCATACCAGATGGGCCACCCACGGGGAGCCCACGGAGGAGAATGCCCACCCCCAAATGGACGAAGAGGGGAACGTCTTTGTAATCCATAACGGCATCATCGAGAATTATCACCTTTTGAAGAAGCGCCTCGAAAAGGACGGGGTCTCCTTTAGGTCCGAGACAGACACGGAGGTCTTGGCCCATCTCATTGCCAGGCATTTTGACGGCTCCCTGAGCGAGGCGGTCAGAAAGAGCATGTCACAGGTGGAAGGCACCTTTGGCATGGCCGTCATCCATAGCCGCGTCCCAGGCGAGATCGTGGTAGCCCGCAGAGGGAGTCCCCTGATTATAGGTATCAGCGACCACGGTTATTTCGCCGGTTCGGATGTGGCGGCCATGGTCAGGTACACAAACAAGGTGGTCCATCTCCAGGACAATGAGCTGGCTTCCCTCAAAAGGGACGCCTTTACCATGTCCACGGCCCAGGCAAAGGAGGTGCGGAGAAGCACGGAAACCGTGGAATGGCGGGCGGACGACGTGGGCCTCAACGGGTTCCCTCACTTTATGCTCAAAGAGATCTATGAGCAGCCCGAGACCGTCAAAAACGCCATGAGGGGGAGGCTTGAGCCTGGGGAGGGGGTTCCCAAGCTGGGAGGGCTGGCACCGGTCTGGGAAAGGCTCAAAAGGTGTCGACATCTGGTGATCGTGGCCTGCGGTACCTCCTATTATGCAGGGTCTGTGGGGAGCTATGTGTTTGAAAAGCTGACGGAGATCGAAGTCAATGCCGTGTTGGCCTCGGAGTTTCGGTACAGAAAACTCAATTTTCCCCCGGATACCTTTATTGTGGCCCTGAGCCAGTCAGGGGAGACCGCAGATACCCTGGGGGCCATTCGGGAGGCCAAGAGAAAAGGGGCCGGTCTCCTGGGCATTGTAAATGTGGTGGGCAGCTCCATTGCCAGACAGACCGAGGCGGGGATATACAACCATGCAGGCCCGGAGATCGGGGTGGCCTCTACCAAGGTTTTTACCTCCCAGTTGACTATCCTTACCCTTATGGCCTTGCTCCTGGGGCGGCATCAGAACCTTTCTCTCACCGACGGTGTGGAAGCGATACGTGCCCTTCAGGCCCTCCCCGATCAGGTGAGAGATATCCTGGGTCAGGCCAGCCACATCGAGGCCGTTGCGGAGCGGTACTGCCGATGCAACAATTGGCTGTTCCTGGGAAGGAAATTCAACTATCCGGTGGCCATGGAAGGGGCCCTGAAACTCAAAGAGGTTTCCTATATCCACGCCGAAGGCTACCCCGCAGGGGAGATGAAGCACGGCCCCATCGCCCTCATCCATCCCGACATGCCCACAGTGGCCCTGGCACCCAGGGATGAGTTGTATGACAAGATGATCAGCAACATCCTGGAAATCAAGAGCCGCAAAGGTCCGGTCATTGCCATCGCCACCCAGGGGGACCAGGAGATTAAGGAGATGGTAGACCATGTGATAGAAATACCGGCCACCCTTAATTTTCTGGTCCCTATCCTTTCGGTGATTCCATGCCAGCTCCTGGCCTATTACTGCGCCGGATTTCTGAACAGGGACATTGATAAACCCAGAAACCTGGCCAAAAGCGTCACCGTGGAGTAGGGATGCATGGAAGAAGGGAGTGGGTCTTCCGGGGAACCAGGGTCCTGGCCAGGATGATGCTCTCCCTTTTTTTTCGCCGGGAGGTAAGGGGGCTGGAGAATCTGCCTCAAAAACAGGCCTTCATTCTCCTGCCCAAACACCAGCGCTGGGAGGACATCCCCCTTCTGGCACTGGCCACGCCCAGGCCCCTCTATTATGTGGCCAAATATGAGCTCTTCCTTAACCCCGTATCCGACTGGTTTTTACACTCCCTTGGAGGGATACCCCTAAACCGCGATCGACCCTTGGAGAGCCGGCGTTCCCTCAACATTATGATCCAGGTGTTAAATGAGGGAGAGGGCCTGGTGGTGTTTCCGGAAGGCACCTACTACAGAAACCGGATGGGGCCGGGAAGGCCGGGGTTGGTCAGGCTGATCCTCTCCCGCCTCTCTCTGCCTTTCGTCCCTGTGGGGATTCGTTATGCAGGGCAAGAGGGCCGGGAAAGGGTCTCCATTCGCTTTGGACGGCCACCTGCTCGGCCACCCGGGGCCCGGGATAAAAAAGGAAGGGTTTTTTGAAGAGATCATGAAGGATATTGCCTGTCTCTCCAGGTTTTAAGGCCTGGCAGGGACCGTGGTGACACCAGGGAGGAGAAGGGTTCTTATGACAGACATTGAAAAGATCTTTGAACGGATAGAAGGCTACAGGGAGGAAGTCATTGAACTCCAGGGCTCTCTTTCGGAACGAGTGGCCTTGGGGCCGGAAAACGGCGGTACCGGAGAACATGAAAAGGCCCGTTTTGTGAAGGGCCTGTTCCAGGAAACAGATCCAGCGGTCCTGGAAGAAATCAACGCACCGGATGAACGGGCCATGGACGGATACCGGCCCAACGTGATTGCCCGGTGGGAGGGAGGGGAACCGGACCATACCGTGTGGGTTTTAAGCCACCTGGATGTGGTGCCTCCGGGGGATCTCTCCCTGTGGGAGGGAGATCCCTACAAAGTTCGAGTGGAGGGGGAGCGGATTATAGGCCGGGGGGTGGAAGACAACCAGCACGGACTGGTCAGCTCTTTTTTGGCCTTAAAGGGGATCCTCGACTCCGGCATGAGGCCTAAGAGAACGGTCGGTCTGGCGGTGGTGGCAGATGAGGAAACAGGCAGTCGCTATGGGCTGGACTACCTGCTGAAGAACCGCCGGGATCTTTTCCAGGAAGATGATCTTATCATTGTGCCCGACTGGGGAACCGAAGATGGGTCCACGATCGAAGTGGCTGAGAAATCCATGCTCTGGATCAGGTTTACGGTCCTGGGTCGACAGTGTCATGCGAGCACCCCGGACAGGGGGAATAACAGCCTCTTTGGGGCCGCCAGCCTTATTGTGGCCCTCCAGGAACTCAAAGATCGATTCGACTTTGTGGATACCCTCTATACCACCCCTCGATCCACTTTTGAGCCCACCAAGATAGAGGCCAATGTACCCAATGTGAACACCATTCCAGGGAAAGACGTCTTCTATGTGGATTGCCGGATCCTGCCCCGGTACAGGGTGGAAGAGGTCCTTGAGGCGGCCAAGGCCCTGGCCCAAGATCTGGGCGGGAGGCTCGGCCTTGAGGTGGAGGTGGAGATCTTTCACCGCCAGGACGCCACAAGTCCCACACCCCCTGATGCCGCCGTGGTCGAGGCCCTTGCCGGGGCCATAAAGCGGGTCACGGGTAGAGAGGCCAGGGCGGTGGGTATTGGAGGGGGGACGGTGGCCGCCTTTTTTCGGCAGGCCGGGCTCCCGGCCGCGGTGTGGTCCACCCTTACAGATACGGCCCATCAGCCCAACGAGTACTGCCTTCTGCCCCATGTGCTGACGGATGCCAAGATCTTTGCCTCTCTGTATATGGGCGAGTAGGCGCTTGGATCAGCCCCCGGCCCCCCTGATCCCCGGCCTTGCCTTTTCGCGGACGTCCAGATCCGTGACAGGGGCCACCCGATAGGTGGAGCCTTGCCGGGTGATATCCGTGTTGTCCATTGCGGAGAAGAGATAACCGATGGTCTTGCCCGTTTCGTCCACAATAAGAGAAAGCTGGGGACCCTGGGCATCCCTGCCCCAGTACCTGTACCGGGTCATCATGTTTTGTATCATTTTATCCAGGGATTCCTGACTGGAGACCGGATGCCATCCCTTTCCCGTGAGGGTGATATTGTCGCCTTTAAGGTCAAAGAGGAGCGCGGCAGGGGCATCCGCCTTTCCGGAGTAATCGGCTTGAAGCCCATCATAACGGCTGTCTATAAAGGCAGGCACTTCCTGTTGCGGGACGGGGCTTGTCTTGACCCGGGCAAACCGGCACCCCGGCGCTGGGCCCAGGGCGAGGCACAGAAAAAGGACCAGCCCCGGGAGAAGAGGGGACAAGGGAGTTATCTTATTCATGGAAAGACCTCCTCAAGGGGATAAAGCCTTCACCCTTTCCCGTGTTTTCCAGGTCAGGATCCAGTAATGATAGCATTGAAACTTGGAACCTTTCAACGGGAAATGAAGGGGGTCTTTTTGATGACCGAGGGGACCTCAAAGCATCCCTGTATGGCGCGGATGGCGGGTTGCATCATGTTGGCGGGTACGGCACCGGTGATGGAATGAATGGAGCAGCAAAGCCCCAGCAATTCCACCCGGTCCTGATCAAAGGCGGTGAGGAGGTCCCGGGCAATGCCGTAGCGGTCCCCAAAGTGGGGGCCGTTCATGGAAAAGACCCCCACGGGGTACATATCCGAGCTGGCCCCATGGGGGAGGCGGGATTCGATGATCCCAGGGTAGTTTTGTCCCTTCAGGCCCGGGAGAGAGAAGAGGAGCCTCACCTTTTCCCCTCCTTCCGAGAGACTTGCAACCAGGAAGTTTAAGGAGAGGTCCATCCGGGCGAAGTCCTGGAAGACGGCACCCAGCCTGCCCAGGTCACTGCTCTCTGAGGTCACCGCCAGGAGCTGCTGCTCGTCCTGCCACTCCAAGGCATAGACCTTGGGCCGTTTCTCCTGGTATGAGGCCACCACCTCCTTATAGAGCGCTTCCTTGCCTTTTTGAGCCAGTTTCCAATCCGAGGGGGTCCGGTAGGCACTGAAATTAAAAGGGCCGAAAAGGGAGGCGGCGGCCCGCTCTGCAGCCTCTTCTCCTAAGACCATAGAAACGGCCGAGGAAGAACTGGCCAGGGCCATGGGTCTCACCTCCTGCCTTCCCAGTGCCCCCAAGAGCGCTCCCATCACATGGGGATTGCTGCGGTGGGGGAAGAGGGAGAGGATGACGGCCCGTCTGAAGTCCGGACCCTCTCCTCCCAAAAAATGGGCGGTACGCTGCGCCACGGCGTCACCGTTTTGGGCATCCACAACCACATTCATTGTCCCCCGGGAAAAACCCCTGCCCAAGGTGAGGTAGGCGAGGTTGATCCCACCTTCTGCAAGGAGGCGGCAGAAGCTTGCAGCGAATCCAGGGGTTTCGGGGGTCGCGACAATAGATGTCCAGACCACCTCTTTGAGAATCTTGAATCCACCGAGTTTGGTCGGGGTTGTCATGGAGAGCCCGGCTCCGGCGTCCCGTCTGATGGCAGGAGATCACAAGAGGGCCGTGACCACCTCCCACAAGCCCTCGGTATCAATGGGTTTGGCAATATAGTCATCCGCTTCCGTAGACATGCCGTCGGCATGGGTGTAAGTGGTGGTAGGCACCGCCTCTCCCACCGCCGTAAGGAGTACAATGGGGATATCCTGAGTTTCGGGGTTTGCCTTGAGCTCGCTGCAGAGGACGTAGCCGTCCTTTCTGGGCATCATGACATCCAAGATGATGAGATCCGGTCGGCGTTCCTTGATGGACTCTTCGCCTTCAACGCCGTCATAGGCACGGCCCACCTCACATCCCTTGCTTTCCAGCATCATGGCCACCGTTTCCACCAGATCAGGATCATCATCCACCACTAAGATGTATTTTTTGGCCATAACGATACCTCCTCAAAAATGGTTTACTGCCATTTATCAGCGACCCCCCTATAGGGTATTCGGGTCCGGTCTCGGGTAAAGACCGCCCTGTTCCACAATATAGGGGACCTTTTCCTCCCACTCAATGGCCATTACATGGAAGCCTTTCACGCCTTCCACTTCCTTGAGGCGTTGAATGGTCTCTATGCAGATCTGAATACCTTCGTCAGGCTGTTTTTCCTTGGCCACGCCGCTCATGCGCTTCACCACGTCATCGGGGACGTCCATGCCGGGAACACGTTTCTGCATGTATTTGGCCATTCCCGCGGATTTCAATGGGGTGACCCCCGCCAGGATATAGGCCTTTTCGGTCAACCCGCGCTCCTGGGCCAGCCTCATCCATTCCTCAAACTTGTCCAGGTTATAGATGCACTGCGTCTGAATAAATTCGACACCGGCGGCGATCTTCTTGGCCAGACGGGGGACCCGGATTTCAAAAGGATCCGCAAAGGGATTGGCCGCGGCACCTACAAACATCCGGGGAGGTCGCTTGATATCATCGCCGCCCAGGAACTTGCCCTCGTCCCGCATGAGCCTGACGGTCTGAATAAGCTGTATCGAATCCAGATCAAAGACGTTTTGACCCTGAGGACAATCACCGAATTGCTGATGATCTCCCGAGAGGCAGAGAATATTGTAGATCTCAAAAGAGGCGGCTCCCAGGATGTCACTCTGGAGAGCGATGCGGTTGCGGTCCCTCACCACCATTTGCAAGGTGGCCTCAATACCCATGAGCTTGAGGTGGATGCAGGCCGCCAGGCTGCAAAGGCGGGTCACCGATGTCTGGTTGTCGGTAATGTTGATGGCATCCACATGATCCCTGAGCATCTCGGCCTTCTTGGTAATGGCCTCGGGATCACCCCCCCTGGGCGGCCCGCATTCAGAGGTGACGGCAAGGTGACCTGATGCCAAAATCTTTTCCAACTTGCTGGGCGTCTTTGTCTTCACAGTGCTGCTCATTGTCTCACGTCCTCCCTGACCACTTTTCTGGGTCCTCCGGCCCGCTCCGTAGACCAGTCTTTGATAGGGATGATGCATTCATAATCATCAAGCCTGCCGAGTTCTTTGAGGCGGTCAATGATGAGTTGCCAGGCACAGTCGAGGTCCTTGCTGATTTCACATTTCCCCTTGGTGGATCCTCCGCAGGGCCCGTTCAGGAGCCGCTTGGCACACCGGGATATGGGGCAGATCCCCGCGGTTTTGCCCAGGATGCACTGTCCGCAACCCTGGCAGCGCTCGCTCCAGACCCCCCTCTCTTCGGTGACCCCCATGAAGCATGTGTTGACCCCCGGAAACACAGGGGTGGAAAAGTACGTTTCCGCCAGAAACTGGACCCCCACTCCGCAGGCCAGGGAGACTACGGCCTCGTACTGATCAATCCTGTCGCGGAGTTCTTCCAGGTATTCATGGTCACACTGGCGTTCCAGCGTCACCTCGTCGATCTGGACCTGCTTGCCTTGATTCATGAAATACATGCGTAAGGCCGAGGCCAGAACACCCACCTCCTTTTTCCCACCGGCTTCGCACACTGTGACACACTCGTTGCAGCCGGCGACGAGGATCTTTTCAAAGTCCTTGACTTCCTCAATGATTTCCTCTATCGGCTTTTTCTCTGCAACAATCATCTCCCGTGACCTCTCCTTCCTGTGGGGTTCACTGCACGAAGACCCTCCTGGAAGCAGCCTTAGGCCGCCATCCGGGCTTTGGCCTTCTTAAGGGGGTTAGGGCCCAGGGCCTTGATCTGTTCGGTCATTTCCACGGCCACCTCGGCAAACCGGGGACCTTCACCGGAGGAGAGGTTGTACATCTGCACCCGCTCGCCTCCGATGCCCACCGCATCCAGGATCTTTCGGGCCTGTTCCACCCGCTTGCGGGCCCTGAGATTGCCGTTTTCGAAACGACAGTCTCCTTCAAGGCACCCCACCACATAAACCCCGTCGGCCCCTTTTTCAAAGGCGTGAAGCATGTGCAAAAGATCCACCTTTCCGGTGCAAGGCACCCGTACAATCCTGATGGTATTGGGATACTGGAGTCGCATGGAACCTGCCAGGTCCGCGGCTGTATACCCTCAAAAATTACAACAGAATGCCACAATAACGGGTGTGAACTCCTCCATCACAGGACCCCTTCCAGCAAAGCATCCACTTTGCTTATGATTTGTTCATCTTCATACCAGTTCAATTCTATGGCCTTGGCAGGACACTCCGCCGCGCAGATCCCGCATCCATGACATAAGGCCTCATCAATTTCACTGACCCCGTCCTCGTTGATGTGCGGCACGCCGTAAGGGCAGGCCCTGACACAGACGAGACAGGCCGCACACCTGTCTTGGTCCACCTTGGCCGTGACCGCGGAAAGGGTCATTTCATCCTGGGCGAGAAAGGTGACGGCCCGGCATGCGGCCGCAAAGGCCTGGGAAATGCTCTCGGAGATGAGTTTAGGGCTGTGGGCCGTGCCGCACACAAAGATGCCCTCATTGGCCAGGTCCACAGGTCTCAGTTTGACGTGGGCCTCGATGAAAAAGCCCTCTCGGCTCCGGGGGAGTTTCAAAATGGAGGCCAGTTCGTGGGTATCTTCCGGGACCATACCCGTACTCAGCACGAGACGGTCGGCCATGACCGAGAGATCGCGGTCAAGAATTGGGTCCCTGAAGGTGACCTTGATCCCCTCGTCCAGGGCCTCCACCTGGGGTGCATTATCCTGGGAGAAACGGGAAAAGATGATGCCCCGTTTTCTGGCCTCGGCGTAATAGTCCTCCAGCAGACCGTACATGCGCATATCCCGGTACAGGATAAAGACCGTTGCATCGGGGTTGAGTTCCTTGATATGAAGGGCGTTTTTCACGGCACTCTGGCAACAAACGCGAGAGCAGTAGGGGTTTTCTTCATTCCTCGATCCCACGCATTGGATCATGACCACCTGATTGAGGTCGGAGGCCCCTTTCAGTTCCAGGCGTTTGCCCAGAGCGATCTGCGTCATGACCCGGTGATCCTGGCCGTAGAGGTATTCCTTGGGGGTATACGGCCTGGCTCCCGTGGCCAGGATCACGGCGCCGTGCTCAATCTTTCGTTCATACATGCCGGGGCCCACCAGGACTTCCGTGGTGAAGTTGCCCTTGAATCCGGTAAAGCCCACCACCAGGGATTCGGTGAGTATTTGGATTTTTTCGTGTTCAGTGACCCGTTCCACCAGGCTGAGGAGGTATTTTTGAATATCGGCCCCCTCAATGGTGGCGGTGAGTTCCCTTGCCAGACCTCCGAGCTGGGCCTCCTTCTCTACGATAACCACCTCAAAACCCTGTTCCGCCAATCCCAGGGCGGCATTCATGCCCGCTACACCACCGCCCAGGACCAGTGCCCGTTTGTTAATGGAGATTTTTCGTTCCGTGAGCGGTTTTAACAGGCTGGCCCTGGCCACGGCCATACGGACCAGGTCTTTGGCCTTTTTGGTGGCCGCTTCCGGATCGTTTCCATGGACCCAGGAGTCCTGGTCCCGGATATTGGCCATCTCAAAGAGATACTTGTTGAGGCCGCAGGCCTGAAGGGTTTCTTGAAACAGGGGTTCGTGGGTCCTGGGAGAGCAGGAGGCGACCACCACGCGGTTGAGGCGGTTTTCTTGGATCACATCCTTGATCCTGTCCTGGGTGTCTTGGGAGCAGGTAAAGAGATTTTCATCGGCCAGGGCCACGTAGGGCAGGGTGGCGGCGTAACGGGTGACGGCCGGCACGTCAACCACCCCGCCGATATTGATCCCGCAGTTGCACACAAATACCCCGATTCGCGGTTCTTCCTGGGAGACCTCCATTTCCGGAGGAAGCTCGATGGTCTTGATATCCGTACCTCTGACTTCGGCGAGGGTCATTTCCGCGGCGCAGGCGGCTGCGCTGGCCTCGGTGACTGAACTGGGGATGTCTTTAGGAGACTGCAGCACACCGCTCACGAAAACCCCGGGCCGGGATGTGGCAACGGGTTCAAAAGGAGGGGTGACCGCGAAGCGGTAGGAATTCAACGCCACCCCCAGCCGCTCGGCCAGGGTCGCAGTGGACTCGGGTATCTCCAGGCCCACGGAGAGGACCACCATGTTGAAGACCTCCCGTTTCATCTCCCCGCTCTCGTGCACGTAGTTGATGAAAAGGTCGCCCGTGTCCCGGTCCTCATCAATGGTGTGGACCCTGGACTTTATAAACCGGATACCCTGTTCTTTCCGTGCCCGGTTGTAGTAGTCTTCATAGTCTTTACCAAAGGTCCTCATGTCCATATTGAATATGGCACAATCAAGATCGCTATGGGCGTGCTCCTTGGCGATCATGGCCTCCTTGATGGCGTACATGCAGCACACGGAGGAACAGTAGCCGTTACCGCAGAGGTTTACGTCCCGGGAACCCACGCACTGGATCCAGGCGATTTTTTCCGGGGCCTCTCTGTCCTGGGGTCTCATGAGGTGTCCCCTGTATGGGCCGGAAGCGCTCAGGATCCTCTCAAACTCCTCGCTGGTCACCACATTGGGATATTTGCCGTAGCCGAATACATCCAGACCCGAGGGATCAAAGCCCCGGCTGCCGGGCGAAAGGATGACAGCGCCCACGGTAAGGGTATCCCGCACCTCCTTGTCTCCGTATTCGACCGCCTTGGCGATGCACATCATCTCACAGAGTCCGCACCCGATACAGGTGTCCGGGTCAATGGAGAAGGCCAGGGGCACGGCCTGGGGATAGTCGATATAGGTGGCCTTTCTCTGATCAAGGCCCAGGTTATACTGATTGATGGCGGCCACCGGGCAGCGCTTTGCACACTCCCCACAGGCCGTACACTTCTCCATATCAATGTAACGGGGGCGACGGAGAAGGGTCACCTCGAAATTGCCGGGTTCACCCTCAATGCCTTCCACGTCAGTGTTGGGGACGATGTTGATATTCAGATGCCGGCCGACCTCGACCAGTTTCGGCGAAATAATTCACATGGCGCAGTCATTGGTGGGGAAGGTCTTGTCCAAACGGGCCATCATGCCGCCGATGCTCGAAGAGCTTTCCACCAAGTGCACATAATAGCCGGAGTTGGCAAGGTCCAGTGCGGCCTGCATGCCTGCAATACCCGCACCCACCACCATGACCGTTCCGCTCTTGGTTCCTGGTCTTGTTTCCATTTCTACCCCTTTATGACGCTTCAAATACGGGCACACGGTCCTGGTGCCCCTTAAACACGACCCGGGCCGCCTTTTCCATCTCGGAGAGGAGTTGAGAGACCCGGATAAGTTCCAGACCGGTCTGTTGACCGATATCCCGCACAGAGCTGCATCCCTGTCTCAAGGCCAGGGTGATCAGGTTCTGTTGGTACTCGGATTCCAGAACACCGGTCAGAATGGCTTCAAATCGGTCTGCATCCCATTTGCGGCCATACACATCTCCCTGGGTGGTGAGGGACACCTCCTTGCCCACCAGCCACCTCAGGGTTTCGCTTTCCAACGTCATCTCAGCCGCTTCCAAAGGGAGCTTATAGGCCTCAGGATCAAAGGGGCCCTGCTCTCTTATAGAATCCGTCACTTCCTTGATGATCTCCGCGTAGCGCTGACCTTCCGCCGAAGAGCACCAGGCCAGGTGAAGCCGATCCCTTCCGGGGCCCGCCAGGGCGAGAAGCCTTTGGGTGAGGCGGATCTTTTTTTCAGCTTGAACATTACCGTCCAGGTAATGGCAGTCGCCCATATGTCACCCGGAGACGAGAATGCCGTCCCATCCCTGTTTCAGGGCCTTGACCAGAAACAGGGGGTCGACCCTGGCGGAACACATGACCCTGATGGGGCGTACGTTGGGGGGATACTGAAATCGGGATACCCCGGCCAGGTCCGCGGCCGCATAGGCGCACCAGTTACAAAGGAATGCGAGTATCTTGGGTTCAAATTCGTCCATGGTTTTACCTTCCCGCTTCTTACTTCAGGCCGGACAGGGCCGCCTCAATCTGTCGGTCCCTGAAGTGAAGCATGTCAATGGCCCTCTGAGGGCAGGATGCCGCGCACAGGCCACATCCCTTACATGAGGCGGGGATGTTTTTTGCCCGATACCCCACGCCCTCAACCTCTTCCATAACAAGCCCTCCGAAGCGGCAGACCTCGGCGCAAAGGCCGCATCCGATGCATTTTTCCCTGTCCACTTGAGAGACAAGGGGGGAAACCTTGATGGAGGGCTTGGAGAGAACCACCGCGGCTCTGCTGGCGGCGGCCATGGCCTGGGCCACGCTCTCATCCACGGGTTTTGGGTACTGGGCCATGCCGCAGAGGAAAAGCCCGTCATTGGCAAAGTCAACGGGCCTCAGCTTGGCGTGGGCCTCGATAAAAAAGCCGTCTTCATTCAAGGGAAGTTTGAAATGATGGGCCAGGTCCTCGTGCCCCTTGGGCTCAATGGCGGTGGCCAGGTTGATGAGGTCCGCCTTAATGAGCAGGTCTCTCTGGAGGATGGGATCAAACACGCTGATCTCGAGGCCTTCATCCGACTCCCGGACAAGCGGTTTCCTGTCAAGGTCGTAACGGAGAAAGATCACCCCCCTTTCCCTGGCTTCCCGGTAAAGGGCCTCCCTTTCACCGTAAGTCCGGATGTCCCGGTACAGGATGTAGACCTCCCTTGAGGGATTATCCTTTTTGAGTTCAATGGCCTGCTTGATGGAGGCGGTGCAGCAGAGCCTGGAGCAATAAGGCCTGTTTTGGTCCCGGGATCCCACGCAGAGGATAAAGGCGACGCTCAGGGCCTGGCGGAGTCTTTCCTGGTCCTGTTCCAGTTCATGCCACCGGGTGACTCGGGGACTCTTGCCGTAGAGATATTCCTCTGTGGAGGAGGCCTGGGCCCCTGTGGCTATGATGGTGACGCCGTGCTTGATGGTCTTTGCTTGGCCCGCTGCGAGGACTTCCGTCTCAAAGTTACCCACAAAACCGGCGGATCCCGTGACCTCGGCATTGAGCAACACCTCCAGGCGGGGATGATCTTCCACCCTTTTTACCCGTTGGGAGAGGTATGGGGCCATTTCCTCGCCCTTCCAGGTTTCGGCGATCTCCCGGGCCATGCCCCCCAAGGTGTTGGACCTTTCCACGATGGTGGCGGCGAAGCCCTGATCCGCCAGGTGCAGGGCGGCGGTCATGCCTGAAAGTCCTCCCCCTATGATGAGAGTGTGGCGGTCAATGTCGACGGTCAGGTCCGGGATGGGCTCGAGTAGGGAGGCCTTTGCCACCGCCATTCTGGTCAGGTCCTTGGCCTTTTCCGTGGCCTGCTCCCGGTCATTGGAGTGGACCCATGTGCACTGGTTCCGGATGTTGGCCATTTCAAAAAGATTTTCGTTGAGACCAGCGTTGCGCAAGGTTTCCTGAAAAAGGGCCTCGTGGGTGGCGGGGGTGCAGGCCGCTACCACGATCCGGTTCAGGTTTTGTTCTCTGATCACCTCAACAAGTTTATCCTGGGTATCCTGGCTGCAGGTGAAGAGGTTCTCCTCCACGTAGACCACGTTGGGGAGGGTCTCCGCATAGCGTGCAATGGCCGGGACGTCGGCAAAACCGCCGATGTTGGTGCCACAATTGCAGACAAATACCCCCACCCGGGGTTCTTCCTGGGCCACCTCCCGTTCCTGGGGAAAGGTTTTCTCCTTAATGAGTTCTCCCCGGGCCTCGGCCAGGGCGGTGGCCGATGCGCATGCGGCGGCGCTGGCCTCGGTCACGGATTGGGGAATGTCCTTGCACCCCGCCAAGACCCCGGCGGCGTAAACCCCGGGCAAGGACGTTGACACGGGAGAGAAGTCGTCCGTGGCCACAAAGCGGTCTTTGGTGATGTCCAAGCCCATGTCTCGGGCCATGTTCACGGCCGAGGGCTCGGGTTCCATGCCGACGGAGAGGACCACCAGGTCAAATTCCTCTTCCTTCATGTTCCCTGATTCCTCAACGTAACCGATACGCAGGGTCCCGCTTTCATCCACCTGGTCCACGGTGTGGACCCTGGTCCGGACAAAACGTATGCCTTCCGCCTTGGCCCGTTCATAGTAGCGCTCAAAGTCCTTGCCATGGGTCCGCACGTCCATGTGAAAGACGGTTCCGGAAAAGCCCTCTCCCACATGCTCCTTGGATATGAGGGCTTCCTTGATGGCATACATACAGCAAACGGCCGAGCAGTAAGGGTTGTCGCACTGGTTGGTCTCCCGGGAGCCCACACACTGGAGCCACGCGATCCGCTTGGCCTCCTTTTGGTCCGAGAGTCGGACCACATGCCCGGCATAAGGGCCGCCGGCCGAAAGAATGCGCTCATATTCCATGCTGGTGATCACGTTGGGCAGGGCCGTATACCCATAAGTGTCAAAAAGGGAGGGATCAAAGGGACGAAACCCTCCGGTGAGTATGATGGAGCCCACATCGATCTCAAGGATCTCTTCCTGGTCATCCAGATTGATGGCCCCTGCAGGGCAGAATTTCTCGCAGGCCCTGCACTTGCCCTTCTTAAAATAGATGCATCGGTCCGGGTCCAGGGTGTATTTGAGGGGTACGGCCTGGGCGTAGGGCAAGTAGGCCGCCTTCCGGGTGGTCAGCCCCTCATTGTATTCATCATCCGTCTTGGCGGGGCACTTTTCGGCGCAGATGCCGCAGGCGATACACTTATCCACGTCCACGTACCGGGGGGATTTCTTGACGGTGACCTTGAAGTGCCCCTTGCTCCCCTCCACCCCGGTGACTTCCGAAAGAGTGAGGAGTTCAATGTTCATGTGCCGGCCGACCTCGACCAGTTTGGGCGAGAGGATTCACATGGCACAATCATTGGTGGGGAAGGTCTTGTCCAGCTGGGCCATGACCCCGCCGATGGCGGGCGTCTTTTCCACAAGATACACATAGTAGCCCGAGTCGGCCAGATCCAGGGCCGATTGAAGCCCCGTAATCCCGCCGCCTACAACCAGGGCCGAACCTAGCAGATCCGGAGAGTGTCCCTTGTCCATATGTCTCGTCCCTTCTATAATTTTGCCGTATCAAGGATCTGGGGGAGCTTGTCCTCCCAGCCCACGGTGGAGAGCATGACCCCGGCCATGCCTATGTCTTTTAATTGGGTGACCAGTTCCGCCGCAATCTGGATACACTTTTTCAGCTTGTCAGGCGCCTTTTGGATTTGCCTGATGGTATCGGCGGGGATGGAGATGTGCCGGATGTTCCGATCAATGTACCGGGCCATGCCGGCGGATTTCAAAAGGAGGACCGTGGGAATAAGGGCGACCCGGCTTGTGTCCACCCTTTTGGCAAAGCTCTGGAACTGGTGAAGATCAAAGACCGGCGGGGTGATCACATACCGGATCCCCCCTTTAATCATCTTGTCCATGTTCTCGAGCTCGATATCCAAGGCCCCGCCCAGGGCGCCCGCATTGATGCTGGCCCCCAAGAAAAAGGCCGGGGCGCCCCTCAGTTCAACCCCGGCCATGTCTTTGCCTCTTGAAAGGCCCCCAATGACCTCGATGAGGCTAATGAGGTCAACATCGTTCACCGGCCGTGCCTGGGGATGGTCCCCGTAACGGATATCCTCGCCCGGTACAACCATAAGGTTTGATATGCCCAGGGCGGCTGCGGCCAGGATGTCGGCCTGAAGGGCCAGCCGGTTACGGTCGCGGCAGCAGATCTGCATCAGGCTCTCAAAACCGTGCTCCTTTAAAAAGGCACATCCCCCCAGAGAGCTGGCCTTCATCACGGCGTTGGCCATTTCCGGGACCAGCAAGGCATCCAGGCGTCCCTTGACCTGATTGGCGTTCCGCAAGAACTCGGAGAAGTCGGCCCCCTTGGGCGGTTCGAATTCTCCCAGGATCACAAATTCACCGGATTTGACCTTGTCCTGTAACGGCATAGTGGGCTCCTCCAGGCTAGTGGAATGACTTATTAAGCGCGTTCGAGATGGCCATCTCAAGCTCCTGAGTACCAAAGGACTTGATGTGATAATAGAAAATCCGTTCCTGCCGCACCTTGGCCTCAAACTCCGGGGTGTTGGTTTCCGCTGAGATGATAATGGGGAGCTCCGGCTCCATCCCTTTTATGATCGAAATGAAGCCGCAGTCCTCTTGCAGGAGGTCTGCATCCAGGACCAGCACATGGACCCGCTGGGTTTGAAGGGTGAGAAGGGTTTCTTTTAAGGTCCTGACCTGGATAGTAGTAAACTCCCTTGTGGTCAAAAAAGGGCCGAGTTGGGAGGCGATATTCTCCATTGGCTCAGCAATAAGAACGGTCTTTTCATCGTTCATAGCACCCTGGATTTCTCTCTCGTAAGACAGTAGGGGTTGTCCTGTCCTTTTCCTGGGTGTTAAGGAAAAGATCCCAATGGCCTGAGTAAGGAGCAAGGTTCATGCCTGAGCCCCTCGGTCCGGGTCTAACCGCCCGATTTTGTATCGGCAAAGGCCTGGAGCGCCTTGTGCCCCACGGGAATAAACCCTTCAATTTGCGTGGAAAAAAAGCAATCCTCCGGATTGGGGCATCGGGTGGGATCCGAGAAGGGCAGGGGTCTGGCGGCCATGATAAAGGCCTGGAAGAAATTGGGTCGGATGGGGTATTTTGTAACAAAAAGGCGGGATTTGCCTCATAAGTCTCTGGAAACAGGGAAAATTGGTCAAAAGGGTAAAAAAGTAACAAATGATACGAAATATCCCGTTAATTTCTTTAATAGAGGCCGTATTTTTTGATCTTCATGCCTAAGGTCTTGCGGTTGATCCCCAGGATGTCGGCGCTCTTTTTCTTTTTTCCCTTAGTGCGGCGAAGCACAAAGCGGATATATTTTTTCTCCAATTCTTCCAGGGTGAGGGGATCCTCGGAAAACATCTGAAATTCCCCCTGCCTTTGGGAAATAAAGGCCGGCAGGTCCGTGGGCCTGATCTTATCTGTGTCCTCCAGGATAAGGATGCGCTCTATGGTGTGCTCAAGCTCCCTGACATTGCCCGGCCAGTTATACTCCTGGAGGATTTCCATGGCCTCGTCCGAGACCTCGGGCACAGACCTTTTGATCCGGTTGCAACACTTCTCGAGGAAATGATGGAAGAGCAGGGGGATGTCTTCCTTTCTTTTCCGGAGCGGGGGGAGATCGATGGGTACCACGCTCAACCGGTAATAGAGGTCCTCTCTGAATTCGCCTGAACGCACCGAGTCTTCCAGATTCTTGTTGGAGGCCGATATGATACGGATATCCAGCTTGATCTTTTTTTGATCGCCCACTTTCATGAATTCTCGCTCTTGAACCACCCTCAAGAGCTTGGCCTGTATTTTCAGACTCAAGTTGGCGATTTCATCAAAAAAGAAGGTCCCGTGGTTGGCCAGTTCAAAAAGGCCATGTTTGGTTTGAAGGGCCCCGGTAAAAGATCCTTTCACATGGCCGAAGAGCTCACTCTCAAGGAGGGTCTCCACCAGAGATGAACAATCTACAGCCACGAACTCCCTGGCATTTCGAAGGCTTTTGGCATGAATGGCCCGGGCCACCAGTTCCTTGCCCGTGCCGCTTTCACCGGTGATGAGAACGGTACTGTCTGTAGGGGCCACTTTCAGGATCTTGTCAAAGATCTTTTTCATGGGGCGGCCCTGGCCGATGATGAGATCCTTATTGGAATCGATCTTGAGGCCTTTTCGGCCTACAGAGGCATTCCGGGCTTCTCCCGCCCTTGGGCCTACCTTTTTCAGCGCGGCCTCCAGGTCATCCAGGCGGAAAGGCTTGACCAGGTAGTCCAAGGCCCCCAGTTTGACGCACTGCACCGCGGAATCGATGGTGGGGTATCCTGTGATCATGATCACGTCGGTCTGGGGGTATCGGGCCCGGATCATTTTGAGGACCTCGATCCCGTCAATGTCGGACATACGGATATCCAGCAGGACCAGTTGAAAGTCCTGGCCCTCCAAGAGGTCAAGGGCCTCCTTGCCGCTGGCAGCCAGGGTGGTGGTCATGCCCCTTTGATTGAGGGCCCGGCTGATACCGGTTCGCACCACCGATTCGTCGTCCACCACCAGAACCTGCTCTATTTCTCTTGCCTTGGCCATGGTGTGTCTCAGATGATCATGGGGAGGAGAATCCTAAAGGTGGTTCCCTGATCCACCTTGCTGTCCACCTCAATGGTTCCCTGGTGGGCTTCCACTATGCCCTTGACTATGGCCAGCCCCAGTCCCGTCCCCATGACCTGGCGGGTCTTGGGATGCTTGACCCGGTAGAATTTATCAAAAATCTTACCCATTTCCTCCTCAGGGATTCCAATACCCGTGTCTGTGACCTTGATCTCCATGTACTCGCCCCGGCCCTGGGCCGAGATGGTCACCTGGCCTCCCTCAGGGGAGTAGTTGATGGCGTTGGTAATGAGGTTGTTGAATATCTCTTCAATGTTTTTGGGGTCGGCCTGCACGGGTTTGAGGTCTTGGCAGGAGGACTTGAGGGTGACCCCCTGTTCCCGGGCCCTGGGCTCCATGAGAGACACGGTCTCCTCTATGATGGGGCCGATGTCCGTGGGTACCTGGTGCTGCACATATTGTCCCGCCTCGATCTTGGCCACGTCCAGGAGATCGTTGATGAGATCGAGGAGGGCATCGATCTTTTTGGTGCTCCTGGCCACGAAGTCCTTCTGTTTATCTTCAAGGTCACCGGCCAGGCCTTCGAGAAGCACGCTGTTTAGCTGCCTCATGGAGACGAGGGGACTCCGGAGCTCATGGGCCACCATGTTCACAAAGTCGGATTTCATCTGATCCAGTTGTTTAAAGGGGGTGATATCCTCAAGCACGGTCACCGTCCCCGATACGGACCTGTTGGGTCCAAGAACCGGTGCCGAGATGGCCCTGAGCACATTTTTCCCCGCCTGGATCTCCTGGGCAACGGACTCATCCTCTGGGGACTCTCCGCTCTGGATCTGCTTCAGGGTGGTGATCAGATTCTCGTCGTTGACGATGCGTGAAATGGGGGTCGGCTCCTGGGTGAGGTTGCTTATTTCCATGAGTCGGGCCAGGGCCGGGTTATGGAGCACCACTTCCAGATTGCGGTTGGTAACCATGACACCGTTGGCCATCCGGTTAACGACCGTCTTGAGACGGCTTTTTTCGAGGCTGAGATCATAGAGATTTCGAACATTTTCCTCTTCGAACTGTCTTGCTTTCTGCTCAAGGCGCCTTTTCTCCGCCGCCCTCTTCACGGTGAGAAGAAACTGGTCTATCTGAAAGGGCTTGGTGATGAAATCATAGGCCCCGTTCTTCATGCATTCCACGGCCGTATCCACGGTCCCGTGGCCCGTGATGATGATGACAGGAATATGGGGGTATTTTTCCCGGGTGATTTGGAGGACCTCCTCCCCACCCATAACAGGCATCTTAAGGTCGAGGAGGATGATATCCAGGTTTTGCTCGGCCAGGAGTTCCAGGGCTTCCTGGCCGTTTTGCGCAATGACGATGGTGTATCCCCTGCTGCCCAGCACGCGCTCACACCCGTCCCTTACAACCTTTTCATCGTCTACAACCAGAATACGTATCGTCTCGTCCATCACTCATCCAATCCGATAAAAACAGGTTCTTGTTCAGAGGACTCCGCCGATTCACGGGGCAATTGAATCACAAAAGTGGTCCCCCCTGAAGGAGGGCACTCAAATCGGAGACTGCCGCCATGGAGGTTGATAATGTTTTGGGAGATGCTCAAACCCAGCCCTGTGCCTTTGCCCACCGGTTTGGTGGTGTAAAAGATGTCAAAGATCTTATCCCTCAAGGCCAGGGGAACGCCGGGTCCCGTATCGGAAACGCTGATAATGAACCGGGACTTTTCCCGGTCATAACGCGCGTCCAAATGCAGTTGCCCTTCTCCTTCCATGGCATCCGAGGCATTGATGAAGAGGTTGGTGAAGACCTGTTGCAATTGCCCCATGTCCCCGACCATATGGGGCATGTGGGGCTCAATGTTCTTTGTCACCTCTATATTCTGAAATGCGGCCTGGTGGATAAGGAGGTTCAGGCATTTATCAATCAATTCCTCCAGGCTGAAGGAAGTGGCCTTGCCGATGGATTGGCGACTGAATTCCAGGAGTTCGGAGACAATCTTTTTGCACCGGAGCGTCTGATGGATGATTTCATCTACATCTTCAATATCTTCACTTTTTTCCTTGAGGTTTTCCTTTAAAAGTTCCGCATAGATGAGGACCCCGGAGAGGGGGTTGTTGATTTCATGGGCCACCCCTGCCGCCATCCTTCCCACAGACGCGATTTTTTCCGACTGGACAAGCTGGAGGTGGGCCTCTTCCAGCTCTTTGCGCATCTGGAGGACCTCACGCATATCCGTAAACACACCCACGCTGCCCACCTCCTGTCCGTCAATGGTAATCAAGGAGGCGGAAAGGGTGACCGGTATCTCCTCTCCGGTTTTGGTGGTAATGGACATGCTGGTGGGATTGAGTTTCCCCTCCGGCCCATGCTGGTCGCTCCGCATCTTTCTCATGTTTTCTTTGGCCACGTCAATATTGTAAAAACTGCTCAGGTGGCCGTGTTCCATGATCTCCTGGGCCGTATATCCGGTAAGCCGTTCCATGCCTTCATTGAAGATGAGCACATTACCCTTGGTGTCCACCACCACAATCCCGTCCACCGTGCTCTGGATGACATTCTGGAGAAATATACTGGATTTCTGGGCCTCCCGCTGAAACTTGATCCTCTGGGTGACATCCCGCGACGTCTCCAGGAGTTGAAGGATGTGGCCCTCTTCATCATAAATGGGGGAAACGGTGATGACATCAAAGCGTTCCTCCCCGTCCTTGCCGTTGACCTCGTGAATGGTGCTGATGACCTGTCCGTGCTTCCGGACTTCGTCCAGGTAACAGGCCATTCCCAGTTCCCCGCAAGGCCTGTCTAAACCGTATCTTATCTCGTAGCAACGTTTGTTGAGGACATCCTCGTAACGCAGTCCCCGCTCTTTGAGGAAGGTGCGGTTCACCATGTTGATGGTTTTGTCGGGGTTCACCACCATGAGCCGGTAGGGCAGGGAGTCCAGGATGATCTGGGTGTGTTCCCTGGTCTTTTTGTGGTAGAGGAGGAGGCTCTTGAGCTCGCTTTCCGCCGCCTCTTTCAGGAGGGGGACCCAGAGGAGCCTTGCAGCGCGGTGGTCGATGAGGGAAACACCCGGGGGCTTGGTCCGAAGGAGGTCTTCCATGACTTCCAAAGAGCCGGTGAGTTCCAAGATCAGGTTCAACCGCTCAATACGGTAGAGCTCATGATAGTCGGTGGTGGTATAGATATTGTGTTCTTTGGCATACAGGAAACCCGGGGCATGGGGGTTGGTGCTGGCCACAGCCACAATACTCATATTAAGGCTCTCCAGGCGTCCTTGGCGGCTGTTCCTGAGAAGATCGTGACAGGCCCTGCCTCCTCCCACCACGGCCACATATAAGGGGGTAAAGGCCTGCTTCTCCTTGGAAAAGGGAGACGAGGCCTTTGAGGCAGTGAACAGGACGGGTTCCTTGGATTTCATCGGGATGGCACCTCCCCCTGGAGACTAGCCCTTGTCGAGTCGGGCCGCCACCTTTTTTTCCATATCCATGATAATGACCTTCAGGGCCGAACTTTCTTTGACGGGACCGGAGTTATTCCAGCCCTTTTGAAGAGCTTCCCTTTTCTTACTCCTGAATTGCTCAAGACTCGAAGCCATGGCTTCCCAGGCAAATAGTTTCTGGAGGACGTGGCGCTCCGGCGCTGTCAAATCCCTGTCTGTATCGAATGACTGACCTTTGCCTGTCCTGATAATCATGGGTTTACTGCATGTCTCGGCCTTCTTTGACAGAAGATGATTGCAGGTGAGCCGGCCTGGAAATACACCGGGTTTGGGTCATGTTTTTAGGTATGGCAGATTATTTTAGGGACAATCAGGTGGAAAATTCAAGAAAAAAACCCGGGACCGGCGGATGACTCGGCCGACCCGGGCTTGGAAAGGAGCATTAATGGGGAGGATTAGACCCGGGGTCTGGGAAGCATGCCCGCCCTTTCGGCAATCTCAGGCACCTTGTGCTCCCATTCGATGGCCATGAGATGGACCCCGGCAACGCCTTCCATTTCCTTGAATTCCTCAATCTGTTCTATGGCGAACTTGATGCCTTCTTCTGCGACCTTCCCTTTGCCGGCCCCTTGAAGGCGTTTGATAAGAGAATCAGGGACATCCATGCCCGGCACCGATTTGGCCATATACCGGGCCATGCCGACGCTCTTCATAGGGGTCACACCGGCCAGGATGTAGCATTTCTCGTGGAGACCCATGTCCACGGCCTGTTTCATGAATTCCCTGAATTTTTCCATGTTATAGATGCATTGGGTCTGAATAAAGTCCGCCCCAGCATCAATTTTTTTCTTCAATCGATAGACCCGGAAGTCAAAGGGCTCTGCAAAGGGGTTTGAGGCGGCCCCGATAAAGAGCTTGGGCAGGCCCTCGATGTCCTGACCGTTGAGAAACTTGCCTTCGTCCCGCATGGTCTTTACGGTGTGAATCAACTGCATGGAGTCGATATCAAAGACATTCTTGGCCTCAGGATGGTTGCCGAATTTCTGATGATCTCCGGACAGGCAGAGCATGTTCCGGATGCCGTGGGCATAGATCCCGAGAATGTCGCTTTGAATGGCCAGCCGGTTCCTGTCCCGGCACACCATCTGAAAATTGGGCTCCAGGCCCTCTTGGAGCAGGATAAGGGATGCGGCCCAGCTGGACATGCGGACCACTGCGGTCTGGTTGTCGGTGACGTTCACCGCATCCACGGATCCCTTGAGGTGGCCGGCTTTCTCGCGCACGTGGGCCGCGTCTGCACCCTGGGGAGGTCCGCATTCACCGGTAAAAGCGAAGTGGCCGGCCTTGAGTATCTTTTCCAGATTGCTTCCTGATTTATATTCGCTCATCTCACCAGTTCCTCCCTGACCAGTTTCCTTGGTCCACCGTCACGAGCCGTGGTCCAGCTCTTGGGCGGCTTGAATTCAATGAGTTCTTCCAGGCGGCCCTGATCCATCATTTTTCTTACGATGATATCCCAGATACAATCCACATCTTTTGATATTTCGCATTTCCCATGATCAGAGCCCCCGCAAGGCCCGTTAAGAAGGCTCTTTGAGCAGCGTGCAATCGGGCAGATTCCCCCGAAATAATGGATCACACACTGCCCGCAACCAGCGCATCTCTCCGACCAGACGCCGTGCTCAACAGCGCCCCCCATAAAACGGGTGTTTACCCCGGGAAAGACCCTCGCTGAGGGGTAGCGCTCTGAGAGGAATTGGGGGCCCACACCACAGGCCAGGGAGATAAGGGCGTCGTAGTTGTCAACCATTTCTTTGATTTCCGCGACGTATTCCGGGTCACATTGACGCTCGAGGGTGTGGCCTTCCACCTGGATGGCCCGTCCCGCCTTTTTGGCCGCGATTTTCAAGGTGGAAGCCAGGATGGCCACCTCTTTTGCACCCCCCACATTACAAACGGTCACGCAGCCTTTACACCCCAGGATCAGGATTTTGTTAAAATCCTTCACCATTTCAAGCAGTTCCTTGATCGGCTTTGGTTCTGCAACAATCATTACTCATACCTCGTCGTATGTCTTTAAGATTTTAGGCGGCCAGGAGAGGGCCCAATCCCTTGAGGGTATTGGTCATTTCATGAGCAACTTCTACGAACTCATAGCCCTTACCGGCGGAGAGATGGTACACCTTTATCCTTTCGGGCTCCACGTCCAGGTCTTGAAGGATCTTCTTGACGTGTTCCACCCGCTTGCCCACCTTGGTAATGCCGCTCACATACTTACAACTGTCCTCCTGGCATCCGGCCACATATACGCCGTCCGCCCCCTCTTCAAAGGGTTTGAGCAGATGGAGGACCTCAATACGGCCGGTGCAAGGGACCTGGATCAGTTTGATGTTTTTGGGCAGGCCCTTTTTCATCCCCTCCGCCACCTGGGCCGCGGAAGAGGCACAGTTTGAACAATAAAACGCAACAATTTGAGGCTCAAAATCTGTCATATCCATTATCTCCTTACCCTGTTTTAGGATGTAGCCAAAAGCACGGCAGGCGCCTGGGCCAGCATGTCATCGCTGCATGTGGCCATGACAATGGCCTTTCCCGGACATTCGGCCACACACATGCCGCAGCCCTGGCAAAGGCCGGGATCAATGTAGGCCGCTCCCCGCTCCGGGTCAATAAGGGGGACGTCAAAAGGACATGTCCTCACACAGGTGCAGCATACGGCGCACTTATCAGGCATCACCTCCGCCACAAGACCGCCCACCTGGACTGTATCTCGGGCAAGGATTTCAAGGGCCCGGGCCGAGGCGGCTTTGGCCTGGGTGATACTTTCACCCGTGTCCTTGGGGTACACGGCCAGGCCCGCCATAAAGACGCCCTTGGTGGTGGAGTCCACAGGGCCCAGCTTTTCCGGGGTCTCGGCAAGGAAGCCGTCGCTGTCCATGTTCACCCTGAAGATGCGGGCCAAATCCTCGTTTCCTTTCCCCATGATGGCGGTTTGCAGCGAGATGAAGTCGGCCTCGATACTCAGAATTTTGTCCAGGATTGGGTCGTGGACTTTTACCTTCAACCGATCTTTGCCGGAGGCCTCCACCACCGGCTTGCTGTCCAGATCGTATCGGATAAAGACGATACCCTTTTCCCGGGCCTCCCGGTAAACATTCTCCCTTTCCCCAAAGGTGCGCATCTCCCGGTAAAGGATATAAATGCTCATGTCCGGGTTCTCGGTCTTGAGATCAACCGCGGTGCGCACCGCAAAAGAGCAGCACAGGTTACTGCAGTGGGGGCAGGAAGGCTCCCGGGAACCTACACACTGGACGAAGACCCCGCAGCTGGCCTTCTGGAGCGCGGAAGGATCCTCGATCATTTTGGCGCTTATTTCGGACCACAGGTTGACCCCGTCGTGTTGGCCGTAGAGGTATTCTGAGGGTTTCAATGGCTCCCCTCCGGGGGCCAGAACGGTCACGCCGTGAGCAATATCCTTGTCTTTGCCTTCATGGTGAACCGTGGTCAGGAAATTGCCGGCAAAACCCTTGTTTTCTTTGACATTGGCCTCGGTCAATACGGTGATGTTCTTGTTTTTCTCCACCGCGGAGATGAGCCCTTTGAGATATCCCTGGACGTCATAACCCTGCCAGGTCGCCCTCACATGACGGCCGTGGCCCCCGAGGGCCTTTTCTTTCTCCACCAGGGTGACCGGATAACCCTCGCCGGCAATGGCCAGGGCGCTCTCTAGACCGGAGACCCCGCCGCCGACGACCAGGGCCCTCTTTTTTACGGAAACTTCCTGGATGGTGGGCGGGCTCATGAAGGCGGCCCGGGCCACGCCCATGCGGATCCTGTCACGAACCTGGGTGGAAGCCGTACCGGGGTCCAGGACCCGTAGATCAATCAATTCATAAAGATAAGGATTCAGGCCCGTCCGGGCGAGGGCTTCTTGGAGTAGGCTTCTGTGAATACCGGGGGTGCAACTGGAAAAGACCAGCCTGTTGGCACCGGTCTCCTTTAATTGTCCGGAGACGGCGCTTGCCAGATCGCCTTCCACCGCTGAAACGCCGGCCACAGAAGGCAGGGTCTTGCCGTATTTTTCTATTTCCTTGCCGATCTCAGCGGGCATGCCGGGGCAGAGGTGGTAGGCGAGTAAGACCTTGGGCTCCTGGTCTTGGCCCCCTTCGGGCTCAGGATAAGACGGGGGTGGGGAGAAGGATTGGGCCTCCAGAACGCACGAGACCTCAGAGACGGCCGCGGCGGCCTGGGTGATGGACTGGCCGATATCAAAGGGACCGGCCACTCCGCCACACACAAAGATGCCCGGCTTATCCGTGGAGACCGGTTTAAAGGGGGTTGTACCCACAAAGGTGTCCCCCGTGAGGGTCAGGCCCATTTTCTCGGCAAGCTTGATCGCCTCTTTAGAAGGCCTGAGGCCCACGGAAAGGACAATCATATCAAAGACCTTTTGGTGAAGTTCACCCTTTTCATCGGTAAATTTGATAGCCAGGTCATCGCTATCCGGGACGGGATCGACCGTGTGAACCCGGCTCCGGATCAGATCCACACCCCGTTCCAGGGCCTGATTGAGGTAGTCCTCAAATCCCTTGCCGTGCGTTCGCATGTCCATGTAAAAAATGGCGGTTTCCGTGTCTTCACTGACTTCCTTGGTGTTGACCGCCTCTTTGAGGGCATGCATACAACACACCGAGGAACAGTAAGGCGCGTCACACTGGTTAATATCCCTTGAGCCCACACACTGAAGCCAAGCAATGCTTTCGGGCTTTTTTCCGTCAGAGGGCCTTTTCAGGACGCCGGCCTCGGGGCCGAGGGGCTTCTGGCGCTGCTCGTATTCCACGCTGGTAATCACGTTGGGGAAACGGCCATAGGCATAGTCTTCGTACTTGGATGGGTCAAAGGTTTCTATGCCTGCCGCCAGTATCACGGCACCCACTTTGACATCCTTTTCCTTGTTCCCGGTCCGCAGGGTGACGTTAAATTGGCCCAGTTCCCCGGAAATGTCTTGCACCTGGGTGTCCAGCATCACCGCAATATTGGGGTTTTGCTCACAGGCCGCGATCCTGGGATCCAATTTACAGCATGAACAGAGGGGGTAAATCCGGTGAAGGCTGGGCATCATGCCTCCCAGAGAAGCTGCGCGCTCCACAAGGTAGATGCCATAGTGTGCGTCAGCAAGGGAAAGGGCGGCCTGGATTCCCGCGATGCCACCGCCGATAACCATTACAAAACCTTTAGGCTTATTTTGACCCATAACGTCTGTCTCCTGGTAAGCGTTGGATTTTCTGAAGCGTTAAGTGCGGCTGGTGAGAAGGGCTGCAACAGGGGGCGTCAAAATCTCAAAAAGCCCTCTCAGAGAACCGTTTTGTGAAATTTGTTACATGCCATAATGACCTCTGGGGTGTCAAGGAAAATATGAGCCGTCCTTCATTCAAGAAAAGACAATGAACCCCGTACAGTTCATCGTGCCTGATTTCCTGCTAATTTCGGTTGAGTCTTTCACGGTCCCATGGTAGAGTAAAAACCATTGAAGATTCTCATAAACGGCCAAGGAGATGGGGAAAATGCCCATTTACGAATACCAGTGTACCCGGTGCAGGAACCAGTTTCAACACCTCATTCTCAAAAGCGGCGAAGAGGAAAGGCTTTCTTGTCCCGCATGCGGGGAAACCGATCTCAAGAAACTTATCTCTCGAGTCGTTTATCACGTCTCGGGAAGCGAGCGACTTGCCAATTACGATCCCAAGGTGCGTCAGTCAGACAACTTTTACAAGGACAGCCGCAATATCGGGCTCCATGCCGAGAAACAGGCCGAGAAGATGGGTGTTGATCTCGGGGACGGCTTTAGAAACAAACTGGAGAAACTCAGGACGGATCCGGGAAGTGTCTTGAGAGACAGTGAATAGGGCCCTCACCTTGACCCCCGGCCCCTTGCGGACACCGGATGATGGCCCAAGACTTAAGGGTTCCAGCCTTCGGTGGGGATCTTACGCTTTGGGCTTTGGTTTTTGACCGTCATCCTGAACAAGGTTTTCATCCGGTGATTTTGTTTTACGGCCAAGCCCGAAAATGACAGGGAGTCCCATGGTTCGCGAGGTAAATGACGTGGTCCTCATTTATTATGAGGAACAACCCTCTGTTTTCGCCCGTATCGAGGGCATCGAGCCGGATATAAAAAGGGGCTGGTTTCAGGTGACCCTTTTACTCCTCACCTTACCCACCCAGGTGGTGACATGGATCCTCAGGGATGAATACATCGACGGGACCCCCTTCACCATGGGAGGGAAGGGCATTCGTCTGGAAGCGGTGGAAAGGGTTGACGTGGGCGCAGAAAGTCCGGTTGCTGACCAAGTTGAAGACAAGGACCGGGACAAGACGGGAAAAGTGATCCCCTTTAAGAAAAAATAGAGGAGTTTCAGCCTGATGGGGCCTTTCGAGCTGTTTGTGATCCGCCTGATGCTCTCGGTATTGTTCGCCTTTTTTGCCTGCCGGATTTTCTTCGGGAAGACCCCGCTGATCAAAGTCGCCGGACTGGCGGGTCTTATGCTTGGGTTGGCCTACCTTTTTGAGTACATGAGAAAGAGGAACAAGGGAGGGGACAATGGTGGCTGAAAAATTCGTGTACGCCTTTGAAGAGGGAGATGGAAGCGACAAAAAGCTTCTCGGGGGCAAAGGGGCGAATCTGTGCCAGATGACCAAGATCGGGCTGCCTGTGCCCCCCGGTTTTGTCATCACCACCGAGGCCTGCCTGGCCTACTTGAAAAAGAAAAAGGCCGGATTAGAACCGGCCCTGAACCAGGAGATCAGGTCGGCCATGTCCGAGCTGGAGAAAAAGACGGGAAAGGGGTTTGGAGATCCCAAGAACCCCCTACTCGTGTCAGTCAGGTCAGGGGCCGCTATGTCCATGCCGGGCATGATGGATACCATATTGAATCTTGGCCTCAATGATCAGACCGTAGAGGGTTTTATCAAGGTGTCCAATCAGGAGAGATTTGTCTACGACCTCTACCGGAGGTTGATCCAGCTCTTCGGGTCCGTGGCCTTGGGGGTCAGTGATGAGGCCTTTGGTCACATTTTTGAGGAGATAAAGAAGCAATATAAGGCAAAGCAGGATGTGGACCTTGGGGCAGAGGCCTTGATGGAGGCCTCACGCCGGTTTCTGGAGGTCATCGAAAAGAATACGGGCAGACCCTTTCCTCAGGATCCTTACGAACAGCTGGAATTGGCTGTGGAGGCCGTTTTCAAGTCCTGGATGGGCAAGCGGGCCGTGGATTACAGGAGGGAGTTTAATATCACCCCGGAAATGGCCAATGGCACGGCGGTGAATATCTGCACCATGGTCTTCGGAAACATGGGGGACGACAGCGCCACAGGCGTGGCCTTTACAAGAAACCCTGGAACCGGAGAGAACCGGCTATACGGTGAGTACATGATCAATGCCCAGGGAGAGGACGTGGTGGCCGGGATCAGGACCCCGAAACCGATCCGGGAGCTCAGAAGAGAGATGCCCGAGGTCTACCGGGAGCTTGAGAACTTGCGCCATACCCTGGAGGATTATTACCGGGAGGTCCAGGATTTTGAATTCACCGTGGAAAACAAGACCCTCTACTGTCTCCAGACCAGAAATGGAAAGATGAACGCCGCCGCCTTTATCAAGACCTCCATTGACATGGTCAATGAAGGCCTTATTTCCGAAGAAGAGGCCCTCTTGCGGGTTCAGCCCGATATGCTGGTCCAGCTCCTTCATCCCCGGCTGGATTCCGAGGCAAAGGTCAATGTCCTGGCCCAGGGGCTTCCGGCCTCCCCGGGGGCGGCCTCCGGGAAGATCGTCTTTGAAGCGGATCGGGCGGAGACCAAGGCAAAGCTGGGGGAAAAGGTCATCTTGGTCCGAGAGGAGACCAAACCGGATGATATCCACGGTTTCTTCGCCGCCCAGGGCATCCTCACCAGCCGGGGGGGAAAGACCTCCCATGCCGCTGTGGTGGCCCGGAGCATGGGAAAACCCTGCGTTTCAGGATGCGAGGCCATTGTCATCAACCATGCCTCCAGGGAGACGGTCATCTCCGGTGTCACCCTGAGGGAAGGGGATATGATCACCATAGACGGGAGTAACGGCAATGTGTACCAGGGGAGTGTCCCCACGATTGAGCCGGAGTTCGTAGAAGACCTCTTGGTGCTGCTGGAGTGGGCCGATGATATCGGGGATCTCAAGGTGATGGCCAACGCAGACACCCCGGAGTCTGTGACCAAGGCCAAGAAATACGGGGCCATGGGAATCGGTCTGTGCCGGACGGAGAGGATGTTCAATGAGCCGGAGAGGCTGCCCACTGTGCAGGAGATGATCCTGGCCGATACGGCCCAGGAAAGGAAGGCGGCCCTGGCCCGGCTGCTCCCCTTCCAGAAAGAGGATTTTAAGGAAATCTTCCGGATCATGGATGGATACCCGGTTACCATCCGCCTCTTGGACCCCCCCATACATGAATTCCTGCCTTCGGCGGAAGAGCTGGTTCAGGAGATTAATAATCTCAGGGAACTAAAAAAGACCGTCCAGGGGATGGCGGCCCTTCCCGATACCCTTAAGATGTTGGATCCCGGGCTGCATGAACGATACGCGGCCAATCTGGAAACCGTCACCCACGGCCTGGAGGAGCTTTGGAACAAGCACCTGACCGAGACCCTCATCCAGTCCAAGGAAGCGGTCCTCAAGAAGGTAAAGACCCTGGCGGAGACCAATCCCATGCTCGGCCATCGAGGGGTGAGATTGGGGATCACCTATCCCGAGATCTATGCCATGCAAATCAGGGCGATCCTGGAAGCGGCCGCGGAACACATGGGGGAGGGCCGGAATATTGAGCCGGAAATCATGGTGCCTCAGGTATGCACCCTGGAGGAATTGAAGTGGGTCCACAAGTATGTGATCCAAATCCACAAAGACGTGGAAAAGGCATCGGGAATCAAGGTCCCTTACAAATTCGGCACCATGGTGGAGGTGGTCAGGGCCTGCATGAGGGCGGGACGCATTGCCGAGCTGGCCGAGTTTATCTCCTTTGGCACCAACGACCTTACCCAGGCGACCTTCTCTTTTTCCCGGGAGGATGCGGAAAACAAGTTCTTACCCCTCTACAAGGACCACGGCATCCTGCAGCATAATCCTTTTGAGATTCTGGATATTAAAGGGGTGGGGCGCCTGATGATGATCACCGTTGAATGGGCCAGGAAGACCCGGCCGGACATGAAGGTCGGGATTTGCGGGGAACAGGGAGGGCACCCCGATGCCATCCGCTTCTGCCATCACATCCAGATGAGCTATGTTTCCTGTTCTCCTCCCCGGGTTCCCATCGCCCGGCTGGCCGCGGCCCACGCCAAGCTCAAGGAGGGAGAATACACCATCGTGTGAGTCGAGCTCATCCCCGGAAGCGGGAAAGGTGGTAGATGCGTTTACCCATCCGGGAGAGCTTTTCCCGGGTATCGGCCTTGTCCTGGCCCTGAAGCACCTCTTCCTTGATAAAGGTGAGGGCGTTTTTAAAGCTGATCTGGCTGACGGCCTCTGCATGGTCGATGAGGCCCAGTTTGTGGAATAGGAGCCCGCGATCACGCATGTCCTTCAATAGGTCCGCCTTCTTTTTTTTCTTTTTTTCCTGACGCATAAAGGCCCGAAGGGCAATCCAGTAAGACTCAAGAAAGGTTTTGGCGAGGCCGGCCCACACGGGCAATTTCTCCAGGCCGAGCTGGGTGACCTGGTATTCACCGGGGCGGTCTTGAGTGATGAAGGCGGCGTCCAGAAAATAGCGAACCTCTTCCTCCATGGCTTTTGGGGTGTTCTTCCATTGAGGGAAGATAAATTCATGTTTAAAAAGCTTTTTCATAAACGCGTAGTCTGCGAGCAGGGCCTCTTGTGTCTTGGCCTCCCGGGTGTTCGTCAAAAAAGAGACTGCAATAAAGGCATGAAAGATGAAGTAGTGGATAATACTGTTTTTGTAATACTCAAGCTCCTGCTTTTTGTCCTCCTCCACATAGTAGAAGGGCTTTTCTTCATCCACATCTTCAACGGCGTTCATCACCTTCCAGTCCGTGAGGAGGGCGATGGTTTCCTCAATGCCCTGGACGGGGTCCGCAAGGGTGGTGGCGGTAGGCACCTGGAAGGTGTGGAGGAAATCCAGAAGGGTTTGCACCGTGGAGCCCAGTTCTGCCAGATGAAACCCGCGACGGTGTCTGGTCAGGATGGCCGAGGCTATGAGTGAGAGGGGCGTGACCAGCACGATTTTGTTGATGGCGCCCACCAGTTCAAAGGCCAGTTCCTCCGGACCGGCGTCCTGAGGCGTCTCGGTCCGGGAAAGGTATTGGCGCAAGGAGAGGGGCTCGCCAAAACGAATATAGACCTTTCCGTACTTGCGCTTGAGAAAACGCCTGGCCTGGAGCACCTGCTTGATATTCTCCTTTTCCTTGGTTCCCCCGCCTACCTCCTTGAGATAGGCCTTTTCTTCCAGTACCCGGTCATAGGTGATGGAAGCCGGCACAAAGGTAAGATCATGGGCATAGCCTTCCTCATAGGCCTGGAAGAGGATGGAGAGAAATCCGGTTTTGGGAAGGATCAGCTTGCCGCTCCTGCTTCGCCCTCCCTCGATAAAGAACTGAAGGGGGTGCCCTTCCTCAATGAGGGCCTTGATGTAGCTGGTGAGCACCTTGGTATACAGCCTGGCTCCCCCGAGGGTTCTCCGGATGAAAAAGGCACCGCACTTGCGAAAAATATGACCCATGGGCCAGAAGGCCAGGTTCTTGCCCGCCGCGATCCTGGGGATGTGCATGTGGTGCTCGTGGAGGACATAATTGAGTACCAGGTAGTCCACATGGCTCTTGTGGGAGGGGACATAGATAAGAGGACCTTTTCTGGCCCATTCCCTGGCCAGGGCCAGACCCCTTTTTTCCACATCAATCTCTTCGAAAACCCTCTTCCAGAACCAGGTGAGGAGCCTGTGCAAGAACTGCACATAGGCGCCGTTATAATCCGCTGCTATTTCATCGAAGTATTCGCTGGCCTTCCTACGGAATTGCTGGGCCTTGATCTTATTCTGTCCTGCCCCGTCTTTGATGAACCCGGATATCTTGGGGCCGGTGAGCACCTTCTCCTTGAATTGCTGTCTGGATTTCATGATCGGCCCCAGGATGACCCGCTTTTGCCCGTCGATACTCTCGATGAGCTGGTGCCGGACCTCCGCGGTCATGTCCTCCAGAGAGCGGGTTTCAGGTTGGCCTTCCAGGTAGGTTTTGAGGTCGATGGGCCTTCCGAAATCAATAAAGGCCCGGCGATTATACCTGAAAAAGAGGACGATTTTACGGATAATTCCAGGATTGTCCCGAAAGCCGAAAAAGATATCCAGCATGGTGGCGCGTTCTTTTTCGGGGGTCTTTTTGTAGAGGACGAGCTGGGGCACCAGGTAGATGGGCCGATCCATTTCACGTTGCGTCTGCAGAAGAAAATGGAGGGCGCTCTGCTCGGCGCCCATAAAGGATCGCCTGAATCCCTTGGGATCCACCAAGTAAAGGAGACAGGGGGTTCCATTTTCTACCGCCCTCTTGAAGTATTCGGTCTTGAAGGGGCTGGGGAGTTGCCGGTGCCTCAAAAAGTAGGAGAGGTGGAACCTGAGGATCTTGGCCACCTGGGAGAGGGGCAGAAACAGGGAAATGTTCACGTCAAAGGCGATCTTGGGGTAGGGAAGGCGTCCCCGGCGGAACCGATAATGATAAAGGAGATAGTCCAGATGCCCCCGATACTTGGTGGCGTAAATCACAGTGCCCTTTCGGTGCATCTCCCTGAGGGGCTCGGTCATGTTCTCGTCAAACTGGACCCGCTTAAAGAGCCTGTAAAGGACCCGGCCCAAAAAAAGACTGGGCTTCTGATCGAGAAAAGAGGGGTAAACATCATTTTTCTGCGGGTTCATTGCTCCACATCCCTTGGTTGAGGAGGCCTGGGCCGCCTTTGTGAAATTGGCCTTACGGTGATGCTAAGTCCCATGAATCCCTATCACAAAGCCCGCTCACGCCCCTGGGCTCTCAGGGGCGGGGAAAGGCCCCGGCTTTACCTTCAAGGGCCTTTTAATAGCCCCATTTCTGTCAAAAATCAATCCTCTCTACGGGGGGGACTCAAACTCCCCGGGAGTGCCTGAAATTGGTCGTTTCTCTGGAGAGTGCGGTGTTGACAAAAGAAGACGTATGTTTAAGAATGGAATAAACGCAATTGAGGGCCTTGGGATGAGCCCACGGCACCTTTCTAAGAAAAAAGGCACTCTTGAGGGACCCGAGGAGGGCATTATGTATAAACCCATGATCGTATCCGGGCTAACTGTGGATCCAATAACAAACAGCCCCATTGTGATTCTCAAGGAGATTGACGGGGAGGAAACCCTGCCTATCTGGATCGGCCTTTTAGAGGCGACCGCCATTGCCAGCGAATTGGAGGGGATTAAATTCTCCAGGCCCATGACCCATGATCTTTTCAGGGACCTCATGGAAATGGTGGATGTGAAGATCCAGAAAATCGAGGTCTGTGATCTCAAAAACAATACCTATTACGCCCTTATCCATTTCAGGCATGGGGGCAAAGACATGTCCATAGATGCCAGACCCAGTGACGCCCTCGCCCTTTCTCTCAGGGTGAAAGCACCCATCTTCGTCGCCGATGAGGTCATCAAAAACTCCAGCCAAATCGACCTGAAGGCCGAGGCGGAAGACAAGTCAGAGAAAGGAAAGCAGTGGCAGGACATCCTGGAAAACCTCAATCCTGAAGACTTCGGCAAATACAAGATGTAGGCCCTGTCGCACTCCTGAACCGGCGTTTTTTTCCTCGCCTCACTCATGGAATTTCAAGAAACTTACCCCCTGAAGTGTATCGTTTCCTTCTGTCTTTTCTCCGCGAAATAGATGGTGTATAAAGTCTCCGGGGAGCAAGGAATCCTTGCTTTTCTTCCTCGGGTGTGTCTTGGGAGCTTACGAAACGCTGTGGACAGGAAACAAAAAAACCGTCTCTTCAACTTGGCCGGGGTGGTCGTGATCGTGTTCTGGCTCATCCTGATGGGCCTGTTGGTAAAAAAGACCCATTTTCAGGGGAGCCCTGCAGAGCAGGGGGAACCAACCACCCGGACCTCGGCCATAGATTCTTCCCAGCGGGAATGGATGGAGATCTTTCTCAAGGGGAAAAAGGTGGGCTATTCAGTGAATCAGGTCAGTCCCGTGGGTGATGAGCATTATCTGATCCACGAAGAGATTTTTTTGAGACTCCACCTGATGGATCAGCTCAGCGGAATCCACGCTGTGACCCGGGCGGTGGTGGGGGCCGACTTTACCTTGAGGAACTTCAGGTTCACAATGCGCTCGGGCCTGGTCACTTTCAGGGTGTCGGGCAGGGTGGAGGGCAGGGACCTTTTACTTGACGTGGGAGAGGACCGGGCCCGGAGGACGGAAAGGATCCCTTTAAAGAGACCACCCGTGATTGCCTCGGGAATGGCCCAGTTTTTCAAGGGTCAGCCCATAGAGGTCGGGCAGTCCTTTGAGTTCCCCCTCTTTGACCCCTCTACCATGAGCCAGAAGCAGGTGGTGGTCAAGGTCGCGGCCAGAGAATCCGTTATCATCCACCGGATGGAATTCGATGCCTTCAGGCTGGAGGCGGAAATGTGGGGGCAGTCCTTGATCTTCTGGGTGGACGAAACGGGGACGGTCCTGAAGGAAAAGGGGTTTATGGGACTCACCCTGGTCAAGTCGAGTGCGGCCCGGGCTCCCCGGGACATCGAGGGCCGGGAAGGAGAGGACTTTTATGAACTGGCGGCCATACCTGTCAAGCAGAAACTGCGCCATCCGGACCGGTTGAGCTATTTAAAGGTCAAAATGGAGGGCCTGGATGACACCCCTTTTGACACGGCCGTCTTAAACCAAGGCCGCCAGCATTTTGAGGGAGAGACCCTGGTAATTACCCGGGAAAAGGTGCCCGAAAAGGCCTCCTACACTCTGCCTTATTCGGAGCCGCCGGAAAAACTGACGCCTTTTCTGCAGCCTGAATTCAATATCGAAAGCGATGACAAGGCCATGGCCGAGAGGGTCTCCGCCATTGCGGGTCAAGAGAAGAAACCGGCCATCGTGGCCAGGAGGCTCATGGCCTGGGTATACAAAGAGGTGGAAAAAAGGCCCGTCATCAGTGTGCCCAGCGCCAAAGAGGTCCTCAAGGTTAAACAGGGGGACTGCAATGAACACGCCGTCCTGCTTACGGCCCTGCTCAGGGCCAGCGGCATCCCGGCCCGGGTGTGTGTGGGGCTGGTGTATTCCAAGGGCAGGTTTTTTTACCATGCCTGGACCGAGTGCTTTCTGGGCGAATGGGTCTCTATGGACGGGACCCTTGATCAGATGCCGGCGGACGTAACCCATATTAAATTGGTTCAGGGAGGTCTTGACAGGCAGGTGGATATCATCGCCCTGATCGGTAAATTGAAGATGGAGATCCTGGATTTCGGGCCGTAGGTCACATCCCGGAATGGGGTGCCTTTCGTTTTCCTCCGTGGTGATGGAGTTTGGATATGATCCAATTAATCGGTCTTACCAAGTCATTCAAAGGTCTGGTGGCGGTTGACCATATCGATCTTGAAGTGAAAAAGGGAGCCCTTTTGGGGTTTTTGGGGCCTAACGGGGCGGGCAAGACCACCACCATAAAAATGATGGCCGGTGTATTGAAGCCCACGGAAGGACGGATCCTGATCAACGGCATGGACTTGGCCAGAGAGCCGGGCCGGGTCAAGCAATGTGTGGGCTTCATCCCGGACAGGCCTTTTGTCTATGAAAAGTTGGCCGGCATTGAGTTCCTCCATTTTGTCGCCGGCCTCTACCGCGTGGATGACGGTCCCATGTTGAGGGATCGAATAGGCGGGCTCCTGGAGACCTTTGAACTGACCCACTGGCAGGACGAATTAATAGAAAGTTATTCTCACGGCATGAAACAACGGCTGGTCATGTGTGCGGCCCTCCTTCATGAACCCAAGGTCTTGATCGTGGACGAACCCATGGTGGGCCTGGATCCCAAGGCCGCACGGCTGGTTAAGGACATATTCAGGGACCAGGCCCAAAAGGAGACCACGGTGTTTATGTCTACCCATTCCCTGGAAGTGGCTGAAGAGGTCTGTGACCAGATAGCCATTATACAGGCCGGCCGGATCATCGCCAAAGGAACCGCCGAGGCCCTCAGGGCCCAGGCCGGAGTGGACGGGAACCTGGAACACGTGTTTTTAAAACTCACCGAGGGCAAGGGGCCGGCCCATGAAAGACCTCTATCTTCTCACTAAGCCCAGAATCCTGGGGTTTAAAAACGGGCTGACCCGCTCAAGCAAGAGACAGCGGAGAAGGACCTATATGATGGGAGGACTGGGTCTGGGCTTCAGCGGGGGGTTGTTTGCCATCTCGGCCCGGGTGTTGATGCATTTTCAGTCTGTTGAATTTATAGGCGATCTCCTGGCCAAACAGATGCTCTCCATGATCCTCCTCACCTTTTTCTCCCTCCTCGTCTTCAGCCATATCGTCACGGCCTTGTCCAACCTCTACCTCTCAAAGGACCTGGAACTTTGCCACAGCTCTCCCACAAGCCTCGAGTCCCTGTTCGGATCCCGTGCGGTCTATACCTTTGTAGAAAGCTCATGGATGCTGATCTTTTTCGGGCTCCCCATCCTCTTGGCCTATGCCTATGTATATCGTCCGGGGCCGGTCTTCTATGTCACCTTCGTTCACATGAATCTGGCCCTGGCCGTCATGGCCGGAGGCGTGGGCATCCTGGTGACCATGATCCTGGTCTACATCTTTCCCGCCCAAAGAACCAGGGACATTGTCATGATCCTGTCCGTCTTCATGGTGGTGACCCTCTACTTTTTGTTCCGGTTCCTGAGACCCGAGAGGCTGGTCGATCCCGACGCCTTTTTCACCATCATGCAATATATGAACGCCTTGAAGGGCACCCAGTCCCCCTACCTTCCCACCCACTGGATTACCGAGACCCTCTGGACTTCCCTTACAGGTTCGGGGGCAGGGGGCTCGCTTTTCTATGCCGCCCTTACGTGGACCACCACCGCATCCGTGGTTTTCGTGAACGTGTGGGCGGCCCAAGGAGCCTATTTTGAAGGGTTTTCCAAGTCCCAGGAGGCCAAGAAGAGGCGGACCATGGGCAAGAGGCTCCTGGATTTTCTGGCGGATATTTTAAGGAGGCCTTTTGGACGGGATCTGGGGGCCGTCATCGCCAAGGATGTAAAGACCTTTTTCAGGGACAACACCCAGTGGTCTCAAATCCTCCTCTTAGGGGCCCTGGTGATCGTCTATGTCTACAACTTCAGCGTCCTCCCACTGGATAAGAGCCCCATCCGCCTCGATTTCCTCCAGAACGAACTGGCCTTCCTGAACATGGGCCTCGCAGGGTTTGTGCTCTCCGCGGTTTCGGCCCGCTTTGCCTTCACCGCAGTGAGTGGGGAAGGAGAGGCTTACTGGATCGTTCGTGCCTCTCCTATCGGGTTGCGGCGGTATTTATGGGGAAAATTCCTCTTCTTTCTCCTGCCCCTGCTGGTTCTCGGGGAGGTGTTGATTCTGGCCACCAACGCGCTCCTGGAGGTGACCCCCCTGATGATGGTCTTGTCTTCAGTGACCATGTTCTTTATGGCCTTCGGCATTGTGGCCCTGGGAATCGGTTTCGGGGCCTTGTACCCCAACTTCCGGTTTCAGAATATCGCCCAGGTCTCCACGGGCTTCGGCGGGGTTCTCTACATGATGGTGTGCGTCTTTTTCATCGCCCTCATTATTATTCTTGAAGCGGGCCCGGTCTATATCCTGTTTATGTCCGGGGTCCGGGGGACGGCCGTCACCCCGCTCCAGTGGCTTTTTATTGTCGCCTCCTTCTTGGCCGTTCTGGGTCTCCATGTGGCGGCCGTATTCAAGCCCATGCAGGTAGGGCTCAGGGCCTTGAGCACATACGAAGGATGAAGGCTGACCCCTACATAGACTATGCGGGAAACCTCCACGTCCACTCCGTGTATTCAGACGGGGCGGCCACGGTGGCGGAAATCGCCCGGGTTGCACACGGGGCGGGCCTTGATTTTGTCATCTTCAATGATCACGACTATATGGCGAAACGCCTCCCCGTGGAAGAAGAGGGGTTCCATGATGACCTCCTCGTCCTGGTGGGGCTGGAAATCGGGGAGCGCTTTCATCACTATCTGGCCTGTAATCTGAGGCAATGGGAGCCGGATGCCACCCTCAAGCCCCAGGAGGTGATTGACCGGGTCAGGAAACAGGGGGGGTTTGGGTTCCTGGCCCATCCCTTTGAAAAGGGGATGCCCTTCCTGGAGAGGTCGGTGGCCTACACCTGGAACGACCTGTCTGTAAAAGGATATACAGGCATCTGTATCTGGAATTTTTCCTCCCGATGGAAAGAAAGGGTCAAGACGCCCTTTCATGGATTTTTGTATCTCCTTTTCAAGACAGGATTGTTAAAAGGGCCGAGCGCAAAGACCCTTTGCTTCTGGGACCAGGCCTGCCAGGAGAGACGGGTGGCGGCCGTGGGCGGGTCTGACGCCCATGGGTCTTTTTTAAAGTGGGGGGCCATTCGATTTACGCCCCTTACCTACAACTACCTGCTCAACTCGATTAATGTCCATGTCCTCCTCAAGAAAAGGCCGCCCAGGGATCTGGCAACGGCCAAGGCAGTCGTTTACGAGGCCATGCGGGAGGGGAGGCTATACATCGCCCATGAGCATCTCGCCCCGGCCAGGGGGTTCAGGTTCCATTACCACTTGGATCAGGGAGGCCGGATTGAGATGGGTCAGGAAGAGAGTTTGGAGCCCGGCACCCTGGTCATACGCACCCCGGGACAGGGGGGCAAGATCAGGCTCTTAAAAGACGGGCAGGTGGTGGGCGAGTGGAAGGGCCGGGAGGCCCTTTACCGGGTGTCCCGGGCCGGGGTATACAGGGTGGAGGTGTACCGCCGGGTATTTCTTTTCGGCTGGCGGCCCTGGATCTTTTCAAATCCCATCTACCTGCGCTCATCCGGATAAACACGGCTTGACAACGCCACCCCGTAAAATATACTTACCCTGTTGCCTGGGTGGCGGAATAGGTAGACGCAAGGGACTTAAAATCCCTTGGGGCTGTGCCCCGTGCGGGTTCGATTCCCGCCCCAGGCACCAGAAATGTCAAGGTTCTTGAAATTCCCCGTTAAATTTTGTAATATCGCCCCGGAATTCTTCCAAAACCATTCCACAACATTTATGTTCCTGAGGACGCATCCCTCCCCATCCTGCGGCTTGAAACAGGGATGCACACGGCCGTGATCACCCGGATCGGTTTAGACCGGGCGGGTAAAATCGGGGTGCAGTTGTGTCAAGTCCGAAAAGCGGTAATTCAAGAGGAGAAAGATCCATGAAAAGGTGGCTTCCAGGATTCATGGTGTCGCTCGGGCTGGTCTTATGTATGGCCTGGACTGGGTCCGCCTCCACCCGGGGCATCAAGGTAAAGGCCCGGACATCGGACGGCGGGGAACGGGAGATCCGGCTTTACTCGGGCTGCCACGCCCTGGTCATCGGGTGCGGTGAATACCGGGATTCCCGCTTGGGCCGGCTCAAGGGAGCGGTGCGGGATGCAAAGGAGGTGGCTGGGGCCCTTAAAAAGCTGGGGTTTAAGGTCAAGCTGGTCTTGAACCCGGACAGCGAAGAATTGAGCAAGGCCTTTTATGGCCCGGTAGAAGGACCCGGGGAAGATCCGAATAACGCCCTTTTTGTCTTTTTCGCGGGTCACGGCCACACCGTCCCCTGTGCCGACGGAACCAGGCTCGGGTGCATTGTACCCGTAGACGCCCCTGATCCGGACAATGTGAAATGCGAAATCGAAATGGGGTCGGGCCACGGTAATTATCTAATCTCACGGGTAAAAGCGGGAAAATGACCCCCGGAAACGGGCCTATAATGAGCTTTTTGGTGGCAAAAAGTCAGTTATTGTACATGAGTCGGAGAAAATCGGCCGAGAGTTCGGCATTCAGAATTACAGTTCTGTTAGCTCGGTGATTGAAAGGACAAAACATAAGGGCCGCTGTGGATCGAAAACTGAGAAAAAGGATGGACAAATTGAAATTCGGCTTAACCATGAGTCAAAGGCAGACTTGACCCCATCCCATTACTACTGCCTAACGGATGAAGAGATCAAGATAGTAGAAGGGGAAACAGCGTGAGCGAGGACAAAAAAAACATCATCATTTACAACACCATTGACGGCAAAGCCTCTGTTTCCCTGTACGCCAAAGACGGCACGGTCTGGATGAACCAGAGCCAGATCGCCGAACTTTTTGACACCTCGGTGCCGAATATCAGTATGCACATCTCTAACATACTGAAAGAAGGGGAATTAGAGCCAAATTCAGTTGTTAAGGATTACTTAACAACTGCCGCCGACGGCAAACAATACAAGGTCACCTTTTACGCCCTGGACATGGTTCTGGCCATCGGCTTCCGGGTGCGGAGCAAGCGGGGAACCCAGTTTCGGATCTGGGCCAACCGCAACCTCAAGGAATACATGGTCAAGGGCTTTGTCATGGATGACGAGCGCCTGAAAAATCCCGACGGTCGCCCGGACTATTTTGACGAACTGCTGGAACGCATCCGGGATATCCGAGCCTCGGAAAAGCGCTTTTACCAGAAAATTCGGGATCTCTTTGCCTTGAGCAGCGATTATGACCCCACCGACAAAGCCACGCAGATGTTTTTTGCCGAAACACAGAACAAACTGCTCTATGCCGTTACCGGCAGAACAGCCGCCGAAATTATCGTATCCAGGGCGGATGCGTCAAAGGAAAATATGGCGCTCACCTCGTGGAAAGGCTCGATTGTCCGCAAACAGGATATTCTTATCGCCAAGAATTATCTCAGCAAAGATGAGATCGACACCCTGAACCGCTTGGTGGTCATCTTTCTGGAAACAGCCGAGTTACGCGCCAAAAACCGCCTGGATATTCCCATGTCCTTCTGGCAGGAAAATGTGCACCGCATTCTGGAATTAAACGATAAAAAGGTACTTACTGGTAAAGGCGCAATCTCCAATGCGGAAATGGAACAAAAGGTCAGAGAGATCTATGCCGAATTTGCTGCCCGCAGGAAGGCCTATGAAGCAGATCTGGCGGACAAACAAGATATTCAGGAAATTGAGGACACAATCAAGAAACATAAAAAATAATGGCATAAGAAACGGTATAACAACCGCATCAACTCGGACTGGCAATTCCGCTGCACTCTCCATTGCCAGCCGGTTATACGGACCGTTATACCGCTATTTCAAATGAAAGACATAAAAGAGTTACAAGAATCCTGCCGAAGGAGGGTGAAAGAGGATCTCGCTAGGAGGAAACCAATCAAGAAATAGTAAGTGGACGGAGAGCATAGCTGTTGGAAGTAAATCATTTGTTGAGACTACACTGAAAAAGCTTGGAATCAAGGGGAAAGATCGAAGGGTTGTTGGAAGTGAAGGAACCTATGAACTCCGCGAACGCCTGAGAGATGCTGGGCAAAGGCAGGGATGCCAAATGGCAATGCATTAAAGAAAAGTAGGGATACCATTTTAACGTCATCCGTGAAAATCGCCAGGACATGGTGGATAAGAGATATGAGGCAAAATAAGAATGAGGCCTGACCCCTTGCCTTGACACCCCATGGCCGGGAAGATAGTATCGGAACCATTGGGAGGAGCTGCTATGAAAGCCTTTATTACATGTCTCTTGTTTTTTTTGATGAGCCTGACCCCTCCGGTACTGGCAGGTCACATCACTGAGATCGAACTGAAGGACGGGGGCGTTATTGTAGGAGAGATCATTTCTCAAGCGGACGGGGTCTACAGGGTCCGGACCAAGAGTCTGGGGGTCGTGGAGGTGAAAGGATCCGCCATACGGGGCATCCGCCCTGCATCCGAAGGTGCTCCAGCCAAGGGTGTTTCTGGCAGAACGGGCGCATCTCCGCCCCCGGATATAGAGGAACTCCAGAGGTCTATCATGCAAAACAAAGAAGTGATGCCCCTGATCCTGTCCCTTCAAAACGATCCCGAGGTGCAGGCCCTCCTGAAGGACCCTGACATTCTGGCGGCCATACAATCAGGTGATGTTGCTGCGCTTATGGCGGACCCCAAGTTCATGAAGATCCTGAACCATGCCAAGATCAAAGAAATTCAGGAAAAGATCCTTTCCCAGAACCCCGGTCCAAAGTGATGAATGCCCGGGCACCTTATATCCTTGGCGGCCGCGGGAGAAAAACCCCAGCCCCCTGGTAACATTCTTGCCAACCATGCCCTGTTTTTACTTTGTGCCGGCTCGAAATCGGGAAGGCCGAGTATGTAGCAGGCCTCGTCGGGGGAGCCCTGGAACAGGACATTTCGCTGGCCTACGAGGCGGTGTGCAGGGAAATCTGCCTGGGTCTGATGGAGGAGGACCGGATGCAGTTTACAGCCATCGGCCAGTGGTGGTCCAGGAGCGATGAGATAGATCTGGTCGCTCTGGACGAGGAGACCCGGACGGCCTATTTTGGCGGGTGCAAATGGAGCAAGAAAAAGGTAGGGGTGAATGTGCATGACGATCTGAAAAGAAAATCCCATCAGGTTGACTGGCACAGGGATGGGCATACAGACCGGTTCATGTTGTTCAGCAAGAGCGGATTCACCGATGCCATAAGGACAAATTTCTGGCATGAGACATGGGGCCGCAACTGTCCATGATAGAGGATGCTGTCCGGATCGGGCCCCTGTGACGGCACCGGATCCAAGAGCATGGTTCTATTCCATTAATATGCTTGCCCTGGTCACCTCCCTGCTATGAGCGGCGCGAAAGGCTTCATTGATCTCCGAGAGTTTAAACGTGTCAGAGATCACTTTTTCATAGGGATACTTATGCAAGTTCTTTTTGAGATAAGTCAACAGCCTGGGGATCACCCAGGATTCGTACAAGGCTACACCCATTATTTGCTTACCGCCCATAACAACACTTGCAGGCGCGATCTCGGTTTTTCTACCCAGGTTGATATTCCCGATCCACACATAGGTGCCTCCGGCCCTCAGCATATTTATGCCTTCTCCAACCACCTCCGGGAGGCCAACCAATTCCAATAGGATATCAGCGCCTTGCCTTCCAACCAACGCTTTGACCTTGGAGATGCGATCCCGCGGTGATTCATATTGTTTAATGTCAATGGTAAAATCCGCCCCAAAGTCTTTTGCCAGTTTCAACCGCTCCTCTTCCTGGTCAATGGCGATAACCGTCCCTGCGCCCATCTCTTTTGCCAAGGCAGCGGCATTCAATCCCAAACCGCCCGCGCCTTGAATGACCACGGAATCGCCGAACTTGATATGCGCTTTATGCAAACCGAATGTCACCTGGCTCAGCGCACAGTTAAGGGGGGCAATGACTTGATCTGGAACCTCATCAGGAACCTTGAAAACGCTCATGCCGGGTTGCAAATAGAAGTATTCACCATAGGCGCCATTGAAATAACGCGGTCCCTGTGCGGGAAAGTAGCCGGAGATAAACAAATTCGTGCAAGCCAGTCCATTACCCTCCGCACATTGATAACATCTCCCGCACGGCCTGAAATATTGATAGGCCACCCTGTCACCCTCTTTGAGGGGTTCCCCCCTCGAATCGACATTGACCCCCGGCCCCATCTTGTACACGGTTCCTGTGGATTCATGTCCAAGTATCCATGGCCCTTTGCCGAATAGTCTTTGATCGCCGTGCCAGGTATGCACATCAGAACCGCATATATTCGCCATATGCACCTTTATGATTATGGCTCCCGGCTCCGGATCGGGTACGGTGAATTCCACTATTTCAAAAGGATCACCCGGTCTCGTGAATATTGCAGCCTTGCCCTTCATGGCTTCCTCCTTTCGCCTCTTGAGCGGTTACTCTGGCTTTTTACGGATTGACAGGCCTCCACCGATTGGTTGACGCGGTTATGCCCTGGAAAGCCCGGTCAGGGGCAGGATCTGTTATTCAATTTCCGGGTAGAGGGCATCGAGCTGGCCACCTCCATTTTCAGGGATCAGAGCCGCTACAACAACATGGAGAATACGGGGTCCACAACGCGCCATATCCCTTTTGGTTCCTCCTGCCGGATGAGGTTTTCCGCCTTGAGCCTTTCACGGGCAAACTGGACTGAACTGGCGGGGAGTCCACACCTGCCGGTGAATTTACCGGAAAGCATTTCCCCGGCCGGGAAGGCGGCCAGGGTGCGGATGGTAACACAACCCCTCTGAGCGGGCATTGACTGGGCCCGCAGGGCAAGGGCCGTCTTCCCATAACGACGGGAGAAAAGGACCAAATTCGTCTCGCTCTCAGCACAGGATTGGAGAAAGTCTATTTTCTTTTGCCGGTCACAAATGGGGGCATCCGGGGAAAGGGTTTCGATGAGAAGAGGATTCGACATTATCAATATTTTTTTTAAAATACTTCCGTTACAATATTATTGTAAGGGAAAGTGGTCAAGAGAAAATATTGGCGGCGTTTCATTCATCCCGGAAAGGGCGAATTTTTTGAAATTTCCTCCAAATTGGTGTATAGGAAAGAGACAGGGATTAATCCTTTTGACTTGCGGGACCAGAGGCTGAGGTGAGGGTGTGAAAGATCAGAACAAAGATCAAGGGCCCGGAGGCAGGAGCCAGGAAGAGGTCAGACCCAGCACCGTGGATTCCCAGTTTCTTGCGGACCTCTCGGGGATCAAGACCCTGGGGAGGTATGAAATCCTCAAGAAACTGGGACAGGGCAGCATGGGTGTGGTTTATCTTGGGCGGGATCCTTACATCAAGAGGGAGGTGGGTATCAAGGTCACCCGGCCCGGGGCCCATGTAAAAGGGGAGGAGGCGGATAAATACCGGGAGAAGTTTTTTACCGAGGCCCAATCCGCCGGTCGGCTCATGCATCCCAGCATCGTGGCCATTTATGATGCGGGCATGTACAAGGACTTCTGCTATATGACCATGGAGTACGTGGACGGGCCCACCCTCAAGCCCTATTGCACCAAGGGCCATCTTTTGCCCGTGAGCAAGGCCGCTGAGATCGTGTTCACCACCTGCAAGGCCCTTGATTATGCCCATAGAAAAGGCGTGATCCACAGGGACATCAAGCCCGCCAATATTATGCTGAACAAATCAGGACGCGTGAAGATAGCCGACTTCGGCATTGCCCGGGTCAAGTCGGAGCAGACGGGTGCAGAGGGGATCATCGGCTCTCCCAGTTACATGTCTCCAGAGCAGGCAAGGGAAAAGCCGGCCGATAACCGGAGTGATATCTTTTCCCTGGGTTGTGTTTTTTACGAACTCCTCACAGGCCAAAAGGCATTCACCGGTGAAAATGATTTCGCCATCATGTATAAGATCGCGGAAGAAGACCCCGTGCCCATGCAAGAGATCCGCAGCGAAATCCCTGATATATTGATGAACATCGTGGGCAGGGCCCTTTCCAAGGACCCCCAGGGCCGTTACCAGAGTTGTGGAGACTTCGCCTATGATTTAAGGGTCGCCTTGAGGGGCTTCAGGGAGAGGAGCAAGACCAGCCGGGTGGATAATGTTCTCGACTACGTGCACAATGTCAGATTTTTCAAAGAATTCACCCAGGAACAAGTCAAAGAGGTCCTGGAGGCCAGTAACATTATCAAGGTCCCCGAAGGCAAGGTGATCATTACCGAAGGGGACGTCGACGATTCCTTTTTCATTATCCTCAACGGGAGCGCCGGGGTTTACAGTAACAGTGAAAGGATCGCCCTCATCGGCAAGGGGGAATGTTTTGGAGAAATGGCCTACTTAAGCGGTGAGGCGCGGGTGGCCACGGTGCGCGCAGAGACAGAGTGCATCTTGATGCAGATCAGTCCCACCTTGTTGGTCAAGGCCTCGGAGGAGATGCAACTGCGCTTTTTGAAGAGCTTTGGGGTTACCCTGATAGAACGCCTTTCAAAAAGGGTTCCGTAGCGTGCTCCAAATGGCGTTCGGTACCGCGCCTAGAGCGTGATGAGCCTGAGTCCCCCAAAGGCGATGGCGCACATGGCGGCCAGGCGTAAAAGGGTCCTGGCAATGTAGACGAAATCCGAGCCCAGAAAACCGAGGAGGTACACATAGTCCGCGGCCAGGAGCAATAGGGTGTTGATGATGATCAATTTGATGACCATCTCAATGTTTCCACCTTTAAACTTCCTTCGTGCACGGTCAAAGATATAGAGGATGATCACATAGATCACGATCATGAGGAGATAGACGGTGGCGCTGGGTGTAAGGGTCATGTCCGCCTCCTTAGGCTCAGGATTTTATTTGCCCCAGATAGTCTTTAAGATTGCCGTTGATATAATCGAGCATTTCCACATCCTGCCTGTACTTTTTTAGGTATTCAACCATGTTCAGCATCTCCTGGATGGCCTTTTCCGTAATACCCGCCCCCAGTATCTTTTTCATCCTCATGATCATCAGGTAAAGAAGCTTGTTGAATGAGGTCGTCAGTACCAGCGAACTGTTCGTTGATCCGGCCCCTTCCATGAAGCGGTCGCAGATCATGTTGGTCGCCTCTTCGTGGGGTAAAGACAGGAGATCAATGCCTTGGAAAAGGGCCTTGCTCTGGCCGGTGAGCTCTTTTATGCACGCATCATAGGTTTTATCGAACTCCTGGCCCAGCTCTTTTCTGAAGTGGGTTTCAAGGATGTTCAATAGATCCAAGTAGAGGTTGGTGATTTCCGCACACTCCACCTCGGGTTTCCCCGCCCCCGGCTCTTCCACCAGGGAGACAAGTCCCAGAAAAAGAAAGAGGTAGAAGATGCGGTAAAGGACTTCGTAGGGGAGGCCGGTGATGGAAGAGATATCCTCCACGGTCCTCTTGCCGTCGACCGCGGCGAGGACCACCTTTTCCGTGGAGTTCAAGGGGAGCCATGCCTCCAGGTCCCCCCTCTCCGGTCTGCGACCGAAACAGGATTGGGCCCCGGGGACGAATTTTTTCAAAAAGGCCTGATTCTTGAGTTCCCGAATGGTGTCAAGCAGCAGTTCTACCAGGTCCCGATTCACCGAATCCACAGGAGGAATACGGGGCTCGGTTTCTACAAAGTCCAATTGCCCCATATCCATCTGGATGGCGGTCGCAAGGTGATGTTTGGCCCTCAGGAGCAGAAATTTGTCCCAGCCGGAGGGAGAAATCATGCCCCTCTGGGTAAGGGTTTGTCCCAGGGAGTGGGGGGAGATCTCTCTCAGCTCCAGCAGTTCCTGTATTTGCTTCGGTTCCAAATCCTTTCTTCTGGCGATTTCCTGGATGAGGGCCTTTTCTTTATCAAGACCCTCGGCGTGGACCAGGACCCCGTTCTTGATATACAGGGTCAAGCCAAGCCTCTTGTTTTTGACGGTCAAAACGCCCGTCTTCCTTTCCTTGTGGAGATTCAGGAGAAGACTTGAAAAATCGATATGTCTGGAATCTGAAGAGGTCTCCATGGATCACGCTCCGGCACCCTGCTTCCCGGGACGGCCCGGCCAAAAAACTGACCGGATTGGGCCCAAAGACCCTGTTTCCGGAAGTCCTTTATTTCTAGCAGGGCCCTATAAAATTGACAATACCAAAATACCCATGTTTCGCCTGAAGGGCCGGGCCGGGATGCCCTTTCCGTGGAGTGTCATTAAAACTTCAGACGTTTTTTGAACTTGTCCCATTTGCCCTGTTCCAGGATCTCCACCAAGAGGACGGTGATATTGTCCCCTCCGCCACCCCTCTTGGCTTCGTCAATAAGGACATCCACCTTCCGCTCCAGGGAAATGGTGAAGTCGTCAAGAACGGTTTTAATATTTTCTTCAGAGGTATAGTCCGTAAGGCCGTCTGAACACAGGAGGATTGTGGCACCCGGTTTTGGCTCTATGGCCGTGATGAAGACGTCCACCCTCTCCCTCAGGCCGATGGCCCTGGTCAGGATATGCCTGAACAAGGAATTGCCCGCCTCTTCAGGATCAATCATGCCGAGATTCTTTTGTTCCGATTCCAGGGAGTGGCTTTCAGAGACTTGCCTCAACTGGTCATCGTAGAAGAGATATATGAGGCTGTCTCCTACATTCGCAACCCACACGGAATTGTCTTCAAGGAGCAAGGCGGCAAGGGTTGAGCCCATCCGATGATACTGGGGTTTTTTTTGGGCCTCATAAACGATTCTATTGGCCAGGAAGATGGAATTGAGCAGGTGTTTTGCGTTGAGGGAGATATTTCTGTCGATCTCTTCCAGGAAGGGAGGGGGATTCCCCTCAGTCATTTTCTGCCAGTAATCCTGGATGGTCTTTGCGGTCATGCGGCTGGCTACATCCCCCGCTTTATGCCCGCCCATGCCGTCGGCGACCAGGTAAAGCCCGAAATCAGGGGCCATGAGAAGGCTGTCCTCATTGATTTTACGCTTGAGCCCCACGTCCGTTTTTCCTGCGGATTTGACGTTCATATAGCCTTGAGAAACCCCATCCAGTAAGCCTTCCGCCGACTTTGAGGCCAAGGTCCGGCAATCGGACTTGTAAGGCTCGGTAAGACCATGAGGTCGCCTGTTTACGGTTTTACCCGGTGATCCTCTCCCATGCGTCTCAAATGGGATTCTTGCGCCGGGCTGTGTGATCCGGGCCCGCGTTAGGAGGACCAGCGAGAATAAGCATGCGATTTCACATGGACATAAGGAGAATAGAAGAGAGAGGCGGATGTGTCAAGCTTTAGGCCCCTCCGAAGATTCGAACGGACAGGAAACCCGGCCCGCTCTTCGGCAGAGGGAGGAGGTGTTTCAAGAAAAGGATAATTAATTCAGAGGCTTGTTTTTTACGATGCCCCCGGACAAGGGTTTAGCAGTGGTCCCGTGAAATTGATTGACCGGGCCGGGGGCTTTGGCCTATGGTAATAATCAACCCGCACGCCCTCAGCGGAGAAGAGGGAGTAAGCGGAACAGGTTGTCACCGGCAAACAAATGGGCCAGGTGAAACATGGGGCCGATGAGGATGCGGCTGAGGATTCCGGTGTGGGCAAAGTTGTCCAGGAGGACCACGGCCAGGATAATGATGGGACCGTAACGTCCCCATTCCCGGTATTTTTCAGCCGCCCTGGGGGGCAGGAGATTTTCCAGGACATGGGACCCGTCCAGGGGGGGGATGGGCAGGAGGTTGAAAAGCCCTAGCCCTATGTTCATGAGGATGAGCCACATAACCACTGTGAGATAGAGCTCAGAGGGAAAGGGCAAGAATCTTATAAGGAGACCCGCCAGGAGGGCGGCAGTAAGATTGGACAGGGGGCCGCAAAGGGACATGAAGATGGTCCCGCTTCTCATGTTCTTGAAATATCTGGGATCCACAGGAACGGGTTTGGCCCACCCGAAGTGGAAGAGAAACAGGCAGATGGCCCCGAAAGGATCGATATGGGGCAGGGGATTCAGGGTAAGCCGGCCCATGGCCTTTGCCGTGGGGTCCCCCAGCCATAAGGCGGCCCGGCCGTGGGCATATTCATGGATAGTGATGGCAAATAAGAGGACAGGGATCTTTACGATCCATTGAGCGATATCAAAGGCCATAGAGAAGGGCCTCCTTTTGTGTTAATCTTAAGAATTACATATCAGTTCAACGCCACCACAGCAAGATTGAAGATGGAGGATGCCAAGAATTTACCCCGTAGTTGTATAAGAGGCGCCAAAGAATCCGCCCCTTTGCTTTCTATGGCTTAAAATTCCGCTTTTGGGGCCTAGACCTGGAATTCACGAATAATGTGTTTGCAACAACGGGGTTTATGGACAAGGAGGTGAAGTGCCATGACGGGAAGAAGAGCCGATTTTGCCGGGGCCTGGTACCCGGGGGACAGGGCGGATTGCACAAGGGTCATTGATGCCTTTGCGGCCGCCGGTGCTCCCTGTCCGGAGGGCTCAGAAAGGGCTGTGGGGGGGATCGTGCCCCATGCAGGATGGGTGTTTTCGGGAGAAATCGCCTGTAAAGTGATCAAGTGTCTTCCCGGGGAAGCACAACCCCGGACGTGTCTTATTTTTGGCCGCCACCTCCATCCGGGAAGTGATAATTTTATTATGAAGGAAGGGCGGTGGAACACCCCCTTAGGAGATCTGGAGATCGATTCCGGTGTTGCCGGCGAGGTGGCAGGGGAGGCGCCCTTCAGGGTGGAAACCCCTTCCTCTTACGAACCGGACAACACCATTGAATTACAACTGCCCTTTATTCGGTATTTTTTCCCTGACATCAAGATCGTTCCTATGGGCCTGCCTCCCAGGAAGGCCTCCTTGGACATCGCCAAAAGGGCTGCCCAGATATCAAAGGAAATGGGCCGAAAGACCCTGGTGCTGGGCTCGACCGATCTGACCCATTACGGATACAACTATGGCTTTACCCCACAGGGCGTGGGAGAAGGGGCCCTGGCGTGGGTCAGGGAGGTGAATGACAAGCAGGCCGTGGATAAAATGCTGGCAATGGATGAAGAAGGTCTCATCGAGGAGGCCCTGCAAAACCATAACGCCTGTTGCGCCGGGGCGGCGGGTGCGGCCATTGCGGCGGCAAAGATGTTGGGCGCTGTAAAGGCGGAAAAGGTGGCTTACGCCACGAGTTACGATGTCAGGCCGGACAGCAGCTTTGTAGGGTATGTGGGCGTCCTGTTCACGGGCAGATGATCCCATGATAAAGCGTTAAAAGGGAGATCCTGAGGTTTGATTTTTTTTAAGGGGCTTGATATATTAAAAAAGTTAAAAAAGGGAAGGCCTGAAGCCGCGCCGTGCCCGGATCCTTCGCCGGAACAGTCAAAAATGAGCGAATCCCCCATGGAGCAGGAACAAAAAATAGAGCAGCAGACGCCCAAACGGCGGGAAAGAATCCGGATAGATCTTTTGATTCACGATTTGAAGGTGCCCCTGGCCGTCATTGAAGCAGGCATCGTGTCTTTGCTCCAGAGGAGGGACAAGTACGGGAGCCTTACCGATGGCCAGGAAAAGGTCCTCACCCGGGTCTTGAGAAACACACGGGTGACCCAGCGCCTGGTGACCGACGCCTTGGAATTGGGAAGGTCAAGGGAGGGGATTGTCAATCCCATTCCATGTCGGATATCAGATTTCATCGAACAGGCCCTGATCGAGATCTTCGACCTCACAGACTGTAGCACCTCGGATAAAGTAAAGACCTGTAAGGACCTTCACGGCTTGCGGTCCCTGCTCCAGGAAAAAGGGATCGCCCTGTCCGTGGATGAGGTCTTTTGGCATGAAGATGTATGTATGGATCCAGCCAAGACCAATCAGATCTTGAGAAACCTTTTGAACAACGCCCTTAAGTATCGAAGAAACAGGGTGGAATTAAAGGTGGACAGGACGGACAGCTATTTGGTCTTTTCGGTCAAAGATGATGGGGAAGGTATCCCTGCAGAGTACCACAATAAGATTTTTCAATGCTATTTTCAGATGAACAATACAGAAGGATGTCCTGTGCGGGGCCACGGCTTGGGACTGGCCGGGGTGATGGTCCTGGTGGAGGACCTGGGAGGCCAGCTCTTTCTGGACAGCGATGTGGGCCGAGGGGCAAGATTCCTGGTCAAATTGCCCTTGGCCAAGGGTTAGAGGGCACAACCGGAAGAGCTTGTGCCCCACTACATAACATCTTCAATTTCTTCTTTAGATACTCTGTAGTTCTTGTCGAAATTATTCCAAAAATCTCTATCTTTTTCCCGCCAGCCCTTCCCAAATTTTTTATCAAAAAAATTACCTTTTGGTATTGGATAATAAAAAAAATGAAGG
>CAZNLL010000003.1:0-73777 GCA_964573885.1 uncultured Desulfobacteraceae bacterium | reverse complement strand
TAGAGCATGGTTTTATGTATGACGGTGAGATCTTCACTTCCCATGATTATCCGGGGGGGATGTGGACACGTTTATGCGATATCAATGACTTAGGCCAGATGGTTGGGTACACTCTTGATAACGACAATAAATATCATGGTTTTTTATATGATGGAGAAACCTTTAACATGATTGATTATCCTGGGGCGTCCCATACATCTGCAATGGGCATCAACGATTCCGGGGATATTGTCGGCGGTTATACAGATGCCGATAATAATCGGCACGGCTTTATGTGTGAAGGTGATAAATTCACTCCTCTCGATTATCCTGGGGCAGACTATACAAATGCTATTGGTATCAACGACTCAGGTACACTTGCAGGCAGATATTTAACTGGTGGTATCCAGCATGGCTTCCTTTATGAAGAGGATAGTTTCAGCATCTTTGATTATCCGGGAGCGTCTGAGACAATTGCCTGGCGGCCAAATGACAGAAATCAAATTGTTGGCTGGTACGTTGATAGCACAGGTCTGGCCCACGGTTTTTTGGCCGAAAAACAGTCGACCCCTAATGTAAATGTGATGGCTAACAATACAGCTGGAATGCTTTTCACTGATCCAAGCGAGCCGGTGGCCATCTCTCTATATATCGACCCTGGCAGTATGGCCGGAACAGAGGCTGACTGGTGGGGCTTTTTGCTCTCATCGTACGGCTTTTTTCCATTGATGCATTTTCAGGCGCCCTTATTTGAAGTGCCATGGATTACACCCTTTAATATGCGTCTGCCGGTCGGCTGGTACATCTTTCTCTTTGCCTTAGACGATAATCCAAATGGTTTCTTTGAGCTCGATTGGTCTAGCTTTGTGGTTGTGGTATCATTGCCTGCAGGAGGAGGGCTGGAGGATATTCCCGGCCTTGAATAGAGGTGTTGGTGGATGGATTGAAATACGCGTCGGTATGACTATGTTGGAAAATCCATCCAAGGCAACCCCAGTGGGAAAACCCCTTGACTCTAGGACCTAGAATCAAGGGGTTTTGTATCTCCTGGTAGTCGCAAAGGGAATGGAACGCGAGTCTTTCCGCCTTGGGTGGCGGAATAACCTGGGGCAGAAAGAAGGGGGTTATGTTTCTCCTGGTAGTCCCAACGGGGATCGAACCCGTGTCTCCGGCGTGAGAGGCCGGTATCCTAGACCGCTAGACGATGGGACCTTAAAAAAATGGCTGGGGGACGAGGATTCGAACCTCGGTTAACGGGGCCAGAACCCGCCGTATTACCCCTATACGATCCCCCAGCTAGTCTTTTAGAATCGCCCAATTCAAAAAGGATGTCAAGGGGAAAACGGACGGGATCCTTTCAGACCACCTTCCAGCACCTGACCCGGTGGCCCGGTTCCACCTCAAAAAAATCGATCTCTTTGCTCCGGCATTTTTCTTCCACCAGGGGGCACCGGCCCTGGAATTTGCATCCTGGAGGGGGATTCAAAGGACTTGGAACATCACCGTGGAGGGTCTTGACCTGAAGCCCTTTTCCCGGCTCGGGCACAGGAACGGCGGACAGGAGGGCCAGGGTGTAAGGGTGGACCGGGTTTTCAAAGAGGGTCTCGGAAGGGCCGTATTCCATGATGTGACCCAGGTACATGACCGCCAAGGTATCGCTCAAATAGCCCACCACGTGGAGGTCATGGGCGATGAAGAGATAGCTCAGGCCGAGTTGATCTTGGAGGTCCTCCAGGAGATTGATCACCTGGGCCTGTATGGAGACGTCCAGGGCCGATACAGGCTCGTCGCAGATGATGAGCGAGGGCTCCACGCTCAGGGCCCGGGCGATACCCACCCGCTGTCGCTGGCCCCCGCTGAACTCGTGGGGGTAGCGGTCCGCACTCTCCGGGGAAAGCCCCACCCTTTCAAGGAGGCTTTCCACGCGCTCCTTGCGCCGGTCCCGGGGCAGTCTCACGATCCGAAGCCCCTCTTCAATGGACTGGCCCACGGTCATACGGGGGTTGAGGGATCCGAAGGGATCCTGAAACACGATTTGCATGTCCTTGCGCAAAGGCTGCATGTCCTTTTCGGTGAGCCGGCTGATGTCCCGGCCTTGAAAAAAGATTTCCCCCTGGTCCGGCTCTTGGAGCCTGAGGATGAGCCTGGCCACGGTGGATTTCCCGCATCCGCTCTCCCCCACCAGGCCCAGGGTTTTGCCTGACTCCACTTCAAAGTCCACCCCGTCCACCGCCTTGACCCAGCCGGAAACCCTTTGGAGAAAGCCCCTGTGTACGGGGAAATACTTTTTCAGCCCCTTCACCTTGAGGGTGATGTGATCACGGTCTGCCATGATTCCCCCCCTCATAAAGGACCGGGCACCGGGCCAGGTGCCCCTCTCCGTAATCGCACATCTCTGGAAAGCGGGTCTTGCACTTGGTTACGGCATAACCGCAGCGGGGATGGAAGGGGCAGCCTTCAGGTTTATAGGCCGGATTGGGCACCGTGCCCGGGATGCTGTGAAGCCTGGTCCCGCGCTTGGACCGGGCGGGCAGAGAGGCCAGCAGACCCTGTGTATAAGGGTGGCGGGGCTCTCGGAAAATTTGAAGGGTATTGCCCTGCTCCGCAATGCTTCCCGCGTACATGACATAGACCCGGTCCGCCACGTTGGCCACCACCCCCAGGTCATGGGTGATGTAGAGGACGGAGAGGGAACGCTCCGACTGGAGATTTTGCAGGAGCTGGAGGATCTGGGCCTGAATGGTGACGTCCAGGGCCGTGGTGGGCTCGTCGGCAATCACCAGATCCGGACGACAGGCCAGGGCCATGGCAATCATGACCCGCTGGCGTTGGCCCCCGCTTAACTGGTGGGGGTAGTCCTTGAGCCGGTCTCCGGGAGAAGGGATGCCCACATCCCTCAGGAGCTGGATGCACCGCTCGCGCAATGGCTCGGATTCCATCTTCTCGTGGATTTCAATGGCCTCCCCGATCTGGTCTCCTATGGTGAACACGGGATTGAGCGAAGTGAGGGGTTCCTGAAAGACCATGGCAATACGGTTTCCCCGGATACCCTGCATGGCCTCATCGTCGAGCTCAAGAAGGTCCTTGCCCTCAAAAAGGACCCTCCCGCTTCTGATCTCCCCGGGTGGGTGGGGGATGAGACCCAGTATGGTGAGGGCCGAGACCGTCTTGCCGCAGCCGGATTCACCCACCAGGCAGACGTTTTCACCCCGGTCCACGTCATAACTGACCCCGTCCACGGCCCGGGCCAGCTTCTGGCCGCCCCGAAAGTAGACCCTGAGATCTTGAACGGAAAGGAGCGCCATGGGGTTACGTCCTTTCACGGAGCTTGGGGTTGAGGGCGTCTCTCAGGCCTTCGCCAAAGAGGTTGAAGCACAGGACCACAATAAGGATGGCAAAGCCCGGGATAAAGGTGAGCCACGGGGCGTCAAAGATGAAATTCTTGCCGTCCGAGAGAATATTCCCCCAGGTGGCATGGGGGGGTGGAACCCCGAAGCCCAGGAAGCTGAGTCCCGCCTCGGTCAGGATGGCCGTGGCAATGCCGATGGTGGCCGAGACCAGGACCGGGGCGATGGCGTTGGGCAACATGTGGCGGAAGATGATCCGCAGGTTATGGACCCCCAGGGCCCTGGCCGCGGTGACGAAATCCTGCTCCCTGAGAGAAAGGAATTCGGCCCGCACAAACCGGGCCGTTCCCATCCAGCTGGTGAGCCCGATCACCACCATGATGTTGTACATGCTGGCCGGGAGAAGGGCCACCACCGTGAGGATGAGAAAAAAGCTGGGAAAACAGAGCATAATATCCACCAGGCGCATAATCAGGGTGTCCACTGTCATGACACACAGGCCGAGTAACAGGGGCCACTTTCCGGAAAGGAAACGGTAGAGGAGGCAGGCAAGGCCCAGGGCCGTGAGGAAGGCACCCGTATAAAGGGCCCCTCCTGCCATAAAGCCGGGGCCCCCAACCAAAAGACACAGCACGAGGACGTGGCCTAGATTGATTGCATTCTGACCGAAGTAGCCTGCCATGCCGCCCATTACAATGCCTACCAGCACGGCGATGCCTACAGCAACAAATCCCACGGTCAGGGAGACCCAGGCCCCCTGAAGCATTCGAGAGAAGACATCCCGGCCCAGGTTGTCGGTCCCGAAGAGGTATATCCCCCGGGTCGGTATTTCATGGGGTTCCAAGGTATCCCGCTTAGGCGTGGAAAGGGGAGGGCGGAGCTTTTCCTGGAGCCGGACCAGGGAGGGATTGAAGACCGGGTCTTTGCCGGACGTGAGGAAGAGGCCGGCAAGGGCCGTGAACAGGAAGATCACAAAAATGACCAGCCCCGCAATGGCGAGCCTGTTTTGTCTGAAGATCTCCCAGAAATCCTCCAGCCGGGTCTTTCTAGGGGGCAAGGCCTCCCCTGTCTGCCTGTTTTCCTGGGGTTGGGCAACCATATCTTCTTACAGTCGAATCCTGGGATCCACCACCATGTAAAGGAGATCCGATACAAAGGTGCCGGCCAAGACCAGAACGGCCGAGACAAAGTTGACCGTGAGGATGACCGGGTAGTCCCTGGCCAGGATGGCCTCGTAGGCCATGCGGCCCATGCCGGGCCATGAAAAGATGGATTCAATGATCACCGAGCCGCCGATAAGCCCTGGGAGAATCAGCCCGAACATGGTCACAAAGGGGAGCAGGGCGTTCCGGAGGGCGTGTTTGTAGTGGACCTGATCCGGTGGCAGGCCCTTGGCCCTGGCGGTCCGCACATAATCCTGCCCTTCCACTTCGAGCATCTGACTCCGTACATACCTGGAAAGCACGGCAATCCCGCCGGTGGCCCCCAGGACCGAAGGGATGAGCAGATGCCAGATCCGGTCCATGACCTGGTGGGCCAGGGAGCCCGAGGTGATACCGAAGGTCTCCATGCCGATGACCGGAACATGGAACCGGGTCACCACAAAGATGATCAGGATATAGGCGAAAAAGAACCCTGGAATGGAGATCAACAGATAAGAGAAGAAGGTGGTGCTCCGGTCATAGAGCCCTCCCCTGTGAATGGCCGCCCGGATCCCCACTGGAAAGGACAAGGTCCAGGTCAGCAGGGTTCCCACCAGGAAAAGGGGAAGGCTGTTGAGGAATCGCTCCCATATCTTTTTGAGTACAGATTGGTTGTCCTTCCAGGAGACGGTCTTTCCGGTGAAAAGATCCCTGTAGAAAAGGAGGTACTGCTCATAAAGGGGTTTGTCCAGGTGGAATTGCTGCCGGAACCGCTCCACCATTTCGGGGGTGAATTTGGGGTTCAGGGGATCCACCTGGCTGGGTTTTCCCGGGGCCAGGTGGATGATCATAAAGGAAACCACGGACACGAAGAAAAGGGTGACTGTCTTTTGTATGATGCTCCTTCCTATGAATGATACCATAACTGGGCAACTATCCTTCGTCCGCAAACTCGGGCATTTGCGGCAGCTTGATCCATTTATTGAAGTGAAAGGTGTAGTTCCCGGTCTTGGTGGGCGTGATCTTTTCATAGCGGACCTGCCCGTCCGGTTCCACCTCCTTGATCACGATCCGTTTATCCAGTACAGCCGTCCACTTGGCCACGTAGAGGAAGGTGTATGGCTGTTCCCGGGCGATGATTTCATGGAGCCTGTGACAATACTGGACCTGCTTTTCATGGTCGTATTCCTGCCTGATCTTGATGATGAGCCGGTCCGCTTCCTTGTTTTTGAAGCTTACAAAGTTGAGCTGATAGGGGTGGGTCTGGCTTGAGTGCCATATTTGATAGAGGTCCGGCTCAATGCCCATGACCCAGCCCAGGATAAGGGCGTCAAAGTCGGCCTTGTCCACCCGCTCCTGGATGAACACGGACCACTCCAGGATATCGGTGCGCACATCAATGCCGATTTGTTTCCAGGCGTCCTGGGCAATGGCCAGGACCGCCTTTCGCGGGTCATTGCCGCTGTTGGTGATCAGGGTGAATTCAAAGCGCTTCCCGTCTTTCTCCAACCAGCCCTCTTGATTACGCTCCCAGCCCGCTTCCTTCAGGAGTCTGAGGGCCCCTTGAGGGTCATAGGGCACCGGCTTGATGTTGTGGTTGTAGTAATCGGTCTGTTTGACAAAGGGACCGGTGATCCGCTCACCCTGGCCGTAGAGGACATACTTGATGATCTTGTCCGCGTCTATGGCCATGCTCAGGGCCCGGCGGACCCTTACATCGTCAAAGGGCTTGCGCCTCATGTTGTATCCGATATAGGTGTAGCCGAAAGAGGTGCCCGAAAAGCTCTGGAATCGGGGGTCCTTTTTAAGCCGTTTTACCTGGTGGGGCTGTACGGCGTAGTTGTCAAGGGTGCCGGCATAGAATTCCATCTCCTGGGTCAGGAGGTCGGGGATGATCCGGACAATGAAGCGTTTATAATTGGCCGGACCCTCCCAGTAATCTTCAAAACGGTCCAGGATGATATATTGATCCGATTTCCATTGGCGGAACAAGAAGGGGCCGCACCCGATGGGATGCCGGTTGAAGCGACTCTGGCGGAGGGAGAAGGTCTTGGGGTCCTTGCCCAGGCGCAGGGCCTCTTTTTTGCGCGAGGCCGTGTTAAGGAGGTGTTCAGGGAGGATCCCAATACCCCACGTACCGATGGCCGGGGAATAGAGCCTTTTATAGACAACGCGCACCGTGTAGGGATCAATGACCTCAACCGTCTTCACCGGCTCGTAGTCGGCAATGCGGGGGGAGAGATTCTTGGGATCCATGATGGCTTCGTAGGTGAACTTGACATCATTGGCATCAAAGACGTGGCCGTCCTGGAACCGGACACCCTTCCTGAGATGAAAGACCAGGACAGGATTGTGTTCTGTGGGGGGGAGGATGTCTTTGGCATAGGCCGTGATTTTTTCTTCCTTTGCAGGCGTTTCAGCGCCCACATAGGCCCCTGCCCGGAAGGAGGAGAAGTACTCATCCCCCAAGAGACGGGTGAGATTTTGAAAGAGGTTCTGGTCCACCTTTTTGAGGATGAGTTTCACCCGTGCCGGGGCCGTGACCCGGAGTCTTATCTGCGAGTCTTTCCGGGTCTCCGGGTCCTTTTCTTTCCTTGTTACCACCCTCTCCCCGGGGGGCAGGAGGGTGATTTTTTCAATCAGTTCCAGGGAGGTCTTGAGGGGAGGGGAAAAGGTCGTGGCCCTGGCCTTGGCCCGTTTGATTCGGTCTACGATGTCCCGGCCGTCCGCCTTGCCCAGGCCGGGGACATGGGCATGGTGGTTGATATAAAAGTAGGCCTCCTCAAAGATCTCCCAGGATGTGGCGAGGCGCCCCCGGAAGTTCAGATCCTCGTCCCGGTCAAGGAGGCCCTCGAAGACCATGGACTCGATCTGGCTGCTGGCGCTGTCCGCAGACAGGATGGGGTTTAAGATGCTCGCATCGCCTATGGATGCGGTAATGTAGTCCCGGAGGCGCTGGGGATCGCCCCGGGTCTGCTGCTCATAGGTGGGTACCCAGAAGTAGGACTGAAGCAGGGCCAGGATGATCACTATGGGTGCGAAAATGAGGATTTTTTTGATGGTCATAGGCTTCTGGCGCCCGGGTGTGGATGAGCCTAACTAAATGGTTTTACAGGATTTTCATTGTTTGGCCATAAAAATAGGGCATGCCGCCGGCCGAGTCAAGGAAAAAGCCTTCTCCGGCCCGTTGACTTTTCACGGACCCTGATATAGTCGTCTTATGCACAGAAAAGGGGGCGAAAAGACCGCTCCCCCTTTATAGGCGCTATTCGTCGGTCTTTTTCCTGCGAGGAGCCTGTGAAGATATCGCCTCCTGAGAGGGGGCTCGTATTTTATAACCAAAAGGGGTGAAACCAATGGCTGACACGGAAAATACCATCGTGGTTCGGGCGAATGTGGCCATGACCACCGCAGCCCTTCAGGCGATTGTGGAGAATGCCAAGAAGATGGCGGGTCCGGATGAGAGCGGATTCTACCGGGTGGATACAGCAGACAAAGTGGGCGAGATGATCTCGCGATTTCTCCTGGAAAAGGATTTTGAGACCTATGTCATGAATATCGAGAACTATCGGTCCTGAGGGCCGGGGAAGGACCGGATTTCAAGACCGGGCCTGTCACGTTCCTATCTCCCAGGAGGAGAGATACTTTTCCTGCTCCGGTGTGAGCACGTCGATTTCCACGCCCATGGATTGCAGCTTGAGCCGGGCGATGGCCTCGTCGATGTCTCGGGGCACGGGATAGACCCTTTTTTCCAGTTTTCCGTGCTCCCCGGCCATGTACTCGGCCGACAGGGCCTGATTGGCAAAGCTCATATCCATGACACTGGAAGGGTGCCCCTCCGCCGCGGCCAGGTTGATCAAACGGCCCTGCCCCAGCACATAAATCCTGCGGCCGTTTTTGAGGACGAATTCCTCCACGAACTCCCTGATGGGCCGGGTGGCCGTGGCCGCCTCGGCAAGACCCGGGAGATCCAGCTCTACATCAAAGTGCCCTGAGTTACTCACCATGGCCCCGTCCTTCATGGCCAGGAAGTGTTCGGCCCGTATGACATTGATATCCCCTGTGAGGGTACAGAAGAAGTGACCCATGGGTGCGGCCTGGGCAATGGGCATGACCTGAAACCCGTCCATGACCGCTTCCAAGGCCCTCAAGGGGTCCACTTCACAGACAATCACATGGGCCCCGTGTCCCTTGGCCCGTACGGCCACGCCCCGCCCACACCAGCCGTAGCCGCTTACCACAAAGGTGCTTCCCGCAACAAGGCGGTTGGTGGCCCTGATGATGCCGTCCACCGTGCTCTGACCGGTCCCGTAACGATTGTCAAAGAGGTGCTTGGTGTTGGCATCGTTTACGGAGATGATGGGGAACTGGAGCACCCCATCCGTTTCCATACTCCTGAGGCGGATGACTCCGGTGGTGGTCTCCTCGGTCCCGCCCTTGACCTGGGAGACCAGGGTCTTTCTCTCCTCTTCAGAGAGATTCCGGCCCCAGGCACTGACAGAGGTCTCCAGATCCTCCCATTTTTCGAGGGCGATGAAATGGAGGGAACTTACCAGATCGGCCCCATCGTCCATGGTCAAATGGGGTCCGTGTTTGAGGGCGGAAAGGATATGGCTGTAATAGGTGGCGTGATCTTCGCCCTTGATGGCGAAAACGGGGATCTCTTCATCGGCCACCAGGGCTGCGGCCACGTCATCCTGGGTGGAGAGGGGGTTGGAGGCGCAGGCCACCACGCGGGCTCCTCCCGCCTTAAGGGTCTTGAGGAGGCTCGCCGTCTCGGTGGTAATATGCAAACAGGCGGAAAGACGAAGGCCTTCCAGCGGTTTTTGTTCTGAAAATCGGTCTCGAATGCTCTTGAGCACGGGCATGCTCATCTCGGCCCACTCGATCCGCAGCCGGCCCGTGGGCGCGAGATTAATATCCTTGATATCGTAATCCATGAACCTTTTTCTCCTTATGGTCGTTTGTTCGCGTGTTTCAGCCCACCGCCCGTTTAAGGTCTTCCACCATGTCGGTCTTTTCCCAGGTAAACTCGGGGAGTTCCCTTCCGAAGTGGCCGTAATTGCAAGTTTTTCTGTAAATAGGGCGAAGCAGGTCCAGCCGTTCAATAATGGCTGCAGGCCTGAGGTCGAAGAGCTTATTGACGATTTCGGTCAATTCCTGGCTGGAAAGAACGCCTGTGCTGTAGGCCCCCACCAGGACAGAGACCGGACGGGCCCGGCCAATGGTATAGGCCACCTGCATTTCGCATTTCTCGGCCAGGCCGGCCGCTACGATATTCTTGGCAATGTAGCGGCACATATAAGAAGCGCTCCGGTCCACCTTGGAAGGATCCTTGCCGGAAAAGGCGCCGCCGCCGTGATACCCAAATCCGCCGTAGGTGTCCATAATGATCTTGCGGCCGGTGAGGCCGCAGTCCCCTAAGGGGCCGCCTACCACGAAGCGGCCGGTGGTGTTGATAAAATACTGGGTGTTGTCGTCCAGCATTTCCCGGGGGATGATCTCGTTGACCACCTGTTCGATGATGGCCTCCTTGAGGGTGTCGTAATCCACATCCGGCTCATGCTGGGCGGCGATAACCACGGTATGGATCCTGGAGGGCTTGCCGTCCACGTATCCCACTGTGACCTGTGATTTTCCGTCCGGTCTGAGCCAGGGAAGTTGCCCCGATTTTCTCACATGGGCCAATCTCCTGGTGAGACGATGGGCCAGGTAGATGGGCATGGGCATATAGGTGGGGGTGTCTTTGCAGGCATACCCGAACATGAGCCCTTGATCTCCCGCGCCTTGCTCTTTGAAGAGGCCTTTTCCATTGACCCCCATGGCGATGTCAGGGGATTGCTTATCTATTGAAGAAAGCACGGCACAGGTCTCCCAATCGAAACCCATAGAGGAGTTACTGTAACCGATGTCTTTGATGGTCTCTCTCACCACCTCGGGCATGTCTACATAGGCAGAGGTGGTGATTTCTCCGGCAATGATGGCCATGCCCGTGGTGACCAGGGTTTCGCAGGCCACCCTGGATGTGGGATCCTGCTCGATCATCTTGTCCAGGATGTGATCGGAGATCTGATCGGAAATTTTGTCAGGGTGACCCTCGGTCACCGATTCTGAAGTAAAGAGAAAATTGGATGTTTTCATAACAGACTCCTTTTCATTTAGACATATGTCCGGGATGTTACCGGGTCAACGCTTTCGAAGCACGCAGTTATCGATTAAGCGTGTTTTACCCACCCGTACGGCCAAGGCAAGGAGGTTTTCATCCCCCAGTTTTTGCAAGTCGTTGAGGAGGGTGGGATCACAGAGGTTGACGTATTCTATCTCGGTGAAGGGATGCTTTTTGATGAAGGCTTCAACCGCACCCTTGATCTTTAGGGCATCTCTTTCCCCTTGTTGGAACATCTGCTCGGCCAGGTCCAAGGATTTCTTGAGGCACAAAGCGGATTCTCTTTCTTCGGGACTGAGATAGGCATTCCGGGAACTCATGGCCAATCCGGCGGGCTCTCTCACTGTGGGTGCCCCGATAATCTGGATATCCATATTCAGGTCCATGACCATCCGGCTGATTACGGTCAACTGCTGGTAGTCCTTTTGCCCGAAGACCGCGATATGGGGCTTGGTGATATGAAAAAGCTTGGCCACAACGGTGGTGACCCCGTCAAAATGCCCCGGTCTTGCAAGTCCGCAGAGGTGGCGGGTCACTTCCGCTACGCTTACCTTGGTCTGAAATTCCTGGGGGTACATCTCCTCAACGCTGGGAGAGAAGACCATGTCTACCCCCACAGACTGGGCCTTTTCCAGGTCCCCCTCCATATCTCTGGGGTACTCGGCATAGTCCTCAGTGGGCCCGAACTGGGTGGGATTCACAAAGATGCTTATGATCAGCTTGTCCGCATGCCTTTTGCCCACCCGCATGAGGGACAGATGGCCTTCGTGGAGGAAACCCATGGTGGGAACCAAGGCCAGGGTGACGCCTTTTGACCTGAGCATCTCAGAGCGTTGCTGCATCTCCTGAACAGTCTCTATGATTTCCATGGGGACCTCGTTTCGTTCGGGTATAATCTATCAAGACAAAAATATTAATCATTATCTTTTAATCCTTCTTTTGTCAACACAAGAGCTCTGGCGAGGCACATAAATTGATCCATATGCAAGGTTTCCGCCCGCCTTCCGGGGTCGATGCCGCAATCCTCAAAGGCCTTGTGGAGGGTTTCCAGGTCCTCGCGGGGAAGGGCGTTTTTAAGGGCATTGGCCAGGGTTTTCCTTCGATGGGAGAAGGCCCCCTTGACCACCGCCTTGAAAGGGGCTTGCAGGGCCGAAGAGCTGGGGTAGGGACTTTCAAAATCCAGTTCCACCACCATGGAGTCCACCTTGGGCCTGGGATAAAAGGCCTCCCGGGGCACCTGGAAAAGCATTGCGGACCGGGCGTGGAATCCAACCAAGAGGGTAAGGGCCCCATATGACTTGTTGCCCGGTGCGGCGGTCAGCCTTTGAGCGACCTCCGCCTGAAACATGAGCACCGCCTTTTTAAAAAGGGCCCTGTAATGGATGAGTTTTTCAAGAACGGGAGAGGATATATTGTAGGGAAGGTTTCCCATAACCCGAATTCTTTTTGAGGGAAAGCCCAGGTTCCGGAAGTCCCATGCGAGGATGTCATGATTGATGACGGTCACGTTGGTGATGCCGCCCCGGGAAAGTCTTTCTTCAAGAGGGCCTATGAGGGTCCTGTCCCTTTCCACGGCGATGACCCGCTCCACCCGCCGGGCTAGGGGGAGGGTCAGAGCCCCCTGCCCCGGGCCTATCTCCAGGACCACGTCCGAGGGATCAAGTCCTGCCCTGACAATGATCTTATGGATGACCTTCTCTTTAACGAGGAAATGCTGGGCGAAGCGCCTTTTTGGTCGGAATGCCGGGCCCGTGTTCATGGCTCTTCCAAAAGCCCGTTCCGCCGGGCCTTTCTTAATTGGCGCCAGGTTCTCAGACGCCTGAAGAAGTGAAGAAAAATAAAATAAAAGGGGGGCGCCACCACAAGGCCCATCAGGAATCCACCCAGGAGAAAGGCCGCCGCCATACATCCGCCGGCCCCAAGGATCTTCGCCACGATGGTCAAAAACTCCTCGCCGGAGCGGACGGCCTCCATGATGGATGTCACCACCGCGTTTTTTTCGGGAAGCCCCAGGAGAAATCCGCCGATCTTATAGCTGTAGTAATAAATGAAGTACCAGTTCAAGGGGTTGCTGATCCAGGTCCCCAGGGCCGCAGTGATTTTGCTGCCTCTAAAAAGGAGGGCCAGGGTAACGGCCAGGGCTGTTTGAAAGGGGAGGATGGGCAGCATTCCGCAAAAGACACCCAAGCCCAGGCCCAAGGCCAGTTCATGAGGCTCGCCCCTGAGGCGGATGAATCGCAGGTAATAATACTTGATCTGCCTGGACAGTTTCAAAGCGTGTAGACCTTATCCGATGTTTGGCAAAGGATCTCCCTCTCCGGGAAAACACGCCCGGGGATGGGGCAGCCATTAATAACCAAACTTTTAATTCTAGCATCTATAAAACCTTTTCACCACTTCTTTTGGATGGGTGGCCCTGGGGTTTTTCCGGATTATCCGGGGGATTAGATCTTCCTTTTCGAAGCATGGGCGGCATAAGAAGGAGGGGCGCCAAGAGGCGGGAGGTCAGAGATGAGGTACTTGGATTTTACGTCACCGGAGGGGGCGGCCCGCTCGCCGGCCAAAAGGCGGTGGAAACCTGCTGCCGCGATCATGGCACCGTTGTCTGTGCAGTATTCGGGGCGGGGATAATAGACCCGTACCTTGTCCTTGTGCGCCTCCTCCCGCAGCCGGGTCCGCAATCTCTGGTTGCAGGCCACCCCTCCGGCCATCACCAAGGCCAGGGCCCCTACCTGTGCCGTGGCCTTCATGGCCTTGTGGACCAGAACGTCGATGACCGCCTCCTGAAAAGAGGCGGCGATATCCGCCAGTACGGCACCTGTATTTTCCACACCGCCTTTGTGCCATTTCTTGATGTACAGGGCCACCGCGGTTTTCAGGCCGCTGAAACTGAAATCGAGGGAAAAGTCGGATAACCAGGCCCTGGGAAAGGGGATTTTTGCTTCATCACCCTCCTGGGCCCGGTGTTCAATCACCACCCCTCCAGGATAGCCGAGCCCCAGTATCTTGGCCACCTTGTCGAAGGCTTCACCCGCTGCATCATCCAGGGTTTGCCCCATCTGAATGTATTGGCCGTATCCCTTCACATGGTAAAGGCTGGTGTGTCCACCGGACACGGTGAGGGCCACGAAGGGGAAGGCCGGCACCTCCTCTTCCAGAAAAATGGACAGAATATGGCCCTCCAAATGATTCACGGCCGCCAAGGGGATGCCCAGGGCATAGGCCAAGCCCTTGGCATAATAAAGCCCCACCAGGAGTGAGCCCACCAGACCGGGACCAACGGTCACGGCGATGCCTTCCAGGTCATCTATCCGGAGACCGGCCCTGGTGACGGCTTCTTCCACCACGGGCATAATGTTTCTGATATGTTCCCTGGATGCGAGTTCGGGCACGACCCCGCCGTGGGGGTGATGAAGGGTGACCTGAGAGTGGACCACATTGGAAAAGACCCGCGTTCCGTGGGCCACCACCCCGGCAGAGGTGTCGTCACAGGATGTGTCTATCCCCAGGACGATCATGAACCGCCGGCCCCGGCCTTTTTTTGGGCCTGAATCTGGTCGATCCTGGCCACCACCTGCCTGAGGTGTACCGCCATTTGCCCTGCGGTCTGGTATCGCTTATTGAGGTCTTTTTCAAGGGCCTTGTCGATGATTTTTTCCACCACCGGCGGAATTCGTTTATTGATCTCCCTGGGGGAGGGATGCTTTTCCTTGGCGAGCTTAAACATGAGAGAGGTAATGTCCTCTCCGGTAAAAGGCTTTTGACCGGTCAACATTTCAAAAAGGACCACCCCTAAGGAGAATATATCGGAACGACCGTCCACTTTTTTGCCTGAGACCTGCTCAGGAGACATATAGGAAGGCGTACCCAGGACAATACCCGTCTTGGTCTTTGACGATGAGGTAATGCGGGCGATGCCGAAGTCCGTCACCTTGATATTATTGGTTCCCTTGAGTCTCATAATATTGGCGGGTTTGATATCCCGGTGGACGATATCCTTGCTGTGGGCGTAATCCAAGGCCTCCGCCACTCTGGCACCGATATCCAGGATATCCCTGATGGGAAGTAATTCCTCCGGTTCCGTATATTTCTCCAGGTCTTCACCATCCAAATATTCCATGGCGATATAGGCCAGATCGTGCTCCTCTCCACAGTCATAGATGGTGACGATGTTAGGATGGGTGAGTAAGCCTGCTGATTCGGCCTCGCGGAAAAAACGGTCCTTGACCTCTTCAAGGGATTCTGCATCGAATTCGGAGAGGTTGACGGTCTTGATGGCCACGGTCCTGTGTATCTTGGGGTCCTCACCCTTGTAAACCACACCCATGGCTCCCCGTCCCAGCTCGCCGATCACCTCATAGCGACCCAGGGTGGGCTTGGTGTCTGTGTCCACCAGGGTGGCACCGATATCACCCGGGTGCCTTGCTCCGGAGGTCCCGAAGATCATGGTGGCTTCAGCATCCTTGAGCCTGGGGACCCGCTCGTCGAGATCTTTAAAGTTGGATCCGTCCTGGATGATCATCTTGTAAGTGGCCAGGGCCTTTGAAAACTGTCTCTTGCGCTCATAGTCCAGGCCCAGGTTATACAAGAGGTCCTTGACGCCATCCTCTTCCAGGGGAAGGCGCTGAAATTTTTCAAGGGCCAGGTCCAGCATACCCTGTTGTTGGAAGGAGATCCCCAGCATCTTGTTGGTTTCCACGGAATCGGCTTCGACCTTTTCCTTGGTTTTTTCAGTGACCAGGAAGTGCTTAGAGATGACCAGCACATAACCTATGATCAGCAGCATAAGGGGAGGGGTAATCTTCAACCAGATATTGTAGGAGAAGAAGAGCAGGATGCCGAAAAAGGCATAGACCACCAGCAGCCCCAGGGTGGTGAGGGCCCCGGTCCCCGCCTTCAACCTGGGAAGGACGAGGGTGATGAAGAGGCCGAAGAGAACCAGGGCGCCCAGTTCGGCAAGAGGAATCCAGGAAGGTCGGGAGAAAAAGCGCTGGTTGAGAATGTTGGCTACGGAATTGGCCACTATTTCCACGCCTGGAAGATTGCCGGAAATGGGTGTCACAAAGCGGTCCCCTATCCCCGGTGCAACAGGTCCGATGATCACGATTTTGTCCCTGAAGAGGCTTGTCTGGACTTGATTCTTGTAAACCTTGGTAAAAGGCGTTTGATGAAAGGCGATGTTGGGTCCCTGGTTCCAGTTGATAAGGGTTCTCATCTGGGGGTCCACGGCGGGTACGTTGATCACGGTAGAGGGGCTCACCCTGAGGTTGATTCCGTCACCCAAAACCACGGTGATATCTTCGTCTTTGAGCCCCTTAAAGAGTTTTACAATGGCCATGGGAAAGGAGGGAAAATAGGTTTCCTTAAGATAGCCCAGTACATGGACCTCATTCCTGATATAGCCGTCCAGGCTGGGGAACAGGTTTATATGGCCGATTCCGGCCGCTGCCTCTGCAAAGGAGGGAAGGAGCGGTTTTAGCTTGGAAAGCCAGATCAGGGATGACACGGCCCATTCGCGGTCCGTCCCCCTGATTTGCTTGTAGGCGTTCTTGGCTATAAAATCAGGGACCTGGACATCCCGCCCGGTTGTAAAGGTGTCAAAATACACGGGCAGGACCACGTTACCTGCCTTTTCGAGGGCACTGTGCAGCTTGGCGTCGTTGTCCAGATCATTCAGGGTGGTGGAAAGCTCTTTGAGAAAGGTGAGACCAGGGCCTTGCTGGGCCAGCCCCAGGTTTTCGTAACTCTGCTTCAGATGCTCGACCGCCTTGAGTCCTGCGCTTTCTTCGGGTTCAGTAAAGAGGATATTCAAGGCGATCACCTTAGCCCCGGCAAGGGCCAGGTTCTGGATTCCCTGGGCCAAAATATGCCTGGGCCATGGAAAACGTCCCAACTCAGAGAGATCGTCATCGGTAATAACGACAAGCTCAATGTCGGGATTTCTTTCTCCGGGAGCCGCTATTTTCGCCCTGAAATCAAAGGTCTTCATTTCAATGGAGTCGGTAAAGTCCAAAATGCCCGTGAGGGTAATGAAAAGGAAGAAAAGGGTCATCACCAGTCCGATCAACCAGTCTGGAATCGTCGTCTTAATTCTCATGGCAAGGCCTCTTTCCTGTGTTTCCTTATAAGTCCAAATAAGGTCTCATCTTTTCCAAAAGGGCGGGGCCGATCCCTGGTACAGACAGGAGCTCGTCCAACTCCTGAAATCCGCCTCTTTCGGCCCTTTCCCTAACAATGGCGCCGGCGGTCCTAGGTCCAATGCCTGGAATGGCGGTGAGCCCTTCAGCCGATTCCCGGTTCAGTGAAAGGGGAATTCTTAGGGTCATCTTAAAGAAGGCCGACATGTCCGAGATACGAATCCCCAGGGACTCCTTGTGATCGCAGACCTCCACCTCGGCCCCGTTCCTGAGGGGGACCGCATCGTAGGAAAGGCCTTCGTGGTCCCCTATTCCGGCAAGGGTCAGGAGGTCTCTCAGCGGAGGCTCCATGGAAAAGGTGTACACCCCCGGATAGGGAACGTCACCTGAAACCTGCACGTAAAAGGCCTTCTCATCATGGGATTTCTCCCGACCGGATGGCCCGGAATGGCCCTCTCTCAGTTGGGCGAGGAGGAGCAGGAGCAAGAGGAACAATATTCCTCCAGTCCGTTTATGGATTGTTTCACCGAAGGTCATGCATCCAGTCCAAAGGCGTTGTGAAGCACCCGAACGGCAAGCTCCGTATACTTCTCCTCGATCACCACCGACACCTTGATCTCAGAGGTACTGATCATCATGATGTTGATGTTTTCATCGGCCAAGGTCTCGAACATCTTTTTGGCTACCCCTGCATGGCTCCTCATCCCCACGCCTATGATGGATACCTTCGCGATATCCTCATCCCCCAGGACCCTTTCGGCGCCGATTTCCAGGGCCGTGTTACCCACGAGTTGCATGGTCTTGTAAAAGTCCGTCTTGGGCACCGTAAAGGTGAGATCGGTGAATCCGTCTTCACTCGTGTTCTGGACGATCATGTCCACCACAATACCCGCTTCAAAAACGGGTTCGAATACCTGGCAGGCGATGCCGGGCCGATCCGGGACCTTTTTTACGGTGATCCTGGCCTCGTTTTTGTTGTAGGCGACCCCTGACACCAGAACCTTCTCCATGTCCTTTGTCTCGGCGACTACCATGGTCCCCCCTTCCTTGGCAAAGGTGGATCGTACGTGGATGGGTATATTAAACTTTTTGGCAAATTCAACAGAGCGGATCTCCAGGACCTTGGCACCCAGACTGGCCATCTCAAGCATTTCGTCGTAAGAGATGTAATCCATCCTCCTGGCCTTCGGGCATATGTTGGGATCCGTGGTGTAGACGCCGTCTACATCCGTGTAAATCTCGCACACATCGGCCTTGAGGGATGCGGCCAGGGCCACGGCGGTGGTATCCGATCCGCCCCGGCCCAGGGTGGTGATGTTTCCCCGTTCATCAAGGCCCTGAAATCCGGCCACGGCGACCACCCTGTTTTTATCAATTTCTTTTCTCAGCCGTTCCGTATCAACCTCGTGAATCCTCGCCTTTCCGTAAAGGCGATCCGTATGAATGCCCACCTGAAAGCCCAGCAGGGAGCGGGCGTCATAACCCATGGACTTCACGGCCATGGCGAAAAGGGCTACCGTCACCTGCTCTCCCGTGGACAGGAGCACGTCAAGCTCTCTGGCATCCGGATCATCGGTCATTTCCCGGGCCAGCTGAATCAGGCCGTCTGTTTGTCCGGCCATGGCCGAAAGGACCACCACCATCTGATTCCCCGCCTTGTAAGACTCAATGACCCTCTCGGCAACGGCCCTGATTTTTTCAATGGTCCCTACGGAGGTGCCACCGTATTTCTGAACAACGAGTGCCATGTCTCAACCTCTCCCTGAGGAGTGCTCCAGATTCTTCAAAATATCCAAGGCCCTCGGATGAAAACCCGAGAAGGTAATCCTTCTCGTGGAGTCATCCAGGATGGTAAAGTGGACCCTGAGCCTTGAATCAGGCAGGATTTCGGGCCAGCGATCCGCCCACTCCATGACCACAACCCCCCCTCTGTAAAAATACTCATCCAGACCGGCCGACAAAAATTCAGAGAGCCTTTCCAATCGGTATGCATCCATATGAAAGAAAGTGAGCCGGCCTTCATATTCATTGACCAGGGAGAAAGAGGGACTGGTAATGATTATATCCTTAGAGACCTCCAGGCCCAGGGCAAGACCTTTGGTGAACCATGTCTTGCCGCTGCCCAATTCCCCGGTCAAGGCGACCACATCGTCTCTTTCAAGAACCCTGCCCAGTCTCCGGCCCAGGTTGATGGTGTTTTCCGCTGAGGCGGACAGATATGTGAGTTGTTCTTCGGCTGTCATGGGCCCTCTCTTGGCGCGTCTTCACCCGGTGGCAGTCGCGAGTGCGGGCACCCGCCACTCAAGCGGCTCCCTACCTATCACAATTACCCTTCAGGGGATAAGGGCCCTTAAGAGATCCCCCTTTCCTATGATGCCCACAAGCCGGTCGCCATCCATCACCGGGATGGTGTAAGCCTTCTTCTCGGTCATGAGGGTGGCGATTTCGTCAATGGGTGTACCCTTCTCCACGGTAATCACATCCCGGGTGTAGAGATCAGCCACAGTGGTGGCGTTGAGCCTCTGGATCTCTTTTTCCATTTTTTTTGGGCTCTCCAAATAAAAGACCGCGTCAAAGAGAGCCACTGCTGTGGGTATGTGGAGTTTCTGTCCTTTCCGAACCAAATCGCTTTCACAGATGACGCCAATAAGCATCCCCTCGTCATCTATCACCGGCACACCGTTAATATGATTTTCGTAAAGCAAGGTGGCCAGTTCCTTAAGGCTTGTATCCTTTTTTACGGTGATGACCCGGGTGGTCATTACATCGACGGCCTTCCACATGATGAACCCTCTTCCGAACCCTTACCCCTTTCCAGGACCACCATGGCCAGGGCGTATTCCCCGTCGTCAGAAAGGCTCAGATGGGAGGCGATAACACCTCGGCTCCGGCATAACTCCAGGGAGTTCCCTTGAAGGGCAAGACCCGGCTTCCCCTTGGGATCGTTGAAAACCTCTATTTCACGCCATCTGAGACCCCGCTTCATTCCCATTCCCAGGGCCTTGGAAAAGGCCTCTTTGGCTGCAAAGCGAAGGGCGAAGGCGGATGAAGGGGAAGGCCGGTCAAAACAGAGCTTGACCTCATTCGGGGTAAAGACGCGCTGGATAAAGCGGCCTCCCCATCTCTCGATTGCCTTTTCAAATCTGGGGGTGTGTACGAGGTCAACACCGATACCGTATATCATCTCACCCCGTTTCTTCGGCTATGACTAAAAATCTTTGACCAGAGAGATCATCTCGCGGACGGCCTTCTCAAAGCCGGTGAGGACCGCTCTGGCCACGATGCTGTGACCGATGCTGTATTCCTCGATATCAGGGAGGGCCTTAAAGGATTTGACATTAATATAGTTGAGCCCATGCCCCGCACTGACGCCAAGATCGAGTTCCTTGGCCGTACCCACGGCCTCGGCAATGCCCTGAAAGCGTTGATTCGCCTCTTGTTCCGTTGAGGCATCGGTGTAATGACCCGTGTGGATTTCCACCACATCGGCCCCGCACCGGTGGGCTTCCTTGACTTGTTCCGGGTTGGGGTCTATAAAAAAACTGACCTGGATCCCTCCGCCCTGGAGACGCTCGGTGACCTGCCGGTACTGCTCCGGCCTGGCCTTGACATCAAGGCCTCCCTCTGTGGTGAGTTCCTCCCGCCTCTCAGGCACAAGGGTGACCAGATCGGGCTTGGTGTGCAAGGCGATTTCCACCATTTCCTCCACGGCGGCCATCTCCAAATTAAGCCTGGTCTTCACGGTCTGGCGCAAGAGCCGGAGGTCCCTGTCATTGATGTGACGTCTGTCTTCCCTCAGATGACAGATGATGCCGTCCGCCCCTGCGAGTTCGGCCAGGGCCGCGGCCAGAACCGGATCAGGTTCATGTGTCCCCCTCGCCTGGCGCACGGTGGCCACATGGTCGACGTTTACCGCTAAGCGGGCCATACCTTAATCCTCCTTAATCGTTGCCAAGAGTCGCTTCTCTTCCTCTTCCATGGTTCTGGCACCCGACGGGGAGGTTTCATGGTCATAACCGAGGAGGTGTAGAAGCCCGTGGATCAGCAGTCGATCAATGGTTCCTTGCAGGGTTTCTCCTGTCTCCGCGGCTTCCCGGGCTGCCGTATCTACGGAGATGACCACATCTCCCAACATAGCGGTGGACATGTCCGTCCCCGGTCCCCCGGTCATGGGAAAGGCCAGTACATTGGTGGGGCCTTTTCTCCCCAGATATTGGTTGTTTAACCGGGCGATCTCGTTGTCGTCTGTAAACAGGATGCTCAGCTCTTTGTCATGACAACCCAAGTCTTTTAAGACTTTCCCCATTCTCGCCTCTATCCTCCGGTTTTTTACCGGAAGAGTCCGCCGGTGACAGGTGATTTGTATTTCCATTTTCTCCTTTTTTCAAGGGGGCGCCCATTTCCCCTGAGCGGGTGCCTTGGCGAGAGGCGGCCATTCTGGCCACGGGCTCGGGGTAGTCCACGCGGTGGTGGAAGATGCCGCTCAAGGTTTTATTAAAGCTCTTGGCGATTTCATGGAGGTCTTTCAAGGTGAGTTCGCATTCATCCAATTGACCGTCGGAGAAGACCTTGTTGATGATTTTTTGGACCATACCCTGGATACGGGCGGCTGTCGGGTCCACGAGGCTCCTGGAAGCGGCCTCCACCACATCCGCCAACATGACCAGACCAGCCTCTTTGGTCTGGGGTTTGGGACCGGGATAGCGGAAATCTTCTTCTTTGATTTTGGGCGACTTGCCGGCCTTTTTTTCTCCCTGTTCTTTGGCCTTCTCATAAAAATAGGTAATCAGGCTTGTGCCGTGATGTTGTCTGATGATGTCTATAATCTCCCTGCCCAGCTTGTGCTTTTTTGCCAGCTCTACACCGTCCTTAATATGGGATATGAGGATGAGGCTGCTCATGGACGGGGCCAGCTTTTCATGCTTGTTTTCACAGTCTCCCTGATTTTCCACGAAGTAGAGCGGCTTTTTCAGCTTGCCGATATCGTGATAATAGGCGGCGACCTTTGCCAGGAGGGGATTGGCGTTAATGGCCTTGGCCGTGGCTTCCACCATGTGGCTTACCATAACACTGTGGTGGTAGGTTCCCGGGGCTCGGACCATAAGATCTCGTAAAAGAGGTTGGTCCAAGCTGGCGAGTTCCAAGAGCTTGATGTCCGAAGTGTAACCAAAGGCCATTTCAATGACCGGCAGGATACCGGTGGCAATGACTCCCACCAGCATGCCGCCCACAAAGGCCGATGCCAGGGCCAGCAGGCCTTCAAACCCGTAAAACGAACCGTACAGGGTCTCGATGGAAAAGGCCACCACCATGTTGCAGGCACTGACCTTGAGCCCGGTCTTGATAAAGATGCCCCTCTCCCGGCAGTCCTGAACCCCGTATGCCGCCACCAGGGAACTTATGAAGAAATAGAGAAAGAACTCAACGCGACCGTCCACGGCCAGAGAAGCCAGCACGGAGATAATGAGGGAAAAACTCGCGGCAATGCCCATGCCCTGGAAGATCGCAATGAGCATGGCGCCGCTTGCCACAGGGATGGCGTAAAGGAGGGTTCTGTCATTAAAATATTTGAACCCCCTGGCGATTTCTTCAGACATGAAATTGGAAGCCATGACGACCAGGAAGATGGCCAGCAGGCTCACGGCGATAAAGAGGAGATCTTTTGTTTCCGACCCTGAAGACCGTCTGGTTATGAAACCAACAAGGTACATGGCTGAGAGAAAAAAACCGATCAATAAGGCCATGGCAGGGGCCCGGCCCAGCATCTGCTTGGTCCTTAAATACTTGTGCTGTTCGGAAAGCTTGAGGAGGTGCTCGGGTTTAATGCGCTCTCCCTCCCTCACAAGCATTTCCCCCTTTTTGACCTTAAAATAGGAGGGCTTTGCCGACTTTCGGGCGAGATCCTTCCTGAGTTCGGTCTCCCTCTTGTTGAAGGTAAGATTGGGCCTGATTAAATCGATGGCTAATTCTATGGAGACCCGGGCCAGGGCCTCTGAGCCCAAAGTTTTGCTCAGTTGGGTGTACTGGCCCTCTATGAGCCGGCGGGCCTGCTGGCGGTCATTAAATCGGTCCAGGTTGCTGACTTTAAGGTCTTTTTCGGTATGGATATCGTGAAGAATAATCCCTTTCTTGCCCTGGCTCATGAGCATATTCTTATTGCTCACCATCCCGTCTTTGAGGACTTCCATGGCCAGGCCGATGATGGCCTCTTCCGCCTCCTTAGGGAACCCGTTTTTCACAAGGATATCAAAGGCCTTGTGGTCTACGGGGATATCCAGCAGCTCGAAGAACCGTTCTTCCGTAAAAGGACCGCCGGGGGTCCCCTCTTTCTTTGGGGGGGCCTCGTTCCCGGGTCCCCCGGGCGCCAAGGTCTGGGTCAAAAACTGCCTCCCTTCTTTGAAGGCCAGTTGTACCCTGGAGACCAGATTCCCCGAGGTAGGGTCAAAATCATACACAGAAAGGACGGCCTTGACTGCTTCCTGTCGGTCCTTCTCCGTTAGCTCACGATTTTCAATGAGAAACTCATGGGAGGCCTTAATATCCCTGTCAGCCACATCGCCAAGCTTATAAAGCTTGGGCGGAGCCAGGATATTGGGAAAGAGAAGAACCGATATGATGACGCTCAAGCCGAAGAGGATATACCATTTCTTGGCTTCTCCCCAAAAAGGAGGATGGGCCTTTTTTACGGGTCTCCCGCTCCGGGTGAGGGCCTCTCTGTCCCCCCCTTTTTTTCCCTGTTTTCGCCTCACAAAAGGCCCCTTTTTTGTCTTATCGGGCTTTTGCACGTCCAATTTCCTCTTTAAAATCCCTATTTCCCCTCTATTGGACCGGATCCAGGAATAGGGTGATCATTGTGCCTTTTCATGGCCTGAACGCCCCGTTTTCTCCGAGCGGTCATAGGCGTCAATAATTTCTTGAACCAGGGGATGTCGGATTACATCATCTCTGGAAAAGTAAATAAACCTGATTCCCTTTATGCCTCGAAGGATTTCCTGGGCCTCAATGAGACCTGAGATCTTGCCGTCGGGCAAGTCTGTTTGCGTCACATCCCCCGTTATAACGGCCTTGGAGCTAAAGCCCAGTCTGGTCAGAAACATCTTCATCTGCTCAGAGGTCACATTCTGGGCCTCGTCCAGAATGACAAAGGCGTCATTGAGGGTCCTCCCCCGCATGAAGGCAAGGGGGGCGACCTCGATCACGCCCTGATTAAGCAGCCGGGAGGCGTTTTCGAAGTCCATCATGTCATGGAGCGCGTCATACAAGGGCCTCAGATAGGGGTTGACCTTTTCGTAGAGGTCTCCAGGAAGAAAGCCCAAGTGTTCTCCGGCCTCTACGGCGGGCCTGGTGAGGATGAGGCGGCTGACCTCCTTTTTGACCAACCGCGAGATGGCCATGGCCATGGCCAAATAGGTCTTACCCGTGCCGGCAGGCCCGATTCCAAAAACGATATCAAATCTCCTGATACTATCAATATACTGTTTTTGGTTAACGGTTTTGGGAGTTATCAGCTTTTTTTGGGAAGAAATATAGACCTCATCCTTGAATATTTCCCTGAGCTCCTGCGATTGATCTCTGCTCAAGATCCTGACGGCGTAATCCACATCATTACGGTAAACAGGGAAACCGGATTTGAGCAACTCGTAGAGTTGGTGCAAGACCTTACCGGCCAGTTCCACTTCCCAGTCCCCCCCCTCAAGGAGGAGGGAGTTGCCCCTGGCGTGGACAGTGACCCCGATCTTCTCGGCGAGCACTTTCAGGTGACTGTTTTGCTCTCCACAGAGGGCCTGGATCAATTCATGATCTGGAAAAGTGAGCTTTGTCCTTACCGTTGAGGGACTCGTGGGAGTAAACCTTGCCAAACAAAAAACCTCGAAAATGTCGCCCCCTTTCTCCCCTGGGGGCCGAAAACCTCAGGACCCGATTGTTTCTTCTCCCGAAATCTGCACCACTATTCGCCGCTTTCTGGGCCTGTTATCAAAATCAAGAAGTACAATTTGCTGCCATGTTCCCAGGGTCAGGGTCCCGTCCCACAAGGGAATGTGAAGACTTGGGCCCAGGAGGGCTGCACGAACATGGGAATAGCCGTTGCCGTCCCCCCATCTTTCGTTGTGTTCATAATACATGTCCTGGGGGGTCATCCTTTCAATGGCCTTTTTCAGGTCGTTGATCACACCCCGCTCGAATTCAATAGTGGTAAGGGCCGCTGTTGACCCCGGGATAAAGAGGGTGACAGAGCCTTGCCGGATCATCGATTGACTCACCTCTATGGTGACATCAGGGGTGAGGTCGATAATGTCCGTTCCTGCAGTCGTTTGAATAAAAATTTGATGGTTTTCTGTGGACATCCAGGCTCCAGGACCCGCCATCGGGTGACCCAATCTCTTATCACAGAGCCTGGTGGCATGCAAGAAAAAGCGATGCCCCGGGAGGTCATAGACTTTATTCCCGGAATTGATTTGACAGGATGGGCAGGGGATTTTAATATTCCTTGAGAGGGCCTTGGCGGCCGGAAGAACATCGTTAACGTTTCGGTTTCGTTGAACTTTTTCCTTCAGAGATCCAGGTGGCCGTGATGGCAGCTGGTTCCGGGCATAAAGGCCGTGGCCGAAGGGATTGAGAAATTGGTGGACAAGGTGCCGGAGCTGGCTGGCTGAGGCAGAGTACTAAATCCGGGCGAAGAGAGGCGATGAAAGAGGAGGCGACATGTCTTACGGCATAGACAGAAAGGAGGCTCTGGCCCTCTTGGAGGAGCACATCAAGAATGAAAACATGATCAAACACTGCCTGGCCTCCGAAGCGGTTATGAGTGCCCTGGCGGAGAGACTGGGTGAGGACAAGGAAAAATGGGGATTGGCCGGTCTCCTCCACGATATTGACGTGGAAATGGTTGAGGGGGACCTGTCCAGGCATACCTTGGAGGCCGAGGAGATCCTCAGGGAAAAGGGCCTTGATGAGGAGATCATCCAGGCCGTTAAACTCCACAATGAAAAGGCCCATGGGGAAAAGCGATCGGAGCGGTTCCACCACGCCCTGGCGGCAGGGGAGACCATAACGGGCCTTATTATCGCCACCACCTTGGTGTACCCGGACAAGAAAATTGCCAGTGTGAAGGCCAAGTCCATCAAAAAGCGTATGAAAGAAAAGGCCTTTGCCGCCAGCGTGAACCGGGAAACCATCATGGAGTGTGAAAAATTGGGCCTGGATCTTGACGAATTCTCCCGGATCTGCTTGACCGCCATGCAAGGGATTGCAGGGGAACTCGGGCTGTAGGTGCCAAAAAGGGCCCGGGATGTATAAAGAAGGCCCCTACTGGAACATGAAACGCCTCATGCTGATATTCATGAGTATTCCCAGGGCGGCCATGGTGGTCACCAACGAAGAACCGCCATAGCTGAAGAGGGGGAGAGGGATTCCAACTACGGGCAAGAGCCCTGTTACCATCCCCACATTGATGGTCACCTGCCAGAAGATTAGGGCCACAATTCCTATGGCGATCATGGAGCCGAACTTGTCTTTCGAGTTTTTGGCGATATTGAGACCCCACAGGATGAGGAAGAGATAGGCCAAGAGAAGGAATCCGGATCCAATGAAACCCCACTCTTCGGCCAATACGGAAAAGGCGAAGTCCGTGTGCTGCTCTGGGAGGAAATGGAGTCGTGTCTGGGTCCCCTTGAGTAAACCCTTTCCCCAGAAAAGGCCTGATCCAATAGCGATTTTGGATTGATTAATGTGGTATCCAGAGCCCAGGGGATCCATGTCGGGCCTGAGGAAGGCCAGGACTCGCATGCGTTGATATTCTTTGAGGTTAAACCATATAAAAGGGGCCAGCGAGATGGCCGACAAGGCCAGAATCAGGAGTGATTTCCAGTGGACCCGGACAAAAAGGATCAGCGAGAGGGAAACGAAAATCAAGAGGATGGCTGTGCCGAGGTCCGGCTCCTTCAAGATCAAGGCGCAAGGGATTCCTATGAGGATAAAGGGCTGCCATAGATCTCGCAACCGGGATTCCTGATACCCGCCCCGGTCACTGAAAAATTTGGCCAGAACCATGAGCAAGGCCAGTTTTGCCAACTCAGAGGGTTGAAAGGAAAGGGACCCTACGGCCAGCCATCTTTGTGAGCCTGAAGCGGCCTTTCCGGTAACGAATACCAGGGCCAAAAGGGCCAGGGAAAGGAAGTAGGCGGGATAGGCGAGCCGTTCCAGGGCGTGGTAGTTGAAAGTGGTCATGAGAAAAAAGACGCCGAAACCGATCAGAAACCAATAAATGTGCTTTAAGAAGACGCGGCCCCCACCCACATCACGGATGGCATAAGTGGCGCTGTAAAGATTCATGATGCTTACCCCAGCGATAAGGAGCAGCACAAGGAGTAAGATCCAATCGAAATTCTGGATCAGCCTGCGATCAAACATGCCTTTCACTCTTTCTAAAGTTTAGGTGGGCCCCCGAACAGGGCTCAGGTCTTTTCTCCAGGTCGGGATGGCCGGTCCTTGCTCAGATAGGCCTCGACCACCTCTCTGGCGATGGGGGCTGCAGCCTTGCCCCCGTGACCGCCGTGTTCCACCACCACAGCAACGGCGATACGTGGCCTGTCAGCGGGAGCCACTGCAATAAACCAGGCGTGATCCCTCATTGAAAAAGGGACGTCAGCCTCATTCTCAAAATCCTCTTCCCGTTCAAGTGCGATGACCTGTGCCGTTCCGGTTTTGCCCGCCACGGTAATGCCTTTCAGCCTGGCCCGCCACCCCGTACCGTGGGGTTCATTGACCACGCCCACGAGGGCCTTCTTTACCAGCGCCATATTCCGTGGATTCAGGTCCCATTTACCCGTCGGCCTCGGGACGAATTTCTGGGCCTTCTGGCCGGGAGCTTTTTCCACGTAGTGGGTCACCTGGGGTTTATACAGGGTGCCCCCGTTATAGAGGGCCGAAATAAAGGTGGCCATCTGAATGGGGGTGACCAGGACAAAGCTCTGCCCAATGGAGACGGAGACCGTCTCACCGGGCTGCCAGGGAACCCCGAACTTTTTAAGCTTCCACCGGCTGGTAGGCATAAAACCGCCCTTTTCCTGGCCGGCGTCAAAACCCGTGGGTTTTGATAAGCCGAATCGTTTAGCATAGCGGGCGATCTTGTCCACCCCCAGCTTGATGCCTAGTTTGTAAAAGTAGACGTCGCAGGATTCCACCAGGGCTCGGTGGAGATCCACCATGCCGTGACCGTGCTTCTTCCAGCAATGGTACACCCCCCGGCCCAGGGTAAAGACACCGTTGCAGTAGACCTCTTCCTCTGGATCCACGAGCCCCTCTTCGAGTCCTGCCAGGGCCACCACGATCTTGAATATGGAGCCAGGGGGATACTGACCGGAAAGGGCCCTGTTCTGTAAAGGGAATCCCTTTGAGGAGATGATCCTGTTCCAGGTTTCCCTGTCAATCCCCTGAATGAAGAGATTGGGGTTGAAAGAGGGGCTGCTTGCCAGGGCCAGGACTTTACCATTATTGGGGTCCAAAGCCACAACAGCTCCCCTTTTGTCGCTAAGGGCCTTCTCTGCCAGGGCCTGAAGCTCCTTGTGTATGGTCAGGTATACGTTGGCACCGGGCAGTGGCGGTTTTTTTGAAATGACCCTGATCTTTCGACCCGCAGCGTCCACTTCCGCCTGCTCACCGCCCCGCCGCCCGGTCAGGTTCTCCTGCCATTCCAGTTCAACACCGGATTTTCCAATAAGGTCGCCGGCCTTGTTATAAGGGTATTTCCCGCTTTTAAGTTGGGATTCATCAATCTCTCCCAGGTAGCCCAGGAGATGGCTGGCCAGATTCCCCCAGATATAATGCCGCTGGGGCCTCACCTTGATCATGATCCCGGAGAGGTTAAAACGGTGGGTCTCAATCACGGCCAGCTCGTTTCGAGTTATATCCTTTTTGAGGCACACTGGCCTAAAGGGAGAGGCCTGGGCCAGGTTTTCGAGCTTGGGTTTAACCTTTGCCGGGTCAAGGTTTACCAGGTCCTTGAGGGTCTGGAGGAGTTTCTTGCGGTCCTGGACTTCTTCAGGGATCACATAGAGGTCATAGGAGGGCCGGTTGTCCACGAGGACGCCCCCTTTGTAGTCAAAGAGGAGCCCCCTGAAAGGAGGGATGTCCTCGAGGCGGATCCGGTTGTTCTCCGACTTCACCCGGTAAGTGGATCCGTTCAAGACCTGCAGAAACCATAACCGCAGGACAAGGAGGCCAAATACCACCAGGACCACGACGGTCACCTTCTTGAGCTGGCGGTTGAAGATCTCTACGGAAAGGGGATCGAAATTGGACGTTTTCAAGAGGCACTTCTCTCAGGGCTTTGGGGACAAAGAAAGGGCCCAAGCCTTCCATTGGTTTTTATAAATGATATAAGACAGCGCTTTTTGAATCAAGGGGGTTTGGTGCATGCCCTCTATTCTCAAAGCGGCCTTCTTCCCTCTTCACGGTGGGCCCTGTGAAGGGCCTCCGTGTTCTGTTGTTGTCGTTCTAAGGTAATCGAAGAGCCTAAAGAAGAGGGGGGCTGGAAGCCCGGTGCACAGGACCGAGGCCGCAGAAATCCAGAGGAAGGACTCCGAAAACCAGGCCCCGGTGATAAAGGTCTTAATGAGCATAAAGAAGAGGATCTTTTTGACAACAACGCCAAGGGAGACCAGCAGGATTTGGCCCCGGGGGGTCTGGAGATCAAAGAAGAGTGAGCCGAAATAGATGGCGGCGAGGACGCTCAGATAGAGGCTGGAGAAAAGTCCGTGGAACCCCCCAGAGAAGAGGTCGATCAAGAGCCCCTGCCCCACCGCGAAGAGCCCGGCTCCCACATCCCCGTAAAAGCAAAAGAGGTAGGCGATGAGGATTGTCAGGAGGTCCAGCTCAAAAAGCTCGGGCCCCAAGAGGTCGGCCCATTGCCCCCTGATGAGGATGAAAAAGATCCCCCCCATCCATGAAAGGTAGTAGAAGCCTATTTCTGTTCTGCTTGATCCCTTGATGACGCCTTTTCCTCCGTAATGACCAGAACCTCTTCCAGTTTGGAGAAATCCACAGCCGGGGTTATCTCTATGTCTTTAAAAAGCTCTCCCCTCACTTCCTTAGCTTTCACCACTTTACCCACAGGCAGGCCCTTAGGAAATACGCCGCCCAGTCCGGAGGTGACGATCATGTCTCCCACGGTCACCGTGCTGGATTTGGAGACATACTCCAGGGTGCAGGTCTCGGCAGAGAGTCCCTTTACCATGCCCCTGTCCCGAGAACTCTGAATCAGGCAATCAACGGCGCTGTTCTGGTCGATAACCAACAACACCTTGGCGTAATTCCTGGACACGGAAACGATCCTTCCCACCACGCCACTGGCATTGACCACGGGCATGTTCAGCTTGAGACCTGACTCGAGTCCCTTGTCAATGACAATGGACTTGAACCATCCAGTGGGGTCCCGGGCTATGACCTGAGCGGCCAGAGCCGGCATGTGTATGGCCTGTTTAAAGTGAAGGAGCTCCTGGAGTCTGTCATGGGTGGCCAGTATTTCCCGGTACCGGCTGTTCTCTAGCCTCAAGGCGTCGATTTCCCGTTTTAATGCCCTGTTCTCCTGACGGACGTTGACCAGGTAAAAATAATCAAGCCAGAAATCCTCTACAGCCTTTATGGTATTCTTGAGGAATTTCTGTAAGGGGGCTGTGATTTCTATGATGAATCGCTCGGCGGGGTTCCAGGTGGATCTTTGGCCCGAATTAGAGGAGAGGAGGAACAGGACAACGGCGATGAGAAAGATCCATATCCAAAATTTCCGTGATCCTATTATACCCATCAATGGCCAACTTCGCTCCCTTTCAGCGGGCGCCCATGGGTTGGTGAGAAAGAAGGGCCTTTACTTGATGGTAACCTCTCTCAGGATGGAGAGGTTATCCAGGGCCTTACCGGAACCCACAGCCACGGTGGCAAGGGGGTCTTCAGTGATGGTGATGGGGAGTTTCGTCTCCTCTCTCAAGAGGAGATCGAGGTTCTTGAGTAAGGACCCGCCTCCGGTTAACACAATGCCTGTATCCACGATGTCGGCAGCCAATTCCGGAGGGGTCTGCTCCAGGGCGATACGCACCGTTTCAACGATGGTTTCCACCTGTTCGGAGATGGCCTTCCTGATCTCTTCTGAATCAATGGTCAGGATTTTCGGAATTCCGGTGACCAGGTCCCGGCCTTTCACCTCAATGGTTTCAATATCATCGCTGGGGAAGGCGTTGCCCACGGTGGTCTTAATCACTTCTGCGGTGCCGATGCCTATGAGGAGATTATACTTTCGTTTAATATGTTGCAAGATGGCTTCGTCCATTTTGTCCCCGCCTACACGAACCGACTTGCTATACACGATTCCTGCAAGGGAGATAACGGCCACCTCCGTGGTTCCGCCTCCAATGTCCACCACCATATTGCTTGTGGGCTCGGTGATAGGCAGGCCTGCACCTATTGCGGCCGCCATGGGCTCCTCAATGAGAAAGACCTCCCGGGCCCCGGCGGATTCGGCCGATTCCCGGACGGCCCTCATTTCGACCTGGGTGATTCCACTGGGGACGCATATGATGATGCGGGGCCTTACCAGCGTTCTCCTGTTATGCACTTTTCTTATGAAGTGGCGCAACATGGCTTCCGTGATCTCGAAGTCGGCGATGACGCCGTCCTTCATGGGACGAATGGCCACGATGTTGCCAGGGGTGCGTCCCAGCATCATTTTGGCCTCTCTGCCTACAGCCAGTACCTTGTTGGCTCCCTTTCCATCCTTTCTTACGGCCACCACGGAGGGCTCGCTCAAGACGATTCCCTTGCCTTTCATGTAGACCAAAGTATTAGCGGTTCCCAGGTCGATGGCCAAGTCATTGGAGAATATGCCCAAAATGGGATCAAGAAGCATGGTCGTCTCCTCGTCTGGTTAATAGGGCTGCCGAGAGTTTTTTCAATTATACGAAGTCCATGAATTTATCAAACAGAAAATACGCTAATAAGAAAAGCGGTATCATTTTAGCTCTATGAAACCGGATCATGACCTCCTTTCTTTTGTTCCGAACCTCCCAGGCTGGTCTTTTCTAAGGCTTATCCACAGGGGAGTTTTGCCCTCTCCGAGCCGTAGGCTCTACGAGCCGGAGGCCCTCCCGCTGTTCCCCTCGCTCTCGCTCGGGGCCAGGGGTTTCCCCCATGGATAAACCTTGAAACCGGGAACCCGCCCCGAAGGGCGTGGGCCTGCGCCGAGCGAAGCGAAGGCAAAGAAAAGACGAAGCCTTCCCGTCAGTCACACCAGAAAGGAGGTCATGATCCTCAAAAGCACTGGAAACACCTAAAGTGTTACGAAACGCGTAATTGTCCTTGACAATTTTTTCCCTGCGTGATTACATAAAAATTTGCGTAAATTCAAGCCAGAAGGATATTATTGCCATGAAGCGAACCTATCAACCCAGCAATATTAAACGGGCGCGGACCCATGGGTTCCGGGCCAGAATGCAAACAAAAGGTGGCATCAATGTCTTGAAGCGGAGAAGGGCGAAAGGGCGGAAGCGACTATCGGTTAAACATGCCCTCTGAGTGCGGCTGATCTCCTTCATAATTTCATGGGATCCTTCTCGTTCCCAAAGTTATTAAGACTATTAAACAGATCGGCTTTTGTCAATCTAAATCGGTCGGGTGAACGGCATTACACAAGACATTTTACTGTCATTCTCAAACAGAACGGACTGGGCATTGCGAGATTGGGGGTTGCTGTTGGTAGAAGGACAGGGAATGCGGTGAAAAGGAACAGAGTCAAACGGCTCATCAGGGAATTCTTCAGACTGAACCGGCAAGATCTGCCCCCGGGACATGATATTGTTATCGTCGCAAAAAAGGATGCCAGCTACATGGACCTCGAAAAGGTCACGAAAGAACTTGGCAAAGTCCTCTTTAACGAAAGGTTTCGTGTGGAGGCTTAGGTACATTCCCACTACCCTGATAGCCTTATATCAAAAACTCATTTCCCCTTTTCTGCCTCCTTCCTGCCGTTTCTACCCCACCTGCTCAATTTATGCCCGCCAGGCCTTTGAGAAGTACGGGATCATCAAAGGGGGAGGGCTTGCACTGGTCAGACTTCTCAAGTGCCATCCCTTTCATTCGGGCGGCTATGACCCCCTCCAATAGTCCATTGATACCCGATGGCCCTTGTCCCTTGAGTTTCTGTGCAGTTTCTTGGCCATCAAGGGAGCGGTGATAATGAGGACCGGATAACTTAAATGGATGCGAAAACAATACTGGCTTTTGTCTTATCTTTTGTGGTGCTTCTCCTGTGGTCTTTCTTTTTTAGTCAAAATGAGGAGCAGGCTACCCGAAAAGAAGGAGAACCGGCTGAAATAGGGCAGGAGAGGAGGGTCGTGGAGGTCCCGAAGGCCCCCGCGGTTTCGCCTCCACCCCAAACACCGACACAAGAGGGACGCAAGCCCGAGGCGGGCCTAGCGGTTTCTGAGAGGGAGGTTAAAGTTGAAACCCCCCTTTACAGGGCGGTTTTTGGCAATGTGGGGCCTACAATAAAGAGTTTCAAGCTCAAGAAATATCGCCAGAGTACGGACCCTGATTCTCCTCCCATCGAAATGGTGGGACTGGAACAAGGCATGGGTGATTTTCTGTCTGTGGGGTTTCAGTCCCCAAAAGGGTTGGGCGGAAATCCAAAGGCCGTCTATGAGGTGGATGAAAAGGCGATCCGGCTGGGGCCGGAATCCTCTCCCCGGGAACTGGTCTTTCGGCAGAGGACAGAGGACGGGCTTTCCGTCCAAAAGGTCTTTCGTTTTTACCCGGACCGGTACAGAATCGATCTGGAGGTCGGCGTTGCCAACGGCTCCGAGCAAACGGCCCAAGGCGCCTTTGAAGCCACCCTAAGGGCCGTGCCTCCGGAGGAAAAATCCAGCTATTATTCTTACGTGGGCCTCGTGCTTCTGATGAATGATGAGTTGGAGGAGGTGAAACTCAAGAAGGCCTCCGAGGAAAAGACCTTTACCGGAGACATCGACTGGGTGGCCTATGAGGACGATTATTTCATCTCCGCAGTGGTCCCTGAAGGCCATTCCAAGGGGACTTTCAAAGGAGAGCGGCTTGCCTCCGGATTGCTTGAAGGCTCTTACAGTGCCCCGTCCCTTTCAATCGGCCCTTCTGAGCAGACCTCCTCTGCCTATACCCTGTATTTCGGGCCTCGTGATTTGGACATCCTGAAGGATTTTGGGAAGAAACTGGACAAGGCCGTTGATTTTGGCTGGACCGATATTATTGCCAAGCCCCTCCTGTATGTCCTGCATTTTTTCAACCAGTATATCCATAACTTTGGGGTTTCTATTATCCTGCTGACCATTCTGGTGAAAATTCTCTTCTGGCCGCTCACCCATAAGAGCTATAAGTCTATGAAAGAGATGCAAAAATTGCAACCCAGGCTGGCCAAGATCAGGGAGAAATACAAAAATAACAAGGAACAAATGAACAAGGAGATGATGGCCTTGTACAAGACCTACAAGGTGAACCCCATGGGCGGGTGTCTCCCAATGATCATCCAGATACCGGTCTTTTTCGCCCTTTTTAGGATCTTGGGAAATGCCATTGAATTGAGACATGCCCCCTTCATGCTCTGGATAAACGACCTTTCAGCGCCTGATCGCCTTTTTCACTTCCCTTTTAAGATCCCCTTTATGGCGCCGCCATCAGGGATCCCGGTGCTCACCCTTTTGATGGGTGCCTCCATGTTTATCCAGCAGAAGATGACCCCCACACCGGGGGATCCGACCCAGGCAAAGATCATGATGTTTTTGCCCATTATCTTCACCTTCTTGTTTATTAATTTTCCTTCAGGCTTGGTCCTTTACTGGTTAGTGAACAACATCCTATCCATAGGCCAGCAGTATCGTATACATAAAAGCCCGGCATAATATTTGGAGGAACACCATGGAAACTTTTGAATTTGAGGGAAAAACCACTGAGGAAGCCGTTGAAAACGCATGCCGCGAACTAAAGGTCAGCAAAGATGAGCTTGACATTGAAATCATTGAGCCCGGCTCAGCCGGGATTTTCGGGCTGGTAGGCAGCAGGAAAGCCAGGGTCAGGGTCAGGACGGCTATCGAGGAACCGGAACCGGAGGAGGAACAAAATGGTCTGGCCATTGCCAAGGAGGCTTTGGAGAAGATCCTGGCCCTCATCCCCATGGAAGGGACCACAGTGAGCGGAGAACAGACCGACGGAACCATATGGCTCAACATCCAGGGCGACAAGTCGGGTCTTTTGATCGGAAGGAAGGGCCGGACCCTGGATGCCCTCCAATTTATTGTGAACAGGATCGTCAATAAGAACCTCGAGAAGCGGACCCAGGTTGTCGTCGATTCCGAGAATTACCGCCAGAGAAGGCGAGATTATCTGATCCAAATGGCCTTGAAGATGGGCGATAAGGGGAAGAGGATCGGAAAGCCGGTGGCCACCAATCTATTGAACCCCCACGACAGGAGAATCGTCCACCTTGCCCTCAGGGACGATTCGGATTTGGACACGAAAAGCCGGGGCGAAGGGGTGTTGAAAAAGGTGGTTATTTTTCCCAAGAAATCATGACCCCATTCCTGCCTGAGGGGGAGGGGTTCAGGGCGTCCCATCTCAGGACAGAGGTTCTTTGGCCCTGTGATCCGGTTTCCGAGAGACATGTCCTCAGAAGAGGATACCATCGCTGCCATCGCTACCCCCATGGGGCAGGCTGGAATCGGTATCATCCGTCTTAGCGGCCCCGACTCATCCCAAATCGCCCAAAGGATCTTCATGCCCAAGAGGCGCCACCAGGCCCTCCAGAGTCATCGGCTCTATCTAGGAGACCTCTACGATCCCAGCTCAGGCGGGCTGGTGGACCAGGTCCTCCTCTGCCTGATGAAGGCCCCCCATTCCTACACCCGCGAAGACGTGGTGGAAATCAACTCCCACAGCGGCTACCTCCTTCTTTCCAGAATCCTTCAGGTCGTGCTGGACCAAGGCGCCAGATTGGCCAGACCCGGTGAATTCACCCTCCGGGCCTTTATGAACGGAAGGATCGATCTCACCCAGGCCGAGGCGGTCACCGATCTCATCAATGCCAGATCCGACAGAGGCCTGGAACTCGCCTCCCGGCAGACCAAGGGATCTCTCCGACACGCCATTGAGGCAGTCCGGCAAAAGGGGGTTGATGTCCTCGCCCGTGTGGAGGTGGCCATCGACTTCCCCGAGGAGGAGTCCGGGATCCTGTCGCGGGAAGAGACGGCCGAGGGCATCGCGGCGGAGATAACCGGGCCCGTTGAAGCCCTCTTGAAGGCCCACGACAATAAGAGGATGTGGGTGGACGGTGTGAGTACCGTCATTGTGGGCCGGGTGAATGTGGGAAAATCGAGCCTTCTCAACCGTCTGCTCAACGAGCAACGGGCCATTGTCACCCCAGTCCCGGGGACCACACGGGACGTGATCGAATCCACCCTTGCCATTGAAGGCCTGCCCCTGAGGCTGATGGACACGGCCGGTTTCAGAGAGGTGGACGATGAGGTGGAGAAAATAGGCATTGATCTGACCGAAGAAAAACTCTCTGAAGCGGACTTCATCTTGGCCCTTATTGATCAGAGCAGGCCCCTCGATAACCAAGACCGGAGGATGTTGGCCCGATGTGGGGAGAAAAAGGCCTTGGTGGTCATCAACAAGATTGACCTTCCCTCGGTGCTCGAAGAGATAAGGGTGCAAGAGATGCTCTCGGGTCTTCCTTCTGTCAGGGTATCGGCCTTGACCGGCGAAGGCTTCGGAGATCTCAGGAGGGCTATCAGGGAATGCCTCCTAAGCGCCGACAAGGACCTGACCGGATCCCCGGTGGCCCCCAACCTCAGACACAGGAAGGCCCTGTCAAAGGCCTTTGATTTCTTCGGAAACGCGGCTGCCCGGGTGAGAGAAGGGGCACCCATGGAGATCGTGGCCTTGGAACTGAAAAGCGGTCTGGACGCCCTGGGTGAGATCGTAGGTGAAACCGCGCCCGACGAGGTCTTGGAAAGGGTATTCAGTCAATTCTGCCTGGGTAAGTGAGCAGGCAGGCGCTCGGCCCTAAGTCTTGAAATACTCCCGCACCTGTTTTATGGCACAGTACTTACCGCACATGGTACAGACGTCGTCTTCCGCGGGAAGATTCTTTTCCCGGTAACTTTTGGCCTTCTCAGGATCAATGGCCAGTTCCATCTGTCTCTTCCAATCCAGTTGTTTCCTGGCCAGAGACATGTCCCTGTCTCTTTCCAGAGCCTTCCTGTTGCCCCTGGCAATATCCGCCGCGTGGGCGGCGATCTTGGTTACCACAACCCCTTCCCGGACATCTTCCACCCTGGGGAGACAGAGGTGTTCGGCGGGGGTGACATAGCACAGGAAGTCGGCCCCTGAAGCGCCGGCCAGGGCGCCGCCTATAGCGCAAGCCACATGGTCGTACCCTGCAGCGATGTCCGTCACCAGGGGCCCCAGGACATAGAAGGGTGCATGGTGACAGAGCTTCTTTTGGAGCAACACATTGGCTTCAATTTGGTCCAGAGGCACATGACCCGGTCCTTCTATCATGACCTGGACATCCTCTTCCCACGCGAGCCGGGTGAGTTCTCCCAGGGTCATTAGTTCATGGATTTGGGCGCGGTCGGTGGCGTCGGCCAGACAGCCCGGCCTCAGACCGTCGCCCAGGCTCAGGGTGACATCGTATTTCTTGGCGATGGTGAGGAGTCTCTCGTAGTATTCGTAAAGAGGATTTTCCCGGTCATGATGGAGCATCCAGGTGGTCAAAAAGGCGCCTCCCCGGCTGACGATATGGGTGATGCGGCCCTGCTTTTTCAGGGTCTCGAGGGCTGCTCTGGTGAGACCACAGTGGACGGTGATAAAGTCGACACCGTCTTGGGCATTTTTTTCCACCACCTCGAATATCTTGTCCACCGTCAGATCGATAAGGCCCCTCTTTTGTTCCACCGTTTCTATGACGGACTGGTAAATGGGGACCGTCCCCACCGGAACCGGAGAGGCCTTGAGTATGGCCCGCCGGGTGGCGTCTATGTCGCCGCCGGTGGAGAGATCCATGACTGTATCGGCCCCGGCCTGGACCGACACCCTGAGCTTGGCCAATTCCTCGTCAAGGATGGCACGGTCGGAGGAGGTGCCGATGTTGGCATTTACTTTGACGAGAAGCCCCTCACCGATACCGCAAGGTGTGGATTTCTTGTGCCCGGGGTTGGCCGGAATAACGATCCTTCCCCTGGCAACCTGTTTGATGAGCCAGTCAACAGGAACCCCTTCCCTTTGGGCGATGTTTTTGATCTCCGGTGTGGCCGAACCGGATCTGGCCTTGGCTAATTGGGTCATGTCTTTTTCCCCTGAATTCCCGGGCTGCGAGTTGGGGGAAAGGGCAAAGGCGCTACATCATCAGGGTGCCGCCCTTGCGGCCCGCACAGGGCCGGGTCCTTGTCCACAGGCATACCCATGGACAATAGCCTCCCTTGCATATTCATGGGCCAATTTCGTGGCCTCCATCACGCCTTTTCCCTCGGCCAAAAAAACGGCCAAAGACGATGAAAAGACGCATCCGCTGCCGTGGGTGTTTTTCGTATTAATTCTTGAATCTGAAAAATGCTCCAGCTTTTCCCCATCAAAAAGGAGATCCACACAACTGCCCTTAAGGTGTCCCCCTGTAATCACCACGTCAGGGCCTGTCTTTTTGATCAATCCCGCCGCTTCAGCCATGTCCTTCAGGCTCTCCACCCTTATTCCGGAAAGGATTCCGGCCTCGAAAAGGTTGGGCGTAACTACCCTGGCGAGAGGGAAGAGCTCTTCCTTGAGGAGGGGGACGGCTTTTTGTTCCAAAAGCCAATTGCCTGTGGAGGCCCTCAGTACAGGATCAATCACCACGTTGGGAAGGTCGTACGTCCGGATCCATCGGACCACCTCCCTGATGGCGGCCCCGGAATAGACCATGCTGATCTTTGAGGCATGGGGAATGATATCTTCAAAAACGGCCTGGAGCTGTTTCCCGATAAAGGGGGCCGGAATCTCATGGATAGCCGAGACACCGAGGGAGTTTTGGGCGGTGACGGCGGTAATGACGGTAAGGGCATGGCCCTTGAGACGGGTAATGACCTTAATATCCGCCTGAATCCCGGCTCCACCTGATGAATCGGATCCGGCTATTACGAGTACACGCTTCATCCCTAGGGAACAGAAGAGCCCTGGATAAGTGCTTCGATTCGCAATTATTTCGATGTATTTTGATCAAACGGTTAAAAGTAATCACCGAGGGCAGCACTTGGTCCCGCCTTTTGTCATAAGCTCAGGCCGATCAGGGTCAGTAAACCCGTGACCGCATTTACGAATCTATCGACTAAAGGGGAAGAGCATCTTCTGTCCTCATATTAAAAAAGCTAACAATACACCTGGGGGCTGTCAACCAAAATATCCACTTATGGGGCAAGCTGCCTTGACTTTGATGGCTGCTTCTCCTATAAGTATGTAATTCCGAAAGGATAGCTGCCAGCCATCAGCTCTGGGATGATTCCCCTTTTGTCTCTTCCAGTCTGTAAGGGAAAAGAGAGGGCCTGTGGAGTCCAATTCCCAAAAGCGGAGAAAGCGATATGAAGAGGTTTTTCAGGGCCTTCAAGAGCCTTAATCCCATTTCTCTAACCACATACACACTGATCCTTGTCTTGGTCCTTTTCATGGTGGGCGTTCCCCTGTTGGAGCTGATTGAACTAAAGACCATTGACCTTCGGTTCCTGTCAAGGGACCGGCTGAAACCTCCGCCGGACGTGGTCATCGCGGTCATTGATGAAAAGAGCCTGGATGAGGAGGGCCGTTGGCCTTGGCCCAGGCGTAAGATCGCCGCCCTCATAAATGCCTTATCCCAAGATGGGGCCAAGGTGATCGGTTTTGATATCGGCTTTTTGGAACCCGACGAGAATTCCTATCTTGAATTCATTGACCGCTTGGACCACAAGATGGCGTCGCTCGAGATCAAAGACGACCAGCTTAATCGTTTTCTTCAAGAAAGCAAAAAGGCGGCGGACAATGACCTCGCACTGGCAAAGGCGATTAAGGCCTCCTCTGCTACCGTTGTACTTGGCTACTTCTTTCACCTCACCCGAGAAGACCTTGATTATGTGATCGGGGAAAAAAGGATCGAAGAAGAACTCGAAAAGATCGCCCCCTCCAAATATCCCCTTATTATTTACGAGGATCCCCAGGTCCAGCGGGCCCCCTTTATCCGGGCCTATGCCCCGGAAGGGAACCTGGAGTTATTCACGGAGAAAACCAAATTCTCAGGCTATTTCAATATGCTTCCGGATCGAGACGGCTCGGTCCGGTGGCTTCCCCTCATCATGCAATGCGGGGAAGATGTTTTTCCACCCCTCTCTCTGGAATGTGTGTGGCAGTACCTGGACAGACCTCAGCTCATGGTCAGGGTGGCCGGATACGGGGTCAGGGGCATCCAGATGGGTGAGCGCTTTATACCCACGGATGAAAACGGACAGATGCTCATCAACTACATGGGACCGCCCAAGTCCTTTCCCCATTATTCCATCACGGACATTCTCAAAGGGAACTACCCTCAGGGCACCTTCCAAGACAAAGTGATCCTGGTGGGTGCCACCGCCGTAGGTATCTACGACATGAGGATTACCCCCTTCAGCCCGGTTTTCCCGGGCGTTGAAATTCATGCCACGGCCATCGACAATATCCTGAAGGAGCGGTTTCTCCACAAACCAAAGTGGGCCGTGATCTTTGATATGCTGGCCATTGTTGCCCTTGGGGTGGTGATGGGGCTCTTTCTGCCCCGCCTCAGGGCCGTAAAAGGGGTGTTCTTTGCTGTGGGCCTTTTCGTGCTTTACATCCTCCTGGCCCGGTGGCTTTTTACAGGGGCGGGTATCCTGGTCAACCTCGTGTATCCTCTCTTGGCCGTTTTACTCACCTATACCTGCCTTACGGTTTACCACTATATCACCGAAGAGCGGGAGCGAAAGAAGATCAAGGGCGCCTTCAGCTATTACGTATCCAGCTCGGTGGTCAATGAGATGCTCAAGTACCCGGAACAGCTCAAACTGGGCGGCGAAAAGCGGGATCTGAGCGTGCTTTTTTCAGATATCAGGGGATTTACCACTATTTCCGAAGGGCTCACCCCGGAAGACCTGGTCCAGCTCTTAAACGAATATTTGACCGTCATGACCGACGTGGTCTTCAAGTACGACGGCACCCTTGACAAGTATATAGGGGATGCCATCATGGCCATTTACGGCGCCCCTTTGGAGCAGTGGGACCATCCCTCAAGGGCCTGCTATTCGGCATTGGAGATGATGGAAAAGCTCAAGGCCTTGAATGAGAAATGGATTAAGCAAGGGAAGAAGCCCCTGGACATTGGCATCGGCATCAACACGGACGACATGATGGTGGGGAATATGGGCTCTGATCAGAGATTTGATTATACGGTCATGGGAGACGCGGTCAATCTGGGATCCCGGCTCGAAGGGATCAACAAGACCTATAAGACTCATATTCTCATCAGTGAATTCACCTATGAAAGGGTCAAGGACGAGTTCCTGTGCATGGAGGTGGACTGTGTGCGGGTGAAGGGCAAAAGCCTGCCCGTGAAGATATATCAACTCTTGGGAACAAGAGAGGCCCCGGAAGAACGAAACCAGATCGTATCCCTGTTTCATGAGGGCCTAGATTTATATAAAAACAGAAAATGGGATGAGGCCATTGAAACGTTTAAAAGGGTCAAGGACAGGGATGCGGATTTGTATGTGGCGGACCTCTATGTCCAACGCTCCCTTGAATTCAAGGCCGAACCGCCTCCGCCTGAATGGGACGGTGTCTGCGTTATGACCACCAAATAGGGGTTCCCCGCTCCCCCCATACCTTTCTCTGCCAACCGGGGGGATCCCCAGCCCTTACCAGAAGAACTCGAAGGTGTAGTAGAGGAGTTTTTGATATTCCAGGATCACCTCCTCTTGGTCCTTTTCCCGCCTCCACCAGGCTGCCGGCTCGAATCGGGAGTATTGAGAGGGCCGAATGATGATTCGAGCCTGATAGTTCTTAAAAACCTCCCTGAAGGTCAGCCAGGCCCGTCTTGTGTGGTAGGGTGAGGTGACTATAATAAGGGATCGGAATCCCTTTTCCTGGGCCAGGGCCAACACCTCCCGGGCCTCGTCAAAGGTCGAGTCTACAGCGTCTTCCGTGGTGATGGAGGCCGATTCAGGCACGCCTGACCCCCGGAGAATCATCTTTAAAAGATCCCGGGAGTCGGGAAAGGGAATGCCCTTCTCATTCAGGAGGGCGTGTCCGTCGGGAGGTGTCTCTCGCGGTAAAAAGATGAGGGGAGCGAGGCCTTTCTCATACAAGTCGGCCGTCTCCAGCCCCCGTTCGATGGGTTCTCCCATGAGGCAGACGATGAGCTCCGATTTCTGGGGGGAATGCTCCACCACAAGGTACTCTCCCATAGAGGTAAGAAGAGGGATTTTGAAAAAGGAGACAAGGATGTAGCCCACGAAGAGGAGGAATATGATCCATTTGAAAAGGCTCGGCCCTCCGCCTTTCCTTCCCTCCGGCTCAATGGGTTTATTGTCCGGATGAAATCCCCGTCGGCCTGTGTCCTCCCCTGCCGGTTCCTCTGGGTGGTTAGGGAAGACTTGGGACCTTATCCAGGATAAGCCCTCTTGGACTTTGCTTTCCCGCCCCGGATACGCCGGGGGATGGCGCCTTCCACTCATGGGGGGCCTCTTGGTGCCTGCCATTCACCGTCCTTAGCCTCCGGACCAGAACGGATTTTGGGTGGACAGGCTGATTTAATTCCGTTTAAATAAGCGAACCAACCGGCCTCTGCCTTTATTTTGAGCACCTGCATCGTTGGGCATGAGACGCGGTCGTTAGTAAAGAGCATGAGGGTTATATGAAAGTCGACTGTCAGGAACATCGTAAGTCCATGGAGCTCCTCGCCCTCCAGTTGAGGTTAAAAAGAGGTATCACGGATCCCCAGGAGAAAAGGGAACTGGAGGAGAGGATCACCCTTCTTGAAAAAGAACTCAATATGGACTGAGCCAGGTCTTTGAACTGTCCAAAAGGAGCGTTACCGGACCGTCGTTGACCAGGTAAACGCCCATCATTTTCTGGAACTCCCCGGTGGCAACAGTGACCCCCTTGTCTTTTAAGAGGGTGATGAAACGCTCATAGAGTTCCTTGGCCCTCTCAGGCCGTGCCGCTTGCACAAAGGAGGGCCGTCTTCCTTTTGTACAGTCCCCCCACAGGGTAAACTGGGAGACCACGAGGGCACCGCCGCCCGTGTCCAATAGGGAGCGGTTCATAAGCCCTTGGTCGTCGGGAAAGATCCTCAAGTGGGTGATCTTCTCGGCCAGGTATTGGCAATCCTTTTCCGAATCCTTTTCTCCCACCCCAAGAAAGACCAGTAATCCGGGACCGATGGCCCCCACGACCTTGTCCTTGACTTCCACCCTGGACTCCTTTACTCTTTGAATAACGGCCCGCATATCAAAAGGACCCTCCCTTCCTGTTCGCTGTGCTTTTCCCCCACCCGTTTATTGGCCGGAGGGATCAGTCCATTCATGACTCAGTCATTAATCCTCATTAATCCCTGGATATACGACTTTGCGGCCTACGACCTGTGGTCCAAACCCCTCGGACTCCTTTACCTGGCAGGGTATCTGAGGGGATGCGGTTTCAAGGTTCATCTGGTCGACTGCCTGGATGTACATCACCCGGCCATGGCCCGTGCACCGGCAAAGAGACCCAAAAGACGGGGCTACGGCACAGGCAAATTTTGGCGGCACCCAGTCTCAACACCCTCCCCTCTCAGGCATGTGCCAAGGCCTTACAGCCGCTATGGCCTTTCCCCCCAGGTGTTTGAGGATGAGGTTAGAAAGATTCAGGGGGCCGGGGCCGTCCTCGTTACCTCCCTCATGACCTATTGGTATCCGGGCGTGCGCGAGGCCGTTCGCCGGGTCAAGGCCCTTCATCCCGACACGCCGGTCATACTCGGGGGAATCTACGCCAGGCTCTGTCATGAGCATGCCCTCAAACACAGCGGGGCGGACAAAGTGGTGATGATTAGCGATCCGGCCTCCGTGTTGAGGGTCCTGGGTGAATACGGAATCCACCCTCCCGACGGCGTTCCACCATCCACTTTCAAGCCTTACCCTGCCTTTGACCTCCTCCATGGGATAGACTATGTGTGTCTCCTTACCTCCGGGGGTTGTCCCTATCGCTGTCAGTATTGTGCCAGCCACTTCCTGAATGCCTTTTTCACCCGAAGGGACCCGAAGGAGGTCCTGGATGAAATCATCTACTGGCATAAGGACTTTGGAGTCAGGGATTTCGCTTTTTACGATGATGCGCTTCTGGTGTCCTTCGAGGACCACTTGGGTGTTCTCCTCAGCTCCCTGGAAAGACTGCATCTAGGAATCCGGTTCCATACGCCGAATGCCATTCACGCCAGAGAAGTGGACCGGCAGAGGGCACGCCTCATGTACCGGGCCGGTTTTAAGACCATCAGACTTGGACTCGAAAGCGCGGATTTTTCCTGTTTTCGTGAGTGGGACCAAAAGCTGAGCAAAGGGGATTTTGAGAGGGCTGTGGGAGCCTTGCTTGAGGCAGGATACACGTCGCCGGACATTGGGGCCTATATTCTCATCGGATTGCCGGGTCAAAGCGTGGATTCCGTCGAGGAAACCATTGAATTCGTGGCCAGGGTGGGTGCCGTCCCTTACCTCTCCGAGTACTCTCCTATACCCCACACGGCACTCTGGGAGACGGCCCGTGCCCACTCCCTCTATGATATCGGCGCGGAGCCCCTGTTTCATAATAACACCCTTTTGCCCTGCTGGGATGATTCCCGGAAAAGGCAACTCACCAGGTTGAAAAACAGGACCATGGCCCTTCGCCAAAGATATCGCCTGACCCCTGAGCCTCCCCCTCAAGGCTGACAGGGAGGTTGCCGCCCCTCTCTTAGGCCCTGTTTATGATGCTCGCCGCATAGCCTGCTCCGAAGCCGTTGTCGATATTAACGACGGTCACCCCGGAGGCGCATGAATTAAGCATGCCCAGCAAAGGGGCAATCCCCTGAAAATTGGCGCCGTAGCCCACACTGGTGGGAACGGCGATCACGGGTTTGTCGACGAGACCGCTGACCACGCTGGGGAGGGCCCCCTCCATGCCCGCCACCACCACAATGACGGAGGCCTTCATGATCCTATCTCGATGGGCGAGCATCCTGTGGAGGCCTGAGACGCCCACGTCATAGATGGTGTCTACGTCGTTGCCCATGAACCGGGCCGTGAGGGCCGCTTCCTCGGCTACGGGAATATCTGATGTACCCGCACTCATAACCAGAATGGTGCCCTTGCCTGAAACCACCTGGGGCCGCCTCATGAGGGTGAGGACCCTGGCCTTTTCATGGTATTCGCTGTCCGGGAATCGAGCGCAAATGACCGCAGCCTTGTCTGGGGAGAGGCGGGTTATCAGGACCTCCTCCTCCTGCGCTATCATCCCTTCCATGATACCCAGGATTTCATCGGCCCCTTTGCCTTCACCGAAGATAACCTCGGAAAGGCCCCTTCTGAGGCCGCGGTGATGATCAATGCAGGCAAAGCCGAGATCTTCAAAGGGAAGTGTCCTCAGCCTTTCCAGGCATTCGTCAATCGATATTTTCCCTTCTCTCAAGCGAAGAAGGAGCTCTTTTAGGATATTCTGGTCCACTGTCTCTCAAAGCTCGCCGGGCCTTGGCCCACATTACCGACCGGTGTTGACCCCCATGGGAAGCCCCGGCCCCTCCAGAAACCCTTCACAAGCCGCGCCGCCTGGGCCTCTGGATGCTTTATAGGCTACTCTGAAATGACTCATGAATCAAGACCTTAAGCACCTGGGTTCGGACCCGGTAAAGGGCGCAAAAGGCCGCCCCAGTCAAACCGTGTATGGGCCTCGAAGGGCGAAAAGGGCATGACCACCGTCACGAGAGGAGGACTCAAAGGCCTGCCTTATAGCATGTTTTGTTTCTTTAAAGAGGACATGGCCCGATGGCCGAGACCGGTGACTTGGCTCAGGGCCTGGGTCAGATGGGTCACCGCATCAGGGGCCACGCCGGAATGAATCATGACCAGGGCCTGATCAATGCGCTTTTCTACCTCCTCCCACAGGGGGTCCGCTTCCACCTTATGGGCGAGGCGGACTTCCTGGAGCACCATATTGAGTAAGAGTCGAACCATCTCTTCGGCACCTGCCCTTTGGGGCCCGGTGAGGCCCTTGCACGGTTCAAGGAGTTGGGAGATCCAGATGAGGCCTGACTTAATTTTTTCGCTTTGTGAAAAGGCCAGGATGGCCTGTTTCGTATTCATGGTCTTTTCTCCATGGAGGTTTAAAGCTTTTGGTTTGCCTGCTATAAGGCCTGCCCGGAAAGCCGCGGTTCCGCCTGTGCGGTGCTTCTCTCCTGGTTGGTAGGCTTGGTAAATGGGGTCGGCCTCCATGAGCTGCCGTCGCATCACCTTTCCGATCAACGATTTGGGGAGCCCCTCCAGAAAGACCACTTCCCCCGGGACCTTGTGAGACTTGTGAATGAACTATCATTCAATATTTTACTATAAATGTTCTTCCTTCGGATCTCAAGTGTTTTCTCCGGAGGTTTTTTTCTTGACCCGGGATCTTTTTCTTTATATGTGCTGAATTTTACAAATGGGTCAGCCCGGACATGCCAGGCTTTTTGCAGAGGGGTGTCCGGTCCCCGAACTTTGGGAAGGGTGCAGGCTGCCAGAGGCGGGGACCTGGAGAAAGGGAAGACAGGATGTACAATGCCAGCGATTTAAGAAAGGGTTTAAAAATACAGATTGACAATGAACCCTATATTATTACCGAGTTTCAGTTCTCAAAGCCGGGGAAGGGGCAGGCCCTTTACCGATGTAAGCTGCGAAACATGATCACCGGGGTCATTTTGGACCGCACTTACCGCTCGGGTGACAGCTTTGAACCGGCGGCCCTGGAAGAGCGTACCATGCAGTACCTTTACAACCAGGACAGGGAATACTGCTTCATGGATGTGGAGACTTACGAGCAGAGCTTCCTCCTGGCTGACCAGGTGGGCGATGCCAGGCATTACCTTACCGACAATCTGGACGTGGAAATCCTCTTTTTTGAGCAAAAGCCTATAGGCATCACATTGCCGAACTTTGTTGATTTGACTATTACAGAGGCCGATCCCTGGGTCAAAGGGGATTCCGTTGCCGGTGACACCAAGCCGGTGACTTTGGAAACCGGCTACGTCTTGAGAGTGCCCCCCTTTATCCAAGAAGGGGATAAGATCACCGTGGATACGAGAACCGGGGAGTATGTTACCCGGGTCAAAGAATAGATCGTTCCTGGCGGAACAGAAGCAACTGGCGGCAAAACGACCCCACCTGGAGATACGCGCTCGGATGGTTCAGGCCCTGAGGCGGTTCTTCATAAACCGGGGCTATCTGGAGGTGGAAACGCCCCTGCTCATACCGGCCCCACCCCCTGAAGTCCATATCGATGCCATTGCCGTCGGCCCCCGGTATCTTCACACTTCCCCTGAACTCTGCATGAAGCGCCTCCTTTCCGCAGGGTATTCTAAGATATTTCAGATAGACAAGTGCTTTCGGGCCGGGGAGAGAGGGGATTGGCACCTGCCTGAGTTTACCCTCCTGGAATGGTACAGGGTGGGAGCAGATTATACCCGGCTCATGGAGCAGTGCGAGGCCCTGATCCTGGAGATCTCCAAGAATCTGGGTGTGGGGGAAAAACTCTGTTACCAGGACCGATCCATCGACCTGAGGGCTCCCTGGCAGAAAATTTCCGTGGGTGAAGCCTTTAATCGTTATGCCCCCCTGTCCCTTGAAAGGGCCTGTGAGTCGGGTTGCTTTGATGAGGTCATGGTAAAGCAGATTGAACCCCATCTCGGCTGGTCAAAGCCCACCTTTCTCTGCGACTATCCGGCCTCACTCGCGGCTCTCTCGCGGCTGAAGCCGGATAATCCCGGACTTTCAGAACGTTTTGAGATGTATCTGGGCGGTATTGAACTGGCCAATGGCTTTTCCGAACTCAACGATGCCCGCGAACAACGGGAAAGGTTCGACCAAGATTGTATAAGACGCCAGGCCATGGGCAAATCCGTCTATCCCATGCCGGAGAAATTTCTGAGAGCCCTTGAAACCATGCCAGAGGCTGCGGGTACGGCCCTTGGCGTGGACAGATTGGCTATGATCTTTACGAACCTTACAACGATTGACTCCGTGATCTCTTTTACTCCGGAGGAGCTGTAGGGCTCCAGGCCTCCCGTGACGGGATTTTCTTGATTTTCACCCCGGTTTCTAAGTAAGGTAGGGCTTACCTTGACCCATGACAGCCTTGGGCCCATAAGTGAATTGTATGGAAACAATAACAGAACATAGCCGGAGCCGTAAGCTCACAGCCCCACCGAGGTCGACAAAGGTCACGCGGTGTATTGCGTGCGGAAAGGAAAGGATTAAGCCCGGCAGGCGCTACTGTTCAAACCAATGCCGGCAGCAGATAAACTGGGTACTTTCCCTTTCCAAGGGCTTGCTCAAGACCTTTAATGCAAGATATGCCGCATTCTATTTCACCCGCGATCGGGTCATCTTGGATATCCTACCGGCGTGGTCCAAGGAAATCTCGAGGTTTAGCCACAGGAGAAGGCCCCGTACCAAACCGGCTGAGGACCTAAAGAACCTTATCCTTCAGTCGGGGAGAGAATGGTATCACCTGGTGGATAACCGCAATTCCAAGAGTTATGCTTCCTTTTTTCTGCTCGAGAGAAACCATAAGAAGGGCATTGATCCTTTAAGCATCAAGCCGAACACGAGGGCCCGTCCCAGACTGTCGAAACAGGAAAAAGACTGTCTGAAGGTTCTCAATTTGAACCGGGAGGATTTGTCCCCTGTGAGGTGCCTGGGCAAGATCAAGTCTGCTTATAAGAGGTTGGCCAAGCTTCATCATCCTGACATGGGAGGGGATGAAGACAAGTTTAAGCGATTGAATGAAGCCCATAAGCAGATGCTCTTGTGGGCGGAGAACCCTCAGTATTCTTCCAGAAAAGCCCTAAAAGATTGCTGGTCATACGACGGGTCTACAAATCGGTGGGCACCGCCTTTGTAATCGGCCACGGCCCGAAAAGCCGGGGTCCTGCCAGGCCGTAAGCCCTTCCAGGGACGGTTAAAGGTCTTGGAGGCGCCTGAGAGTTGTGAACTCATGGCGGTGCTGGCCCTGGGCCACCCCGCGGAGAATTGGAGGCAGACAGGCAGGAAATCCGTGGATGAGGTCGTCATGGCGTGGAAATAGCTCAGGACATCATTCCCTTTTCTTGAGGGGGGAGGGTTTTCCTCCGGTAGGGCCTCTTTTGCGGATCTTATCTTCAAACCCCCGGTTGGTGGGCTTGTAAAACGCCCGGTTTTTGAGGCCCTTGGGCAGATATTCTTGTTGAACCCAGGCCCCGGGATAATTATGGGGGTATCGATATCCCCGGCTGTACCCCATTTTTTTCATGAGGGCGGTAGGGGCGTTTCGGATATGGAGGGGGACCGGCCGGGGTCCTGAGTGCTCAATTTCCTCCTTTACGGATTTTTCGGCAAGATAGAGGGCGTTGCTTTTGGGGGCATGGGCCAGATACACGGCGGCCTGGGCCAGGGCCAGTTCCGCCTCCGGGGGGCCCACCTTTTGCCAGGAATCAAATGCGGCCAGGGCGACTTGGAGTGCCCCCGGGTCGGCCAGTCCCACATCCTCGGAGGCGAACCGGATCATTCTCCGGCCAATGAACAACGGGTCCTCCCCCGCCTCCAGCATTCGATAGAGCCAGTACAATGAGGCCTGAGGATCGCTGCCTCTAAGGCTCTTGTGAAATGCGGATATCAGGTTGTAATGCTCCTCTCCGTCCTTGTCATAGGGCAGGGCCTTCCGAGAAAGGGCCTGTTCAATGATCTCAAGGTCCACGAGAACATTTGCCTCCCCTTGGTGGTCCAGGGCGTGGTGGACCACCGCCTCCAGATTGTTAAGGGCAACCCGGGCGTCTCCCCGGGAGATATCCACCAGGTGGTGGAGTCCATCCGGTGTGATGTCAATGTTGAACTTGCCCAGGCCTCGCTCCTCGTCCCTTACGGCCCGGAGCAGGAGTGTTTCCAGAGCGTTCCCCCCCAAAGGATGGAGGACCATGACCCGGGTCCTGGATAAGAGAGGGGGGATGACTTCAAAAGAGGGATTCTGGGTCGTGGCCCCCAGGAGGATGATAAGCCCTTTCTCCACATGGGGCAAAAACGCATCCTGCTGGAGTTTGTTGAATCGATGGATCTCATCCACAAATAGGAGGGTCGGCTTACCCGTGTTTAGTTTGGATGCCTGGGCCGTATCAACGAGCTGCCTGAGATCTTTGACCCCTGATGTGACCGCGGAGAAGGCATGGAAGGGCAGGTTGGTATAGTGGGCGATGAGTTTGGCCAGCGTGGTTTTCCCGGAACCGGGCGGCCCCCAAAAGATGACCGAAAAGATGTGCCCCCTCCGCAAGGCCCTGGCAAGGAGATGTTCAGGGCCCAAGAGGTGTTCCTGGCCCACCACCTCTTCTAAGACGCGGGGTCTCATCCTCTCGGCAAGGGGCACATCATGGATTGAACCGCCGTCCTTCAACGCCCATCCCTTCCAGCGGTTATGGCCCGGGAGACAAGGGCCGGAATCCGATCCATGTCCAGGGGCCGTTCAATGATCAGGTCCGCCCCTACCGATCTCAATTTTTCTGGGGTCTTGCCTTTTTCCTGGGCATTGATGAGGACCACCGGCAAACCGGGCCGCATTTCTTTTATCTTCCGGAGTACTCTTGAGTATTGGAAGTAGGGTGTAGCCAGGTCCGCCAGAATGAGGTGGAAGGAGATTTTCTTCATGGCCCTGAGTACTTCAGTCCCACTGGAGACATCCGTGACCTTACACCCTTTCCCCGCCAGCAACTGGGACAGGAGATCCCTGACCACCCCTTCATCTGATATAAGCAGGATGTGGGCGTCTTTAAGTCCGGTGTGTTGGTCCTTGCGACGCCGCTTCGATCGCATCTGGACCAAGGGAAGCTTTAGAACAAAGGTGGTGCCCTGCCCCTTGTGGGTGATGACCTCTATGTCCCCCCTGTGTCGCTTCATGACCGCATAGGCCGTGCTCAGCCCCACTCCCCCATCCATCCCCTTTTTTGTGGTGAAAAAGGGATCAAATATCTTCGCCCGGATGGCTTGGGGGATGCCCACCCCGTCGTCCTGGATGTAAACATTGGCGAAACCTGAATTTTCCTCTGTGGTGATGTGGATTTCTCCACCTCCTGGCAAGGCATCCGCACCGTTCATGATCATGCTAACCAACACATCGAGCAACTCCCTGGGGTGGCCCTCCACGGGCGAAAGGGTCCTGAGATAAGTCTTGACATGGATCTCCTTGCCATGATCATGTCCTTGCCATTTGGATCTGCTTATGGCGACGGCCTCTTGGACGAGTCTTTTCAAATCCACCAGGACCAGGTCGCTCTTACTGTTTTCCATCCTTGTAAGACAATCCATTTGTTGACTCAGATGGGTACCGAGGGCTGCAGCGGCCTGGGCCTTTTCGAGGAATCGGCTGAGCTTCTCGTCGGCCATCACGTCCTGAATCCCCTCGGTGCATTCCCCCAGAAGGTCGGTGACCTCTTGGAGCCGCACTTTAATCCCCGAGGCCATGCAGTGTAAGGCCTCCTGTTTTTGGGATTGGATGGTTTCCTTTTCCCGGACCTTTTTATCCTCCCGGCTGATAATATTGACCAGAAAGCCCCTGCGGCCCTTATACCTGGTCTTCTTTACATGGACCTCGCAGTACAGGGGCTGCCCGTCTTTCTTCAGAAGGTAGGTTTCATACTGACTGCCGACCACCTTTCCTGACAACCTTTTTTGATGGACCCGGCGGACATTGGCCCTGTAGTCGGGGTGCACGAAATCGATGAATTCTCTGCCCATTACCTCCTCTCGCGTATACCCCAGCTTTTCTAAAGGGGTCTCATTAACATAGGCGACGATATTGTCCTGCTGGATGAGCACCAGGGCTCCAGGCACGTCTTTGAGCAAGCTTTGGCTTTCTTTGAGGTCCCTTCGAAGCCTTTGTGCTTCCGTCCTGGCGGCCGCCAGTTTATCCCTGAGGGCCTGGTTTTGGGCCTTCAGCCTGTCCTCCCTGTTCTTTAAGACCTTATATTGCTCTGTATTCATGGATCCCTTCCCTGGGCCCATTGGCCCTTAAGACAGGGGTTGACAAGCAGGGCCGGCCAGAAGGCCCTGCGTGCCGCTTAAAATGGGCCTCGGCGTCTTATGGTAAGACAAGGGCCCAAAATTCAAGGGAAATTCTGGAGTATGGGCCATGGAAAGACTATTGCTCGAAGATTGGACCTGAAATCCCACTTGATGAACTTGACCATTTACCGTATCATACATTACCCCGATGGTACAATAAACGTTTCCCCTTACAAACGGCTCTTTTTTGCAATCCAGGGCGTGAATCTTCAAACCCTTTGTTCCCGCATTTTATGGGGTGTACTACCCAACATCTTGAATTTCGGGAATGAAGAAAGAACTGAGGGTACCGTGGCTGATCACTCATCCTTTGTTCACCTCCATGTGCATACAGAATACAGCCTCTTAGATGGGGCGATTCGTATTGGAAAGATGTTGGACAAGGCCGACAAGCTGGGCATGGATGCAGTTGCCGTTACGGACCACGGCAACATGTTCGGGGCCGTGGAATTCTACGATAAGGCGGCCAAGGCCGGTATCAAGCCCATCATTGGGTGCGAAATCTATGTGGCACCCGGCGACCGCAGAGAGCGTAGCCCCTCAAGGGACGGACGCCCCAACGCCTACCATCTCGTTCTTCTGGTGATGAACGAACTGGGATACAGGAACCTGAGCCGGCTCGTTACTATAGGCCACTTGGAGGGTTTCTACTATCACCCCCGCGTGGATATGGGCCTCTTGAAAGCGCATAATCAAGGGCTGGTGGCCCTTTCGGCCTGCCTGAAGGGTCATATCCCCTACCTGATCAACCGGGGGCGTGTGGAGGAGGCCAAGAAGAAGGCTCAGGAGCTCGCCTCTATCTTCGACCACGACCGGTTTTTCCTGGAAATCCAGGCTAATACCCTTCCGGAACAGGTAAAAGTCAACCAGGTTCTGGGTGCCCTGTCCCAGGAGCTCTCCCTTCCCATGGTGGCCACCAATGATTGTCATTATCTGAATCGGGAAGACGCGGAAGCCCATGATGTGCTCCTCTGTGTGCAGACCGGAAAGACCGTTGACGAGGAAAACAGGCTCAAATTCTCCAATGATCAATTCTATTTCAAAGCCCGCTCCGAGATGGAGGAGGCCCTCAAGGGTTATAGCATGGCCCTTGACAACACCGGCCTGATCTCAGGCCTGTGCAATTATGAGATGCCCTTCGGGCAATATAAGTACCCTGTATTCCAGGTGCCCGGGCAGAAGAGCCTGAACGAGCTCCTCGTGGAGGAGGCGGAGGCCGGACTTAAGGGGAGGCTCGAACAAAAGGCAGAGGATGAAGGCTCACTTTCTGACGAGGTAAAGGAGGTGTATGGAGCCCGCCTTGCTTTTGAGCTCAAAACCATTAAGGAAATGGGTTTTGCCGGGTATTTCCTCATCGTGGCGGATTTCATCGACTATGCAAGGTCCCATGATATCCCGGTGGGTCCTGGACGCGGTTCGGCGGCCGGATCCCTGGTGGCCTATTCTCTCAACATCACCAATATTGATCCTATCAAGTATGGTCTCCTCTTTGAGAGATTTCTCAACCCGGCCCGGATAAGCATGCCTGATATAGACATTGACTTTTGCATGGAGGGCAGAGATGAGGTGATTCGATATGTGGCCGGTAAGTACGGCCGACAGAATGTGGGACAGATCATCACCTTTGGAACCATGAAAGCCAGGGCCGTCATCAGAGATGTCGGTCGCAGCCTTAATATCCCTCTCAGTGAAGTGGACCGGATCGCCAAGCTGGTTCCTGAAAGGCCCGGGGTTACCCTTGAAAAGGCCATTGAGGAAGAACCGGATTTGAAAAGACTCTCAGAAGGAAGGGGCGAAGCACAGAGGCTGCTCAGGATATCCAGGGCCCTGGAGGGCCTGGCGAGGCATGCCTCCACCCATGCGTGTGGGGTGGTCATTGCGGATAGACCGCTGGTGGATTACCTTCCCTTGTTCAAGGGATCCAGGGACGAGGTGATGACCCAGTACACCATGGATCGTATCGAGCAACTGGGTCTTATAAAATTTGATTTCCTCGGTCTCAGGACACTGACCGTGATCAAAAAGGCCCTCAGGCTTGTTGAAGAAACCACGGGACAAAAAGTGGATATTGATAAGATCAGCCTGAATGACGAGGCCACTTATCAGTTGGTCAGCGAAGGGAGGACAACCGGAGTCTTTCAGTTGGAGAGCTCCGGCATGAAAGAACTCCTGCGAAGGCTCAAGCCGGAGGTCTTCGAAGACATGATCGCCCTGGTCGCCCTTTACAGGCCGGGACCCCTGGGCAGTAACATGGTGAATGACTTTGTCAACGGAAAACATGGAAAAGGCAAGATCACCTATTTCCTCCCTGAACTTGAACCCATATTGAAAGAGACCTATGGGGTCATCCTTTACCAGGAACAGGTGATGAAAATCGCCCAGGTGCTGGCCAAGTATTCCATGGCCGAAGCAGATGAACTCAGGAAAGCGGTGGCCAAGAAAAAGCCGAACATGCTGGCGAAGCAGAATGCCAGATTCATTAAGGGGGCTACGGAAAACAATGTGGAGCCGGAAATGGCCCGTAAGCTCTTTGAACTCATGGAGAAGTTCGGGGGCTACGGGTTTAACAAGTCCCATTCTGCCGCCTATGCCATGATCGCCTACCAAACGGCTTACTTGAAAGCTCACTACCCGGTCCAGTTTATGGCGGCCCTGTTGACCTCGGACATGGGCAATCAGGACAAGACCATCAAGAACATCGCGGAATGCCGGGGTATGGGTATTGAGATCTTGCCTCCTGATATCAATGAAAGCCGGGCCGACTTCTCTGTCATAGGCGGCAAGATCCGCTTCGGCCTTGCCGCGGTCAAGAATGTGGGACTTAAGGCCGTGGAATCCATCATTGAAGAACGCAGTGATAAAGGTCCCTTTCGAAACTTGATGGAATTCTGCAGTAGGGTGGATGGGTCCAAAGTCAACAAGAGGGTCCTGGAGGGGCTTATCCAGTGTGGGGCCTTTGATTTCACCGGTGTTTACCGGTCCCGGCTTTTTAAGGCCCTCGACGATGTGCTCAGATTTAGCGGGTCGAACCAGGATCCGAATCAGCTCAATATGTTCGGCTCCCTGAGTCCTGATCTCGGCGGCTCCCCCGGACTTTTTGAGGAATCCGATGACGAGGAATGGGAAGAAAAGGATCGGTTGAGGAGGGAAAAGGAGACCCTGGGTTTTTATATTACGGGACATCCCCTGGATGGTTACAGCGAGGAGATTCAAAGGTTCGCCTCATGCACGATTCAGGACCTTCCGAGTCAGAAGGATCGAAGTCAGGTAAAGGTGGCCGGTGTTGTAGAGAGCCTGAAACTGAAACGGACCAAACGGGGCGACAAGATGGCCATAATGAATTTTGAGGATATGACCGGATCGACCGAGGTGGTTCTTTTCCCGGATGTATTTGACCGGTCTTCCCCTTTTCTCAAGGGAGACGACCCCATCCTTATCACCGGCAGTGTGGAAACCGCGGAGAACTCCGCCAAGATCATTGCCCAAGAGGTCATCACCATGGATGAACTACGGCAAAAGGCCGTGGCGGCTATTGCACTCAGGTTAAGTGAAGAAACCATGTCCTTTGAACTGCTAGAGGACATACAGGAGACCGTATTCAGGTATCCAGGAGAGTGCAGACTTCTTTTCAAGGTGGGTATGTGCCAGGGAAAGGAGGTCACCATCTCGGCGCACAGCCGTTTCAATGTGCTTCCCTGCCGTGAGCTGATCACAGAATTGGAAACCCTGACACAGAACAAAATCCTGGAGTTCCTGCCCGAAAGGGATGAGAGCCCGCAGGGGAAGTCCCATGCCCAATCGGAGTGCGGGCCTTTTTAAGGCCCTTTGAATTCCAGATAATCCTCCATGGTGTCCACGTCCTTGTCCTCATAAAAAAAGTCCGGTTCTGCCAAGCAGACCCTCTCTTTGTACTTCTGGAACAGGGCCTTGGCCCCTGTATCACCGGTGAGCTTATGGAGTTCAGGGTAAAGGCTGCGGCTGAAGATAACCGGGTGAGAACGTTTGCCATGGAGGCTTATGGCCCCGAGGGGCAGGCCCGAATGGAGGTATTTTTGGAGCAGAAAGTCAATGACTCTGGCGCTGATTAGGGGCATGTCGGCTAGAAGGATCATGACATGATCAACTTCTTCCTCCACCTGGGAGAGTCCGGTGATAATGGAAGAACTGACGCCCTCCCTGTAGCCTCTGTTCTCAATCACCTTTAGCTTCGGGTGCCTCAGGATAGGGGTGAGAGAGTTCTCTATGACGGAGGCCTCATGGCCCAAGACCAGAATGACTTTGTTTAGGTGGGAGTCCAGGGTCTCCCGGAGGATGACCTCCAGGAGGGGTCGGTTCCGGAAGGGAAGCAGTTGCTTCAAGGTCCCCATCCTGGTGGCGGCACCCGCTGCGAGAACCAGACCTGCCGCACGGCCCCAAACCGGTTTTTGATCGGCCCCTTCTTTATGCCTCTTCTTGGATCCCCCTCTGGTATCCGGCATCAAACACCTTTAGGTTGAGGGCCTTAAACCTGTCCGGACTGACCTGTTCTACCGTATCTCTTAACTCGGCGTGGGTGATGGGCCCCTCATGAAAGGCCGAAAAGAACCCCAAGAGGGCCAGGTTCAGTGCCATGGGGGCCTTGAGTTCCATGACCAATTCCCCGGCCGGCAGGGAGCGGCACCTGATCCTCATGCTGTCTAAATAATTGCGGACCTTCTCGCAGGGAAAGGGTGCTTTGGATACATTGGCATAAAGGCCGGCCGCCTTTCTCAAAAATGGGAGGTTTCGGTAGGCCTCGTTTTCTTCAAGGGCGAGGAGAAAATGGGCCTTTCCCGGACCTACCAGGCTGCTTTCCACCTTACCCAGCCTGAGGTGGGAAACCACAGACCCCCCCCGCTGGGCCATACCATGGGTCTCGGCCCCCATGATCTCAAAGCCTTTGTTGAGCCCCGCCTGGGCCAGGACCCTGGTCATAAACAAAATGCCCTGCCCACCCAAACCGCTCAAGACGATATTGACCACATCCATGAATTCCTCTTTTCCCCGCTTTGTGTAAAATTAGACGGCTATGATAGCCCCCTTGGGACAGACCTGGAGACAGACCCCGCATCCATTGCACAGGGCCTGGTCTACGGCGACCCTTCCCAGCGCCTCATCTTTATACAAGGCCGGACACCCGAAGCGTTCCAGACAGAGGTTGCATTCCTCGCAATCATCCGTCACCATCACCTTTTTCTTTTCGGGGATGGCTTTGTCCCCGTATGCAATCACACAAGGGTGGCGCGCTATGATCACGGCAATGCCGCCCCGGCGATCGTTCACGTAGGCCGTGGCCTTTTTGAGATGCTCGCTCATGGCATGGATATCATAAGGATCAACCACTTCGAGAAAATCGATGCCACAACCCTGCACGACCCTTTCAAGCGGAATGGCCTTCCCTTGACTCCCGTCCGCCCGCACGCCAAGGGCGGGGGTGGGCTGCATGCCGGTCATGGCTGTAGTCCCGTTGTCCAGGATAACCAGGATAAATCGGGCATCATTGTAAACCGCGTTTAGAAGGCCCGCAGTGCCGGAATGAAAGAAGGTTGAGTCTCCTATAGTGGCAATGACAGCCTGTTGGGTCTCGTCTTGGGCAAAAGTGTGGTAGAATCCCGAGGCCATGGTTATGGCGGCGCCCATGTCCAGGCAGGTGTCTACAGCGCCCTGATTCAGTCCCAGGGTGTAGCACCCGATATCCGAGGTGAAGATGGCCTTGGACCTCCCCTTGCGGATAGCAAAAAAGGCGGCCCTGTGCGGGCATCCCGGACAGAGGGTGGGCCTGCGTAGCGGTAATTCCAGGGTCTTTACCAAGTCCCAGGCGTCCTGATTCGGCCTGTGGCTCATGGGCGGCAGGCCCACTTCTTGCATGACCTCCTGAAGGGTGGCGTAAACCACCTGGGGCAACAGCTCACCGGCTGAGGGGACATGCCTGGAGAGTCGACCTAGGGTCTTGTATTCGTCCCGCAGGAAGTATTCAATGACCGTGTCCGTCTCTTCAAGGACAAGGACTTTGCTACACGAGGACATAAAATCCCTGGCCAGATTCTCGGGAAAAGGGAACGGGGTCCCGATCTTGAGCACGGGGATATCCCCTCTTTTTTCCTCGTCAAGTATATCTCTTAGGACCGCATAGGGGACACCCCCTGCGATGACGCCGAGGGGATAAGTCTTGCCCGGGATCAGATTATGCCTGTTATGGGACTCCAAGGTCTCAAACCTGCCGCTGATTTGTTCCAGCTTGTTGTTTAGTTCCCCGTGGAGCACGTAGCGGAATTTGGGGGTGGCCGCCCACCTAAGGGGTTCCTTTTGAAAAGCGGCCTTTGTCGGGTTGGTCTTCAGGGGCCCCCAGGAGAGGCTTTGACGGGCATGACACACCCGGATGGCGGGTCTCAGAATGACGGGAATTCTGAACTCCTCTGAAATCTCTAAGGCCAAGCCGGCCATTCTGCGCGCTTCTTCCGGGTTGCTTGGATCCAGGACGGGCACCTTCGCAAGTCTGGCCATGAGCCGGGTGTCCTGTTCCGTTTGAGAGGAATGAGGACCGGGATCATCGCAAGAAATAATCACAAGCCCCCCCCTGGTGCCCATATAGGCCGCACTCATAAGGGAGTCGGCCGCCACATTGAGCCCCACCTGCTTCATGCAACAGGCCGCCCTCTTCCCGGAGATGGCGGCTGCGAAGGCATTGTCCAGGGCCACCTTTTCATTGGTCGACCATTCTACGTAAGTTTTGAGGCCCTCGGACTTCACCAGGTGAACGACTTCGGGTAAGATTTCCGAACTGGGGGTTCCCGGATAAGACGTCACCATTTGACACCCCGCCTCCAGGAGGCCCAGTGCCACGGCCCCGTTTCCCAGGAATATATCCTTGTGGATCATGACTCCTCTTTGTTTCTCCTTTTGGCCTCCTCAATAAGTTCCACCAAAGAGAGCATTTTGGGCTTGGGAGGATTTCCAAAGACGCGGTTCCACTGTTCGGGCGTGAGTTCTTCTTTTAAGAATTCTTCCACCAAAAAATGTTCATACCAGCAGTCCAGGGTCTTGAAGCATGGGAGCCCGTTGTTTTCTGAACGGCAATAGGAAAAAGAGACCTGATGTCCCAGCCTGGGACAGCGGATCTCAAAATCATCCCCGGGGGGTATGCTTGTCCTCTTCATGAGATAATTTGCCAAAAAGGTTTCCGGAGACCTTTCGGGTCTCCGGAAGGGTTCAGCCAGCAGATCCTCCTTGTGTTGAAAATCAGCCCGTGTACTGCTTGGGCTTGGGGAGGGGCTCAATTTCCTTCAATGCCCTTTGAATTTCCTCGTCGGCCAGGGCATGGTCCTGAAGTTTACCCGAGAGGTAGGCCTCGTAAGCGGCCATGTCCACCAGCCCGTGTCCACTCCAATTGAAGAGGATGATCTTTTCTTTCCCCTCTTCTTTTGCCTTGAGAGCCTCCCTGATTACAACAGCGATGGCATGGTCCGTTTCCGGGGCGCTGATGAATCCTTCAGTCTTTGCAAAGGTGATGCCTGCCTGAAAGGTCTCAAGCTGGGGGACGGCCACGGCCCTGATAAGGCGGTCCAGCACAAGTTGACTGATGATGGGCGCCATGCCGTGGTAGCGCAGTCCGCCCGCATGGATGGGTTCGGGAATGAACCCGTGGCCCAGGGTGTGCATGGGAAGAAGGGGGGTCATCTGGACTGTATCCCCGAAATCGTAGGCAAAGGGACCCCGGGTCATGGTAGGACAGGAGGTGGGCTCCACCGCAATAATATCGATTTCTTTCCCGTGGATCTTGTCCCTTACAAAGGGCAGGCAGAGCCCGGCGAAATTGCTCCCGCCTCCGGCACACCCGATAATAAGGTCGGGATAATCTCCGGCAATGGCCATCTGTTTCTGGCACTCCAGTCCGTTAACGGTCTGGTGCAGTAAAACGTGATTCAATACGCTTCCGAGGGCATACTTGCTATTCTCATCAATTACGGCCGCTTCCACGGCCTCGCTGATAGCGATTCCCAGGCTGCCGGGAGAATCAGGATTTTGATCCAGGATGGTCTGCCCGGCCTTGGTTTCCGTGCTTGGGCTGGCAACGCAGTCGGCCCCCCAGGTTTCCATCATGATCCGGCGATAGGGCTTTTGCTGGTAGCTGATCTTTACCATAAAGACCTTACACTCCAGGCCAAAGAGGGCGCAGCACATGGACAAGGCACTTCCCCATTGTCCTGCTCCTGTCTCGGTGGTGATGCGTTTAGTACCCGAGATCTTGTTATAGTAGGCCTGGGCAAGGGCGGTATTGGGTTTGTGGCTGCCAGCGGGGCTTACACCCTCATTCTTGAAATAGATCTTTGCCGGGGTCTCCAAGTGCTTTTCCAGGGCGTAGGCCCTGTAAAGCGGGCTGGGGCGCCACAGGACATACTTTTCTAAGACTTCCTCCGGGATATCAATCCACCTTTCTTGACTCACTTCCTGCTCGATGAGCGGCATGGGGAAGATGGGGGCCAGGTCATCCGGACCTACGGGCTGGCCAGTCCCGGGATGGAGAGGGGGCTCCATGGGCGTGGGCATATCCGCCAGGATGTTATACCATTGACGCGGCAATTCCGATTCGGGTAGAAAAATTTTTTTGACCTCCATAACGCCTCCTTTTTTCCGTTTGGTTTTTTCCCTCCAGTCCGCAGCCCTTCGCGCTACAGACCAACCTGCCCCTTGGCTATACATCTCCGGGGAAGCCTAAGCCTCCTCTGCAATTGCTGGAGGAGTGCTGAAAAACCTGTAAGTAGAAATGGGTGGAACTAACTTATAATATCAAAATACTTAGGAAAGCGAAGATCTCAATCTACCCAAGGCCGGGCCACGAGACAACCCGGCCCGAGATACGTCCAAAATTTTTGTGCGCGCCAAAGGTGCATAAGAATGGGAGAACTCTGAGGTTGAGCATCAAATGTGACGGAGACTAATCTTTTTGTCCTTTAAAGTCAAACAGTATTTTTTAGGGAATCCTGGTGGATTCGGAAGCCCAACCAGGGCCATCCCGGGATATTGGTTGGACCTTTGTATATACCCTGGGGTGGGAAACGGCGCCCACCGACTAAATTTACTTTTCAAAAGTCCATAAATAGCTTATGATTTCAAAAGTTGGTACCTTCATTGATCACCTTCTAAGAGTACGTGTTCTTTTGGCAAAAGGGGCCTGGTTCAAGGATTGAGGGGTGCAGCCCGGATAGTCCTTAATACCGTTGGTCGCTTACCTGTAAGCTTTCCTTTTAGGTTTGTATCCCGGCAAACATGTGGTTCCCCTCTGCCGTTGTGTGATTTGTCGGAATTCGGCCTTACTGAAAAGCCGGAAGAAGCGAGCCTTTGGGAGTAAAGCCATGGAAGCAAGCATGAAGAAGGATGTCAGCCCGGAGAGACAGAAACTGCTCTATTACAAGGCCTTGACCGACATCTCCAATCAAATCCATTCGGCCAAGAATATTGACGAAATTCTCATCAATCTCAAAGACAGCATCCTGAGCTTGTTTGATGCCGAACGGATCACCATCTACGTGGTGGATGGCAAAAAGAAGGAGATTTATTCCCGTTTTAAGGTCGGTAGCCTCCCGGAGGAAATCCGTCTGCCTATTAATAATAAGAGCCTTGTCGCTTATACGGCCAGACACGCCCAAATAACCAATATCACCAACCCCTATGACAAAAATGAGCTGTCCATGATTGATAAGGAACTCACCTTTGACAGCAGCTGGGACAAGAAGTCCAATTTCGTCACAAAACAGATTTTGACCGTCCCTATCCTTTATAAAAGGTATGTCATCGGGGTCCTCCAGCTCATGAACAAGAAAGGCGGGGATCGTTTTACCCTGGAAGATCAGAACAGCGCCGTAGAGATGGCCAAGGTGCTCGGCATTGCTTTTTTTAACCATAACAAGCTGGCAAGAACCAAAAAGAAGCGCTCCAGATTCGACTATTTGATCAGGAATAATCTCATTACTGAAAAAGAGCTTGAGCAAGCCATAAAGACGGCCCGAAACCAGAACAGCACTGTGGAATCGGTTGTCTTAAAGGATATGAAGGTCAAAAAGGATGATGTGGGGAGATCATATGCCGATTATTACCAGTGCCAGTATGTGCCCTTTGATAGCAACCACCCCATACCCGGAGATCTGATATCCAAGTTGAAATACGTCTACCTCAAGAAAAACCTGTGGGTCCCCCTGGCGTGGGAAAACGGGAAGGTCAGGATTCTCATAGATGATCCCTACCGCCTGGATAAGATCGACAGCATAAAAACGTTGATTTCGGCGAGTGAATATGAATTCTCTGTGGGCTTGAAGGAAGATATCATCCAGTTTCTGGAATACTTCTACGGGACTCCCCAAAAACAGGAAGAGGGGAGCATTGATGACATCCTGGGGAAGTTGGAGACCCCTGATGAAGAAGAGCACGAGGATGCCGCTGAGATGCTCACCGAGGACGACGGGACCATTGTTCAGCTGGTCAACAAGGTCATCAGGGACGGTTTTCAAAAGAATTGCTCGGATATCCACATTGAGCCTTACCCGGGCAAAGAGGGGGCCGAGATCAGGTTCCGCATCGACGGCATATGCCAGAAGTATCAGACGGTACCCTATAATTTTAAGCGAGCGGTCACTTCCAGGATCAAGATTATGGCTGACCTGGATATATCTGAACGGAGAAAGCCCCAGGACGGTAAGATCAAATTCAAGAAGTATAGCCCCCTTGACATTGAACTCCGGGTGGCCACCATCCCAACGGCGGGGGGGGAAGAGGATGTGGTCATGCGGATATTGGCCGCGGGTGAACCTATCCCCTTAGAGAAGATGGGCTTCAGCGAAAGGGACTACGGGCTTTTTATGGACATGATCCATAAGCCTTATGGCATTGTCCTCGTGGTGGGCCCCACCGGGAGCGGTAAAACCACCACCCTTCATTCAGCTCTGGCCGTTATAAATGATCCGGGCACAAAAATCTGGACGGCCGAAGATCCGGTGGAAATTACCCAAAGGGGGTTGCGTCAGGTCCAGGTCCTCCCCAAGATAGGTTTTGACTTTGCGGCAGCCATGCGCAGCTTCCTGAGGGCGGATCCGGATGTGATTATGGTGGGCGAGATGAGGGATCATGAAACGGTTGCCACCGGCATCGAGGCCTCCTTGACCGGCCATCTGGTTTTCAGCACCCTTCATACCAACAGCGCCCCGGAGACCATTACCCGGCTTCTGGATATGGGCATGGACCCCTTCAACTTCGCCGACGCCCTGTTGGGGGTCTTGGCTCAACGTCTTGTCCGGACCCTTTGCAAGGACTGCAAGGAGGCCTATCACCCTTCCCGGGAGGAATTCGATGCCCTGGCACGGGCCTATGAAGGGGATTTTGACGCCCTGGGCGTTTCCTACTCGGACGATTTGGAGCTTTATCGGGCCAAAGGATGCGATAAATGTAATAATTCCGGATACAAAGGGCGGGCCGGGATTGTGGAAATCATCAATGGCACCGACGAGATGAAGGCCCTCATCCAAAGCAAGGCCCAAATGGAAGTGTTAAGAAAGCAAGCCGTAAAAGACGGGATGACCACCCTCATGCAGGATGGTATCAGAAAGGTCTTTTTGGGACTCACCGACATTCAGCAAATCCGCAAGGTATGCATCAAGTGATCCGTCCTGCCAGCTACATCCTTTCGGTGATATGGATTTCCATGTGTTTGGCCTCGAAGTAGTCCTTTGAGAAGCGAGCCACTTTTTGGGGGTCATATGGTTTACAGCTGAATATATCGATGTAGGCCGCATTGGTGAGATTGGAAAAGTGGCCCGAAATCATGGATGTTTCGATGAGCTGGACCATGGAATAGCCCGTAACCCGTTCATCTTTTCCGAAGTGAACCACCTGGCAGTCTCCGAACCGCTTCATATCAATGAGTTCACAGAGTTCGACCACGTATTGCCGGATTGCCGTTGCATCCCGGATGATCCGTGGGTGACATTCATACAGGTCGAGACTTGTCAATATCCCCCAGTGAGCCTTTTCCTCTCTGGCAGCGGGTGTTGTGGTCATGTCGTGTCCTCCCATGCTAGGAGATTTCCAGGGAAATCGTTTCCCGGGCTCTCACGAAAAAGAAGGAGGTTTTGATTCGTAGACGGATACCGTGATAAATTAAAACTGTATCTTTTACGTTTTTCCCCCTTTTTTGTCAAGGGCCCAGAGGGCCTTTTTCTGAATTTTCCCTGGAGGGCGACAGGGAAAAGAAACAGGGAGACAGAATTCATGGATTTTATGGGTTTCTTTGACCAATGCCGTCTCTGCCCCCGGTCTTGCGGGGTGGACAGGCGAAATACATCCCATACAGGGGATTTGGGACTTTGTGGAGAGACGGACCAGCTCAGGGTGGCCTATGTGGGCCCTCATTTTGGTGAAGAGCCACCCATCACCGGGAAGGCCGGCTCGGGAACGGTCTTTTTTGCGGGGTGCTCCCTTAAGTGCAGTTACTGCCAAAACCACCAGATTTCACATCAGGGTCTGGGACGGAGGATAACCACCGAAGGACTTTATAAAGAACTGGAGGCCTTGATTCAGGAACAGGGGGTCCATAATATCAACTTGGTGACACCCGACCACTTTTTCCCCCATGTATTTCATCTGGTTTCTCTCCTGCGGGCGCGGGGCTACGATCTTCCTGTGATCTACAACCTGTCCGGATACCAGTCCGTGGACCTCTTGAAACAGGCACAGGATTATGTGGACGTCTACCTCCCCGACTTCAAATACTCCGACAGGAATTTGGCGGCCATGCTGTCCAGCTGCCCCGACTATCCCCGTAAGGCCTTGGAGGCCGTTTCAGAGATGGTCCACCAAAAGGGTTTTTTCCGGGTCCGGTCAGAGGGGCTCTCCTTGGCCGAAAAAGGGGTTCTTGTCAGGCACCTTATTCTGCCGGGAATGGTGGACAATTCCTTGAATGTCCTGACAAACCTTTTTTTGGAGTTTGGCCCGGGGCTGCCCCTCAGCCTTATGTCCCAGTATCATCCGGTGGGGAATCACCCGGTCAAGGAACTGAACCGATTTGTGAGTAAGGAGGAATTTGACCGGGTCTATGATCATGCCATGGACCTGGGATTCGATGACCTCTTTGTCCAATACCCTGAAGAAAGCGAAAGGGGCTTGCAGGCGGGGACCGGCTTCCTGCCCGATTTTGAGCGAGCCCACCCCTTTATGCCGGAATGATACAATATCCAGCCGCGGGGTTGCGGGATACCGGGCCTCATTCGGTCGGACGGTGATGTCTCCTTTTTTTCCTGAACAGGAGGCAGTCCTCTCCAGAAGTGGCTGCCCGGACCTCCATGCTGGGGAGCTGCTTGCTCTTAAACCCCATGGCCCGACAGCCGTGAGGAAAGTCTTTATCCCAGGTCACATAGTAGTGCTCACACTTGTGACAGTCGATCGGCATTTGAAATAAAGCACTGGTGGGCCTGCGGATGGACCCCTGAGCTTTTTTGTGGAGGGTTTCCAGTTCTATGAGAATTTCCTGAAGGTCTCATAAATCCTCCGGGCCCGGTCCGGGAAACTCTCTTTATGGGGGATGGAAATGATGGTCTTTCCCTCTTGATTTTCCTGCAACTCAATGAGGCCCATGTCCTCCATCATGGCGAGCAATTCCTTAATCGCCGTCGGGTCCACCATGAAGGCCCTGGATAGACCTCTTATGGCCTCATCATGGAAGATTTGTTGCATCCCGTGCACGGAAAGGAGATTCAAGGTCTCACTGATGCCCTGGAAGATATCCGGGGCGTGTGCCGCCTTCCGGGTGGTGTCTTGGAGGCGGGCGGCGAGTCCGGTCAGGACGGTGGAAATGACAGGGGGTGACTTTTCCAAATAGTCTTCAAAGGCCTGACTGTTGATTTCCACCACCTCAGTGGGTTCCAAGGCCCTTACGGTCGCCGTTCTTTTGTGCCCTGTGAGGAGCAGGGCCATTTCTCCGAACACCGCCGGCGGACGCAACCGGGTAAGGACCACCTTTTTCTCTCCAACCCTGATGGATACCTCCACCTCTCCCTTTTTCAGGATGTAGGCGGTACTACCCCGCGTCCCCTCGGCGAAAAGGACCTGATTTTCATTGAGTTCCCGCACTGGAAAGGTGGACATCTAAAGCTCCACACGCCATGGATCAGGACCTTATGGGGTCAGACCTCTTATTCAAGAGGCGGCTTGCCTCTTGAATCCCGGGGTTCCACACCTGGAAAAAGTGATCCCAAAAGAGCTTCTGGGCCAGGACAAACCGGTTGTGGCGCGAACCCGCATGTCTCATTTTTTTATCCCAGTTCTCCTGAAGCGCCCTGAGGCGGTCCCTTTGATCTTGGTCTTCAACGCTGTGGAGGAATCGATCAATCATTGTCTTCCTCTCTCGCTCAAAGGCCAGCCTGTCTTCGGTGAACAGCCTGTGCAGCCTGGCGTGGCGCTCCAGGGACTCCTTTTCCCCGTTTTCTTTTTCCTGTTCCCACCTTGACCTGTCCACGGCATTCCTCCAAAAGGACAAAGGGACAAAAAACCCGGCAACGGCCCCTCCCTGATCGGGCTGATTCCTTTTTTATGCAACGTAAACCCTTTTATGTCAAGGACCGGGCCGTCTGGGTCCCTTTGGGTGCCGCATTTCGCCTCTCCAGGCTGGCATATCTATTGCATATTCCCTGGTTAACTGAGGAGGGTGTTATGACGGACCTTACCCTTGACCCGTACAAAGGGATTTCCGGCGCAGAGCTAAGGCGGTTGCTCAAAGAGGAGTGGCGCAAGATGTTCCCTCACCAGCCTCTCCCCTTGTCTGCCAAAGGATTAAGTGATATTGTTCCCTTTACCCGGCAGGAAGAGGAAAGCTCCCAGACGGCCCGGAATTAGGAAAAGGGCCTGGATGGGTGGTTTTTTTACCCCGTGAGGTTTCCTCACAGGAAGGGGGGAGGGCGTGCCTTCCGAAGAAATCAACGGCCTAAAGATTTATTACGAAATCCATGGGCGTGGGGACACCATCTTTTTGCTCCATCACGGGTTTGGGTGTACCAAGATGTGGAAGGATGTTTACCCTGCCCTGGTGGAAGCGGGTTATGAGGTGGTCATGTATGACAGGCGGGGATATGGCCGCTCCGAAAAAGGCGCTGATTTTGAGGAATTCTATGTCAGTGACCGATTTCGTGCCGAGAGTGTGGAGGAAATGGAAGGGTTGAGGCGGGTCCTCGATAGGAAGACCTTTCATATCATTGGCCAGTGTGAGGGGGGCGTGGTCGCCGTAGATTATTGGCTCAAGTACCCCGACCGCGTCAAAACCATGGCAGTGTCCAGTACCCAGTGTTTCAGTCAGGTAAGTATGCCGGAGTTTAACAGGCAAAAATTTCCCACGCCTTTTCACGATCTCGCCCCGGGGCTGAAGGAAAAACTTATTGACTGGCATGGCGAGGCCCATGCCGAAGTCTTCTTTAATCTCTTTCGCACCAGGGGGGGCGCTTACGGCACAGGATTTTTTGATCTGCGGGGCCTCCTGCCCTCAGTCTCCTGCCCGGTCCTTGTCCTGTATCCGGACAGGAGCGCCCTCTTCGATGTGGAACAGGGCGTTTCCTTTTACCGGCATCTTCCAGAGGGTGAATTAGCAGTCCTCCCGGGCTGCGGACACAATACCTATGAGAACCGACCCGAGGAATATGTGCGGATCCTCCTGAAATTTTTGGCCCTCCACCACTGAAGCCCAAGCAGGCTCTGGGCCGGCATTTCTTTAGGGCCCTGAAGAAGCTGAAAAAAGGTGTGTACCCCTTTGGCTGTCTTGTTGACATTAGAGGGCGACTTTGTTAAAAAAATCACATTCTTTTGATCTTCCGGAAAGGCCCTCCATACCATCCAGGAAGGCACCGGGGATCATATGGAGATATGACGGTGCGGCGCGTGGCAAGCTGCTATCCTAATCTGGGAAAGGAGTACCAAAGCTTATGGAAGCACTGACCCCTTTTTATGAAGTAAATGAAGCCCTTGTGGCGATGGGTGCAGAAAAACTTAATCTTTGCATGCAGTGTGGCATGTGTGCCGGTTCCTGCCCCTGGCGCATTGTGGACGGACCCTTCAACGTGAGGCGGCTGATCAGAATGGCCCAACTGGGTGTGGAAGGGTATGAGTCGGACGATATCCTGTACGGATGCACCACCTGCAACAAATGCGTATTGAGGTGCCCAAGGGGTGTAACCATCATTGACGTGGTCAAGGCCATGCGGGCCATGATTGCCGAAACAGGGGCCATCCCCGGGGTATTGAAAACCGCCACCGGTAGCGTTCACAGCAACGGAAATCCCTGGTCCGAACCGAGAGAAAAGCGTACGGCATGGATGCAAGGCCTGGATGTGCCTTCTTTTGATGGGGATAAAGAATACTTTCTCTTCGTGTGCTGTACCTCGGCCTATGACCCAAGGAGCCAAAATATTGCCAAGGCCATGGTTAAGGTCCTTTCTGCAGCGGGAGTGGATTTTGGTGTAATCGGCGAAGAGGAGAGCTGCTGTTCCGAGTCTATGCGGAAAATTGGTGATGAAGAGCTTTTTTCGAATATGGCGAGCAGAAACATCCAATTATATAAGGACAAGGGTGTGAAGAAGATTATCACCACTTCTCCCCACTGCTACTATACCTTTAGCCAGGAGTATCCGGACTTGGGCGGGGAATTTGAGGTCCTTCATTATACCCAGTTGCTGGCCCGGCTTCTGGAAGAGGGCAAACTGAAGCTTTCTAAGACTCTGGATAAGAAGGTGACCTATCATGATCCCTGTTATTTGGGGAGGCACAGTGAGGTCTATGAGGAGCCCCGGGCCCTGATCACGGCCGTCACCGGCGGCAATCTGGTGGAAATGGAAAGGATAAAGAAAGAGAGCCTTTGCTGTGGAGCAGGGGGAGGAAGGCTGTGGATGGAAACCAAGCCTGAATGGCGATTTTCGGATTTAAGGATTGAAGAGGCGTGTGATACGGGGGCCTCGGTCCTGGCCACCGCTTGTCCCTACTGCATCTCCATGTTGGAGGACAGCCGGAAGACAACCAATAAAGAAGACGCTATTGAGATTAAGGACATCTCCGAGCTTATCGCGGAGTGCTTGTAGTCAAGTCGCTGTTATTTTTTAAAAGGCTCCGGATTCTGATGCAGGGCCTTTTATGCTCCCAACCCCATAAGGTAGAATCGTTACATGGCCATCGCTTATCTGGACTGCTTCTCGGGCATCAGCGGGGATATGTTTGTCGGCGCCCTGCTGGATGCGGGACTTTCCCTGGAAGACCTGAGAAAAGGCCTTGAGTCCCTGGATGTAGAAGGCTATCGCCTCGAGGCCAGGCAAGAGGCCAGGCACCGGATCAGTGGGGCCCGCTTCCTGGTGAGGGTGGACGAGGAAAGGCAGGTCCCGAGGGACTTTCGAGATATCCGGAGGATGATCCTTGAGGGGCGTTTGGATGACGCGGTCAAGGACAAATGCATCCGCATATTTGAGGCCCTGGCAGAGGTGGAGGGAAGGATCCATAATGTCCCCACCGAAGAGGTCCATTTTCACGAGGTGGGTGCTGTGGATTCCATTATTGATATCGTGGGAAGCGTATACGGACTCCACAAGTTGGGTATCACCTCCCTGTATGTCTCCCCCTTACCCCTGGGTTCGGGATTTGTAGAAACGGCCCATGGCAGGATTCCTGTTCCGGCACCCGCCACGGTGGGCCTCTTAAAGGACGTGCCCGTCTATGATTCAGGGGTCCCCCATGAAATGGTAACCCCTACAGGGGCGGCCCTGGTGAAGGGGCTTGCCGCGTTTTTTGGGCCCATCCCTCCCATGGTGGTCAAAAAGGTGGGTTACGGCGTGGGGAAGAGGGAACTGGCTGACAGACCCAACCTCCTCCGGATCCTTGTAGGGGAGGGGCAGTTCGAGGGGGATAGCGACACGGTGGCCCTCCTCGAGACCAACCTGGATGACACAAACCCGGAGTGGCTTGGATATCTTATGGAGCGGTTGTTGGATGAAGGAGCCCTGGATGTGGTTTTTTGCCCCCTTCATATGAAGAAGGGCAGACCGGGGGTACAGGTCCAGGTGATGGGTCGGCCGGATCAAAAAGACCGCTTAATGGAGATCCTTTTCAGAGAAACCACCACCTTGGGCATCCGGTTCCGTTACTCCCAAAGAAAGGTTCTGGAGCGCTCTGAGGAAAGGGTGGAAAGCCCTTGGGGCGAAATAAAGGTGAAAAAGGTGATAGGACAAGACGGATTACCCCTCTTGCTTCCAGAATATGAGGCTTGCCGAGACATCGCCTCCAGAGAGGGAATTGCCTTGAGAAAGGTTTTTTACTGGATTATGGGCTTGAACAAAGACCGATCTGGAGAGGGCTGAAGGAGGCCTTGCTCTCAAAGATTACAAAGGAGGAAATAGATGGATTACCGCACCTGTTCGGAGATCATCATGAAGCGGGTCATGCCCCAGTCTCATCCCGTCGCTATAAAGATCATCAAAGGGGGTGATCCCTTTCCCGAGGATGTGAGAAGGCCCAGTCACTTTGGAATAAAGATCGCCCTGTGCCAGTGGATCAATCTGGCCAGGCGCTGGGGATGGGTGGTAGGGGCCGAGGCCCAAGACATAAACTGCACACCCTGCCTGGCCGGTTATGGCTTCAAAAAGCTCAAAGAAAAAGCGGATCTGGGTCAATTTTTTGTGGACATGGGATATTTTGATGCCCTTGAACCGGCCCTTTCCCTGGCGGAACAGCTGGAGGTGCTGGAGCCGGGAGAGGTGAGAGGTATCACTATTTCCCCCCTGGCCAAGATCCAGTCTGATCCTGATGTTGTGCTCATCTACGGAACGCCGGCACAAATGACACGACTCGCCTATAGCAGTATACAGAGCTCAGGCCGGTTGATTCATTCTGTGACCGGCTTCGGCCTGTCCTGTTTGTCCGCCGTGATGCCCCACTGGAAGGGTGAACCCACCCTGGTCCATCCGGGGCGGGGGGAGCGTATGCTTGGCGGGACCGATGACATGGAGCTGTGTTTCTCCCTACCCGGAAGTCAACTTGAAGCGTTTGTAAACGGTCTTGAAGTCACCCATAAAAAGGGATTGCGCTTTCCCATACAGGGCTATGTCCTGTATGAGCCGGCGGTGATCCCTGCCATGAAGGCCCTGGAAGAAAAACTGGAAGAAGTATAAAGGGAAAACAAAAAGGAGGATCCCTGGCGGCGCGGGATAGGAAAGATGTGAAAAGGCGCGTATTGGGAATCTATGGAAGTCCTAGAAGAGGGGGAAACACCGACCGGCTTCTGGACAAGGCCCTGGAAGGGGCTAAGGCGGCCGGAGCGGAGACCAAGGCTGTTTACGCCCGGGATCTAAAAATGAGCGGGTGTATCGAGTGCGGGGGATGCGACAAGACCGGTAAATGCGTTGTCCAGGACGAAATGCAAGGGGTCTATCCCTTGCTGGAGGAGGCCGATGTGGTGCTTCTGGCCTCCCCGGTCTTTTTCTATGGAGTGACGGCCCAGGTAAAGGCCTTGATCGACCGGGCCCAGGCCTTGTGGTCGAAGCGAAGACTGGAGAAAGGTTCCGAACAGAGAAAACATTACCACAGGGGCAAAGGTTACCTCATGGTCGCCGGGGCCACCGGGGGCAAAAACCTTTTTGAGGGGATTGTGCTTACAGGGAAATACTTCTTCGATGCCCTGGATATGACCTACGAAGGGGGCCTCTTTTTTCGGGGATTGGAAAAGGGCAGCGATGTCCGGGAGAAACCCGAAGCCCTTGACTCCGCTTACAAACTCGGTGAAAAGGCGGGATCGGGTGATGGGGGGCACTCCGAGGATTTCAAGGCTGTGACATAACGGCCCTTAGATTGTCCTTTATCTTGCTGAGCCCCGGGCGGCCCAGGGCGGTTCTTCCCAACCCCTCATCAAAGTCCCTCCCCTCCATGGTCAAGATCTCGGCGGTCGAGGGAAGGAGGACCCGTGAAAGGGTGTCAGCCTTGTTAAAAGGGCAGACCTCCTGGCACACATCACACCCCATAAAGCAACGGCCCATTTTGCGAGCTTCTTCTTCACCCACCTTTTCTTTGTGCTCAACGGTTAAATAAGAAAGGCACTTGGATGCATCCAGGAGAAAAGGGGCCTCCAGTGCGCCCATGGGACAGCTGTCAATGCAACGGGTGCACGAGCCGCACTGGCTCTCCATGGGCTTTGGCGGGGGGAAGGGAAGAGGGGCGGTGGTAAGGATCTCCACCAAAAAGAGGTACGACCCGTATTTCGGCACAATAAGCATATTGTTTTTGCCTATAAAGCCTATGCCTGCGGCCCAGGCGAAGCTCCTTTCGAGGATGGGCGCCCTGTCCACGCAGATTCTCGTCTTTGTCCCTGGATAGGTCTCCTCAAGGCGGCGGGCCAGGGTCCGGGCCCGGCGTCCTAACCGGACATGGTAGTCCGAACGCTCAGGTTCCGTATACCTGGAGACAAAAAAGCCCTCAGGGGTGGAGGGTTTGGTTGAGGAATAGGGAAAGGCCATGCTGACCACCGTCTGGCAGCCTTGAAGAAGTCTTTGGGGATTTTTCCTCAACTCCAGTCGCCGCTGGAGCCAGCGCATTTCCCCTTGCTTTCCTTCTCGGATCCATTTTAAAAAGCGTTCATAAAAAGGAGGTTCCCGGGGCGGGGAAAAGCCCACCTCTATAAAGCCCAAATCCCGGGCCTCTTGCACGAACCCAGAAAGGGGTGGGCTTTTTTGCGGCTCAGAGACCAAAGGGTGTGAGGCTCTCAAACCCGTCTTCACAGACAAGGATGGTTTGTTCGAACTGGGCGGAAAGGGATCCGTCCGCGGTTACAGCAGTCCAGTTATCATCGAGTATCCGAAGGCCCTTTTTGCCAAGATTGATCATGGGCTCAATGGTAAAGACCATGCCTGGAACCAAAGAAATGCCCTCCCCCCGTCGGCCGTAGTGGGGAATCTGGGGCGGCTCGTGGAATTCGAAACCCACCCCATGACCGACAAATTCCCTGACCACGGAACACCCTTGCCCTTCCGCAAAGTTCTGTATGGCCCAGCCGATGTCTCCGGTTGTGTTGCCCGGCTTGACCATGGCCATACCTCGTTTCAGGCTTTCACGGGCGATCCTCACGATCTTTCGGGCCTCCGGACCGGGTTCCCCCACAAAAAAGGTCTTGCTCGTGTCCGCATAATAACCGTCCAAGATGGGAGTTACATCCACGTTTACGACGTCCCCCTTCATTAAGACCCTGCCCCCGGGGATCCCGTGACAGATGACCTCATTCACCGATACGCAAACGCTTTTTGGAAAGCCCCGGTAGTTGAGGGGAGCGGAGGTGGCACCATGCTGGGTGGTGAAGTCATGGACCAGGGTATTTATATCATCTGTTTTTATCCCGGGACAAATGGCCGTCTCCACCAGATCCAATGTGGCCAGGGCCAGCTTTCCGGCCCGCTTTATCCCCTCGATATCACGCTTCTCTTTAAGCCGGATCTTGTGCTTGTTATAGTACAAGGCCTTCAGATCCACGGGCCCTGGTCCTTTCCGGCCCAGACAGCATTTTTTGTACTTAAGGCCGCTCCCGCACGGGCAGGGATCATTTCGGCCTACTTTTACAGGTTCCTTTTTATGT
>CAZNLL010000002.1:0-88664 GCA_964573885.1 uncultured Desulfobacteraceae bacterium | reverse complement strand
ACTCCCAGATGGTTTTCTATTTTTTGGCTAATTTACGTGCAAAATTCAGGTAATAACAAGAGGATAACATGAAGAGTAGGAAGAAATTGAGATTCATGCTGCTGGGATTTCTGGCTTTGCCGCTTTCCTTGCTGACCCATTTCTCTGTTTGTGCCGAAGAACTTGAGATAGCCTTTTCCTATGATATTCCGCCCTTTGTTATGAATAGCGGGACCGACGGATTGGAATTGGAAATCGTCCGGAAGGCATTGAGCTACAGGGGGCATAGCTTCAGAGTTCAGCAGTATTCATACAAGCAATTGGAAGGCGCCGTCGCCCGGCTGGGACTGGATGCTGCGGCGGGAGTGAGAGAGACAGATGACGGGACCTATTATTCCGATAATTTTATAGGGTTTGAAAATTATGCCATTACCAAGAAAGGATCCGGGATAGTTCTGAAGGGCATTGAGGATCTGAAAGGTAAGAACATCATCACCTGGCAGAATGCGCACAGAGATCTGGGAAGAGACTTCGCCTCTCTGTTTTCACCGGATGTGAAGGCGCCTTATATGGAAAAGTATCATGAGCTTCCGGTTCAGAGAGATCAAGTCAGCCTTTTCTGGAGGAAAGACAAAACGGTTCTCATAATAGATAAGTCGATTTTTATCTGGTTTACAAAACAGCTTTCCGGGCAGATAGATGTGACTGATGAAGTGGTTTATCATGAGATATTTCCGATTCCGACGGAATTTCAGGTTAATTTCAAGAGCCGGAAAATCAGAGACGATTTTAATGAGGGCCTGACGCATATCCGGCGAACCGGGGTCTGCGAACAGATATTCGACAAATATCTCAAATGATATTTTGAGCAATCCAAAAAATCTTGAAATGCATGAGGTCTACTTCGAGATAATAAACAGAAGTCTTAACGATTAAGGAAGGATTGCGTTACGAATTTGAAATTGACGGGTAGACTTATGAGCGGTTTGTATGGCTCGGGACTAAAGAGAGAGGATTGGTATCTTCTAAAAGATGCTGTCCTTGGCGCTGCCATTCACAAAGGTGGTTCAGGTTGCATATGGTACACCAAATTGCCCGATAGGCTGAAACGGCACGAGGTCGGACAGTTAGTCTACAAGCATCTTTATAAAAAGGATGGTTCGGCTTTAGACAAGGCTGCAAAAAATTTGGTTCCCGGCGCGGATAAAGAATGGCTTGTACTCATGAAAGCCTAATGTGAAATGCGAAGGGGGCCTGGTTCCAGCTACAAACGGGGATGGGCAATCGGCATTTCAACCTCACATACGTGGTTTGTATCCCTCAGCGATGTTATTAGGAAGGAGGTCCCAATGAACCAGGGGACAAAGAAGCTACATGAGTTCCTCGAAATACTGGGGGCGTACGAGGAGCCGATGGGTATTTTTTATGGCGACGAAAAGCCTTCAGAGGGATTTTCACCGGAACCCATGGACCTGCCGACGCGCGAAAAAGAAGTGAAAGGGGCGATCGACTGGCGGGTTTTGTGACCAATGATCCTGAGGTGGTTGCCTCGCCTTGGCGTGCTGCCTGCACCAACCTTATTACTTGGCCCCGGAAATACCTGGCAGAGGGACAGAACCGGGCCGTGCTTGGGGGCTGGGATCCATCGGCCCGCAAGTTCTTTCGAACGGACGGGCTCAGTTTTACAGTCCCTTTTGGCATGTTCAACACCATTTCTATTTTAAGGTGGGCGCCCGATGAACCGGGCGTTATTTGAGGAGATGGGATATGGCCTTACTGGAAGACATTGTCCTGACCGATTCAATAGAAATCAAGACGACACCTGAGAGGATCTTCAATTTTCTTACCGGCCTCGTCGACGATGAAAGCTACCGCGCGTGGCATCGTGATGATCATGTTTCGCTGCGCTGGGTAAAAGGTCGCCCCTGGGAAGAGGGATCCGTTGCGTACGCCAAAGAATACCTTCATGGAAAGATTCATAGGCTTAAATTCATGGTCACCAAAGTAGTCACAAATAAAGAAATTGAGTATGCGCCGGTATCTCGATTGCTCAGAAGGTATTTCCCTAAGAATAGATTTTTCATTGAGCAAAGAGGAGAAACGTGCGTTTTTAGGGCTTCAGGTATTTTCCGGCATGGCTGGGTGGTCAAAACTTTCTTCAAAAAACAGCTTCAGCAGAACCTGGCGAGTGTCAAAAGCCACATGAAAGAAGAGGGTCAAAACCTGAAAAAGATACTGGAAAATGGCTAAAGAATCAGGCGGTTCATTCCTGACCTGGGTTTGGTGGATATGTGACCAAATTCATGTTTTAAAAAGAATGTGGCAGACTTCCCATTGATCCATGGAGGAATGAATACACAGTCACATCTTTGGCCTGGCGTAGAAAAGGAAGCGGCATGGATGTGGTATCAATGGGGGAGGATGGGAAGATGGGCGGGAGGGCCTGGAGACGGGACATCATAACCCGGATTGATGGGGAAGATATTTGCTGTAGAGAAAAGGTGCCATTGGAAAAAGGAGAATAAATTCTAAGCAAGGGTAGGAGATCACAGGAGGGAGTCAGCTATGGGGCATAAAGAGAAGGTGTACAAAAGGAACATCTTCCTGAGATATTTGAACATACTCACCCTGCTCATCCTGGGTGCGCTTTTTGCGGCAGGTTGCGCGAGCCCGGGATTAAAAACGGGTGAAGGCTACGTTGATGTCCCCGGAGGCAGGGGCTGGTACAGAATCGCGGGCTCCGGGGAAGCCGCACCCCTCCTCCTGCTCCACGGTGGACCCGGAGGGCCGTGTGACGAGCTTCTACCCCTTGAGGCCCTGGCGAATGAAAGACCGGTCATATTCTATGACCAGCTCGGGGGCGGGAAGGCGGATCGCCCCGATGATGCAAGCCTTTGGCGCATTGAGAGATTTGTGGAGGAGGTTGCCCGGGTCCGAGAGGCCCTGGGTTTGAAAGAGGTCCATCTTTGCGGGCATTCCTGGGGCACCATGCTGGCCGTGGAATACATGCTTACCAAACATCCCAAAGGGGTCAAGAGTCTTATCCTCGCCAGCCCTTGCCTGAGCGCAAAACGGTGGGTTGAAGATGCTGAAAATTTGATAGCAAAGCTTCCACAGAAAACGCAGGAAGCGATCAAGAAAAATGAAGAAGCGGGCACCACGGATTCAATCGAATATAAGATAGCGGTTTCTGAATACCTGAGAAGGCATGTTTGCCGGCTTGATCCCTGGCCGAAGCAATTGATGGAGGCAGCGGGCCATACGGGAATCCCCGTATACCGGACCATGTGGGGGCCCAGCGAATTTAGCCCTACAGGCAACTTGAAGGACTTTGACCGAACGGGGCGTCTTCACGAGATTGATCAGCCAACCCTGATTATCGTCGGAGAATACGATGAGGCCACACCGGAAGCCGCGGCGTGGTATAAAAGCCTCATGCCGAACGCGTCCATGATCGTGATCCCAAACAGCGCACACATGGCCATGTGGGAAGAGACCGGGGCCTATATAAAAGCTTTACGGGAATTTTTAAAGAAGATTGAGTAAACCCCGTTGTCGAGTAATAGGCGCCGGAGGATCTCATAATTTGCATTCTACGGCTCTGCCTGTGATAGGACTAAGTTACCTTCCTGATGGTTTTTATGCCCTAGACATGTCAATGTGTTTGCAACAAAGGGGTAAAATTACATGAGAGAGCGGGATTTTTGCCGCCGTGGCTTCTGTGCCGTTCACCGTGTTCAATTACAACAGGAAAAATGAAGTCTGATCAACTGGATGTGAATAAAGTCGCCTCGATCCACTGGCGGCAGTTTCTTTGCTTCTAGGAAGGAAAGAGGTCCATGCTTCTGGTCGTTCTTGATGGGTACACACTCAACCCGGGTGATCTCTCGTGGGACCAGTTTGAAACCTTAGGGAAATGCGCGGTTTACGACAGAACACCCGTGGAAAAGATCGTAGCCCGCTCAAGGGGGGCCCAGATGCTTTTCACGAATAAAACGGTCCTTTCGAGAGAGGCAATAGTGCAATTGCCAGACCTCAGCTATATCGGGGTCCTGGCCACAGGCTACAATATCGTGGACACGGAAGCAGCCGCGGAACGGGGGATACCCGTGACCAATGTTCCGGAATATGGAACCCAGTCGGTGGCTCAAATGGTGTTCGCCCATGTGCTGAATCTCTGCCATCACGTGGCGGACTATAACGCCGGTGTCCGACAGGGGAAGTGGAGTCAATCAAAGGACTTCTGCTTTTATGAATATCCTCTTGTAGAACTCTCCGGTCGGACCATGGGGATTGTGGGGTTGGGCAGGATCGGGTCCTCGGTCGCAAGCGCCGCCTTTACCTTTGGCATGGATGTGCTTGCCCACGATCCTGCCATAGACTCACCTGGACCGCAAGGTGTTTCGCTCACAGACCTCCGGACCGTTTTCCAGAAAAGCGATGTGGTGAGCCTTCACTGCCCCCTCACAGAAGAGAATCAGGGCTTTGTGGACAGGGAGCTACTTGGGCTTATGAAAGGGAATGCTTTCTTGATTAACACAAGCCGGGGTCCCTTGGTTGATGAAGGCGCCCTGGCTGATGCCCTTAACACCGGGACTATTGCAGGTGCGGGACTGGACGTTTTAGCCCTGGAACCCCCTTCCGAGGAGTGTCCTTTGTTGACAGCCAAAAACTGTTATATTACCCCCCATGTCGCATGGGCTACTCTGGAGGCACGCAGGCGGCTTATGAACACAGCCTTCGAAAACGCAAAGGCCTTCCTGCAGGGGAACAAGCTCAATGTGGTGAACGGGCTGTGATCAATCGTCATGGGTGCGGGCCGTTAAGCGGTAAGCGACCTGATGGGATGAAAAATTGTTTGCAGGGGATTCATGCCGGTACGAGCACGCCTAATTTCCGCGGTTATTTTGCACCACCTTATTACCCATGGTGGCGAACGCCGCAATATATTTAGGGACATCCTCCTGAAGTCTATTCTGATTTTATGCACCATCGGATGTGTTAATGGTATGGAGCTATTTCTATCTCCTTCACTTGCGGAGGATAATCAACGGACTGAATCAGAAACGGTTCCATGCGAATATCCATCTCCATATTGCTCGGTGAATTCAGAAGGGGTAAGGCTGGTTAAGGAGGGAGAAGTAGACCTTGCAATCAAGAAATTTGAAGAGGCCCTCGCTATCGCCCCAAATGGGCATACAGTCCTTTTTAATCTGGGGTTTGCGTATTATCAAAAGGGAAATTTGGAAAAGGCTTCTGAATTCTTTGTCAGGGCAATGAGTGTTACAACGTCGGAGAGCAGCACATACAAAGATGCCATGATCGGGTTAGAAAAAATCAGGGAAAAGCGGAGACAGGATTAGATATTTGAGGAAAGGAGAAATGGGTGGGGGACCTACTGGAGTTCGGCAGGAAAGTTCTAAAGGAACAACCTTTCAGCGTTTTACTGGGCACTGAGCTGGAGTTATTTGAGCCGGGTAAAGCCGTGCTTACTTTAGCTGTTAGGGAAGAGTTAAAGCAGCAACATGGCTTCCTACATGGGGGGGTCGTAAGTTATCTCGCAGATAATGGGCTGACTTATGCAGGGGGCTCGGTTCTGGGTGACTCGGTGACCTCGGAGTTCAAGATCAACTATATTCGCCCGGCGATAGGTGAAAAGCTGATCGCACGGGCGTCCGTGTTGTCGTCGGGGAAAAATCAGGCTGTATGCCAATGCAAGGTCTTTTCTGCCGGAAAGAAGGGGGAGCGCATGGTCGCCATTGCCCAAGGCACGATCAGAAAGGTGGAGTGAGTGAATCTGAAGACATTTAAGCTGGTCAGGGGGTGTTCATGAAAGAATCAAATGAGTTGAAGGAGCTTTACCTTCGAAGCTGTGAGGCTCAATCAAAGGGGGACTATTCCTTTTTTGAACGCCATTTCTCCCAAGAGGATGGTGTTCTGGCCATCGGCACCGATCCCACGGAATGGTGGGCCGGTTATGCCACCATTACGCGGATGTTCAAGGCCCAGCTGCAAGAGACGGGTGGATTTCAGATCCTGGGCGATAACCCCGAAGCTTACACTGAAGGTTCTGTCGGTTGGGTGGCAGGCCAACCCAGACTGAAACTCCCCGATGGCACGGAAATTCCCTTCCGGTTGACTGCGGTCTTCCGAAAGGAGCAGGAGGAGTGGAAGATCGTTCAGTGGCACTTTTCCTTTGGCATTTCCAATGAGGATTTGCTTGGAAAGACGCTGACCACCCAATAGCCGGCCAAAGCAAGCTGGAGTTCAGAGGATACGGGCGTGGTTATGGCTACGGGAATTGCAGAACCATGTCTGATGAATCTGCTCTGTTCTTTTATGCAGGATAGGGGCACAGTTTAAATCGTGGATGCCCTTATGGGTCCAAAGTGGACCCGAGTGGGAAAAGAGGAGGACAGGCATGACCCCGCTCAATGGTCATGTTCCGAGCGCCTTGATAAGGGAGATAAACAATATGCAGTCAATACCAGAAGAGTCCTGGCACCACCTGACCCTGGAGGAGGTCGTAGAGACCCTTGGGACTGATACGGCCAGGGGCTTGACAGAGGAGGAAGTTTCCTCCCGGCGAAAAACCTTTGGGGAAAACGTTTTACCTCAAAAGACGGGACAGGGCGCTGTCATCCGCTTTCTGCTCCAGTTCAACCAACCCCTGGTGATTATTCTTCTGGTCGCCACCCTGGTCACCCTGTTCCTCAAGGAATGGGTGGAGGCAGGGGTAATCTTCGGGGTTATCCTCACCAATGCGGCGATCGGCTTTATTCAGGAAGCCAAGGCCCTTAAGGCGATTGAGGCCCTGGCCCGCGCCATGGTGAGCAGCGCCACGGTCCAGAGAAAGGGCACTCGGCAAAAAGTCGAGGCCCAAGAGCTAGTGCCGGGGGATGTGGTGTTTCTACAATCGGGCGACAAGGTCCCAGCCGATATGCGCCTTTTCGAGACCCGGGAACTTCGCATTGATGAGAGTACCCTCACCGGGGAGAGCCTCCCGGTCCAAAAGGAGGACACAAGACTCCCTGAGGATACGCCTCTTTCGGACCGCCGAAACATGGCATATTCATCCACCCTGGTGACCCATGGGGGCTGCAAGGGCGTGGTGATCGCCACCGGCAAACAAACCGAGATCGGCCGCATCAGCGAGATGATCTCCTCTGCCGAGGTCCTTTCCACTCCCCTGACCCGCAAGATGGAACACTTCAGCAAAATTCTCTTGTATGTGATCATGGCCTTGGCGGGGGTGACCTTCGTGGTGGGTTATTTGAGGGGCCAGGAGTGGGTCGAGATGTTACTGGCCTCGGTGGCGCTGGCGGTAGGGGCCATACCCGAAGGGCTGCCCGCGGCCATGACCATCACCCTGGCGATAGGGGTCTCGCGCATGGCGAAACGAAACGCCATCATCCGCAAGCTGCCCGCGGTGGAGACCTTGGGGAGCACGACAGTGATCTGTTCGGACAAGACAGGCACCCTTACGCAGAACCAGATGACGGTCACCGAATTGTATGCGGGCGGCTTCCTCTATGATGTCTCAGGTGTCGGCTATGCACCGGAGGGGGAGATCACTTCCAGGAAAGGCGGACCGGATGGGGCCCGTAATTGGGCCTTGATGGAACTTCTGAAGGCAGGTCTCCTCTGCAATGATTCTGTAGTGAAGCAGACGGGCGAGACCTTTACTGTTGAGGGGGATCCTACAGAAGGGGCCCTGATCAGTTGCGCGGCCAAGGCCGGGATGCTCCCTGAAATCCTGAGCCGGGAGATGCCACGGATAGACACCATCCCCTTTGAGTCGGCCCGCCAATACATGGCGACCCTCCATGATCAGGGGTCGGGGAAATCCCGGGTTGTCTATGTAAAAGGTTCCATCGAGAGCCTTTGTTTGGAATGCAACGCCCTTTGCACAGCAACAGGCGAGTTGGATTTGGCAGATGCACAAGAAATCCATGCCCAGGTGGAAGGAATGGCCAATGACGGCCTTAGAATTTTGGCGTTTGCCCGAAAGGAACTCCCGGCCGAAACCACGGGCATCACCCATGAGGATCTTAGAGAAGGACTGACCTTTCTCGGACTCCAGGGGATGATCGATCCGCCCAGACCGGAAGCCGTTGAGGCTATAGCGGTTTGCCAGAAAGCGGGTATTTTGGTCAAGATGATTACAGGCGATCACGCGGGCACGGCTGCGGCTATCTCACGCCAATTGGGCCTGTGCAGTGAAGTCTGTTCCATTCATACACGGGAAGTGATCACGGGACGCGATATCTCCCAACTTGAGGGTGAAGGGTTGGTGAATTCAGCCGAACACACCGCTGTATTCGCCCGGGTGTCGCCGGAGCAGAAACTGCGCCTGGTTGAGGCCCTCCAGAAGCGTGATCATGTGGTCGCCATGACCGGGGACGGGGTCAACGATGCACCCGCCCTCAAACAGGCCAACATCGGTGTTGCCATGGGTGTTACCGGGACCGATGTCTCCAAGGAGGCGGCCGACATGGTGCTTACAGACGACAACTTCTCCACCATTAAAGCTGCGGTGGAGGAAGGGCGGGGCGTCTTTGACAATCTCACCAAGTTCATCGCCTGGACCCTCCCCACCAACGGGGGAGAGTCCCTGGTCATCATGATTGCCATTGTCCTGGGGGTCGCCCTCCCCATTCTTCCTTTACAGATCCTCTGGATCAACATGACCACGGCTGTTTTTTTAGGCCTCACCCTGGCGTTTGAGCCTAAAGAGCCCCGCATCATGACCCGCCAGCCTCGAGATCCGAAAGAACCCATTCTAAGCGGGACCCTCATTTTTAGGATCGTTCTGGTGAGTGTCCTACTGTTGATCGGGGCATTCGGGTTCTTCGAGGTGGAAATCCAAACTACGGGCAATGAAGACCTGGCCCGCACCATGGCGGTGAACATCATTGTCTTCGGCGAGATGTTCTATCTCATGAACTGCCGTTCCCTCACCCGGTCAGCCCTTGAACTGGGTCTTTTTTCCAACTGGTGGTTATGGGGAGGGGTGAGTGTCATGGCGGGCCTTCAGGTCCTCTTTACCTATACGCCCTTCTTTAACACCATTTTTCGAAGTCAGCCCATGGGGCTGGTTCACTGGGGGCTGGTGCTGGGGTACAGCGCCCTGGTCAGTGGGATCATCGCCATGGAGAAACTGATCCGCCGAAGACACAAAAAAAGCTTCTGATTTGGGAGGAGGGATGTTGAGGGCTAGCCTATGACGCCCGGGCAAAAGGTAATTTTGCGGGGTTATCACCTGCTGAGATGGAGCTCAAGTTCTAGGAAAGATCAACCATGGGGCCATGCCCCCAAGGACAGGCCGATCCGGTCGAACGCTCATGTGGCGACGGCCTTCATAGGGGCATCATCTGTTTGAAGGTTCCGGAAATAGGCTGTAGTGTCCCCTTTGCTCCAGAGCCCTACATAGCCTGAAATGGATCGGGAAGCGGTAAACTTAAGGCAGGGACGGCCGTCCAGGGCACCTGTGATCTCTTTTCCCGCCACCCGTGCCTCGATCTTCACCCATTGATCCTTGGGAAGGTCCACGCTGTTGCGCTCCCGGAAATACCGTTTGTTATTGATAAACTCCAGCAGCTGTACCTCTCCCGCACTGGCGTCCAGGGCCAGTACCCAGCCATTGCCCACATTGATCAGCCCGAACGCCAGTCCAGCCGCGAGGTCGACGCACCCGGCCCCGATCCTAACCTCCACTTTGATGAGGCCGTCTCCTGAGCGACTGCCCCGTTTCACGGCCACCGGATTGTAATGGAGGGCGTGTCGGTTTTCGAGAAATCGGCGGTACCGTCCGCCCAGCGTTGTTTCGAGCGCGGAGTGGAGGGTACAAGAGACCGTCCCGGTCATGTTCGAACCGTCCTGCATGATCACCTCCTCGCCCTCGATCCGGGTTGGTGACCATTCTCCGACCGATGCGTAAAAGCCGGGAAGGCGTTTTTCGGATCGGGCCAGGAAATCATACTCCTCCTTAAAGAACATCTCGGTGAGCACATGCATTTCGGTCTGGCTGGGAATCGCGAGGTCCAGGAGCCGGCTGCACCCGAGGAGCCGTCCCGTTTGGTCCAATACTTCTTCCATGGCCGGGCATTCCAGCCCTTTTAATGCCGCTTGCAGCAATGCGCCGGCCGCCTCCACCTCGTAGCCCAGGCGGATCAACACCTGGGACAAGAACTCTATGCGCAGGGCCTTCCCGGCCCCGGTGCCCGCCCCACCCGCAAATTGGAGGGTGATGGTGTTGACTCCGGGATCTTCGGAGCAAAGGGCGTCGAGGTTCGAGTAGTGGTAGCCGAATTTTATGCTCAGGTTCAGGTAGTCTTCAGAAACCAGGGCATAGGAATCCACCTTAGGGGGGACCCTGTTCTCCGGGCCGATGCTGCCGACCATAAGTGCCATAAAGTTGCGTCCACTGAGATCCACGGCACCCGACCAAGTGACGCCCGGATGCGCCAGGCCTCTCCAAAGGGCCGCCATGGGCTTGGAACGGATGTGCTCAGGCAGAATCTCATCACAGGAGGTGAGATCCGGGGTCAGTCCACCACCCAGGTCAATAAAATGGATGGACAAGGGAAGGTTGGCGCTCATTTTTCGTGATACCACGGAGGCCTCAGCCAGCTGGGACAGATTAAACATCTCCTCCATGGCCTTTTCGTGGGCAAATCGGATCAGGTCGTGGAGGGTATGGCACCCCCTTGGTGCAAACTCAGGCGCCGTGGGATCGGTGAGATTCAGCGGGGATATCAGGTCCAGCAGTTCGCGCAGGTGTCTGCCGATGGGACCCTTTTCGTCATCTTCATCGCGGCCCGGAAGCTTGCGTTCCAGTTCTGGAACCCGGCCCTGGTAGACCTTTTCGTCATCGGCCAGGAGGGTGATTTCTTCCCCCTCGGCGATCAAACTGGTGGCGTTCCGAGTATTCATGAGGGCAGGCACGTTGAATTCCCGGGCCACCGAGGCCAGATGGCTGGCCGCCCCTCCCAGGTCCGTAATCAACCCCCGCACGCGGCCCATGAGAGGTGCCAGATCCGGGGATGCCGTTCGGGCCACCAGGATGGCCTCTTCCGCCGGATCCGGCTTCAGCCCGGTCCTGGCATGAACCGCCTTTCCGGAGACCCGGCCCGGTGCGGCCTTCTGTCCCCCCGAAAGGAGGAGTTTCAGGCCGGAACCGTCAAAAAGATGCGCCTCTTGGTCGCCGCCGGTCATACCCAGAGGGCGGCTCTGGAGGATGACCAACCCACCTTGTTCGCCTTCCGCCCACTCGATATCCTGGGGTCCACCGAAATGGGTCTCCATTTTCAATCCGAATTCAATCAGCTTGCTTAGCGTGTGTTGGGAAGCCGCAGGGCGTGACTGCTTTTCCCCGGAAGCGCCTTCCTTGGGCTGAACCAGGCTTTCAATCACCTGAAGGGATTCTCGGTCAATCCAAAAAACGTCCGGTGAAGCGGAACCGCTTACCACCTGGTCCCCGAAACCCAATGCCGCATCGATGCGGGCCTGTCCGGAAGCCGGATGGGACGGATCAACGCTATAGAGAACCCCGCTGGCCTTTGCCTGGATCATAACCACCCCGGCGACGGCCATGGGTGTGGCCGCGTCGGTGAGGCCGTAGCGGAGCCGGTAGAGGATGGCCCGCGGGCTGTACTTGCTGGCCAGAACTCTTTTGTATGCAGAAGCCACGTTATCTTTTGTGACTGAAAGGACCGTAGAGTACTGACCGGCAAAAGAGGCGTCCGTGTCTTCTCCCACCGCGCTGCTGCGCAGGGCCAAAAGGGGGGTGCTTCCATGACGTACGGCAAGGTCGTGGACCTCGCTTTCGAGTCTCTCAGCCAGGGCCTTGGGGAGCGGGGCATCCTGGATCTTCTTTTGAATACGCCGGCACGCGTCTTCACTTTCCGCCCGATCCGGGTCGAATTCGCCCAGGAAGGTGTGAATGGGTTCCAGCAGTCGGTTTTCCCGCAGAAACAGGTCGAACGCCGCGGTTGTGACCACAAAACCGTCGGGAACCGGCAGATCGAGTTCGCTTCTAATACGCGCCAAGTTGACCGCTTTTGCGCCGGCCAGGGGAAGGTGCTCTGTGCGGAGGTGTGAAAAGGGCAGGGCCAGGGGGCCCTCAATGGCGGGGCGCCGCCCCTCGATCAAGGGAGCGAGGTTTTGTGCGACTTCTTCAAAGACCTGAGGAAGGTCTTCGTAACGGTTATGAGCCAAAGCACGCAAGGACGTGAGGAGACCCTGTACCTCCTCCAAGAGGTCTCTTGTCCTGCGGTTTATGGAGGACAAGGTGGCAAGGCCGTCTCCACGATCCATGAATTCCAGCTCGGCAAGGATGCGCAATGCCCGGTGGTTGTGGTCCAAAAAGGCGTCATAGTGACGATACCTCTTGGCCGCCGGGCCTTGGGGGTCAGAGAGTAGACTGCAGGAATCGGTTTTAGAAAAGAGGACCATGCCTTCATCTCCTTTAAAATGTCCCGACAAGAAACTGCACTTCTTTGTTGAAAATAGACATCTAAAACTAAAGTATAAATTTCCCCTGTTAGGTAAACCTAAATGCCTTGGGAACATTGGAGAACGCTTTAGAAATTGTGTCACCAGGAAAATAAGATTGACATATTTTTGTATATTGTAGACAATAGACAAAAAGGAGGCAATATCTTGACCATTATGAAACTTTCCAGCGCTACGGAAAGCGCCGCGGATTCTCTACGGGAGCAGATCATTCTGGGCGAAATCAGGGCCGGGCAGCGCCTCAATGAAGTTGATCTGGCCAAGGATCTCGGAATCAGCCGGCCACCCTTGAGGGAGGCCTACCGGATCCTTGAAAACGAGAGACTGGTCGAAATCCGTCCCCGGATCGGAGCGTTTGTGACGGAGATCTCCGAATCCGACCTGGAGAAGATCTATGCGGTCCGCACCATGATCGAGCTCAAGGCGGTAGAGATCCTGTCTGAAAAGGAAGGAGACAGCTTAAAAGAAATCCAGCAGGCCGTTGATGATGCCCAAAGGTTTCGAATTTCAGACCCCAAAGATTCAAAAGAAGTCCTGAGATACTGGGAAGTCTTTGCCGGCTTTCATGAGAAAATGGTGGAGAGTTGTGGAAACTATTACCTGATAAGGTTTTACAAAGTCATCGGATATAATCTTGCCCGGTATCAGATCATGTATTTACAAATCCCGGGGATTGCCGCTATTTCAGCAGAAGATCATTATAAGATTTTGGGACTCGTACGGAACCGCCGTAGGGAGACCGCAAAAAAGAATCTAAAGGTCCATCTTGATAAGACACTGGCCATTTTAAAGGAACACATTCATCAAAAAGAGAACATCCAAGCATCTTAAAGGAGTTACTCTGAAAATACGGAAGGAGTTATGGCAATGGAGTTTTATGGATATCCGAGACCAGACGGAAAGATAGGCGCACGCAATTACGTTGGGATTATCCCTTCCACCGGTTGCGTGAACAATCTTTGCACGAATTTGGAGAACCTTGTTCGCGGGACCAAGGCCATTCGTCATGACCAGGGATGTCTTCACCCTCCCCATGACACGGAACAGGTATCGCGGACCCTGGTCAACCTGGGAAAAAACCCCAATATCGGAGGGGCACTTGTGGTTGCCCTGGGATGCGAAATGGTGAAAGCCGAAGAGATCTACGAAGGAATCAAGGAGAGTGGAAAGCCGGTCGAGATGGTGGTGATGCATGAAATCGGAGGTATGATCAACACCATGGCGGAAGGGACTCGCAAGCTTGTTGATCTGGTCTCCGAGATCAGTGCCTGCAGGCGGGAAAGGGCCGGCCTAAAACACCTGGTTATGGGAACCAAATGCGGGTCTTCCGACACCACCAGTGGGTTGTCGGCGAACCTGGTTACAGGCGAAATCTGTCGTAAAATGACGGAACTGGGGGGGCGTTTCATCCAGGGTGAAATATGCGACATTATGGGAGGGGAATATGCCCTGAAAAACTTGTGCATCAACCCGGAAGACGGTGAAAAAATCGTTGACTTCGTGAGAGACCTCTATCTTCGAGGGCTGGCAGTAGGGGCGGACACCCGGGGATGCCAAATGACCTCGGGCAATGTGAAGGGAGGCATTACCACCCTGGTGGAAAAGGCTCTGGGCGCAAACGCCAAGGGCGGGACCGTACCCATCCAGGGGACCTTGGAGTATGCTCAATTGGTTCCTGAAAAGCCGGGACGATACATCATGAATTTTCCCGGCCACGGTTTTGAGAATTTGACCGGGTCGGCCGCGGGCGGCGCCATTGTTCATTTATTTACCACAGGCCGGGGGGCGGACACGGGCCACCCGATTATGCCGACCATCAAAATATGCGGGAACTTGAACACCAACAAAACCATGTCTGAGCATATTGATGTGGACGTTTCATCCGTCATCGAGGAGACGGAGACCATAGAGGCGGCGGCCGAAAGGGTTTTTGAGTACTGCCTCGAGGTGATCAGTGGAAGATTGACCAAATCTGAGATCCTGGGCACGGAAAGTATGGAAATCCTTATCAAGGGGCCGGTTATCTGAATGGAGGAAAGCAGCCATGACCAAATATGCAAAGAGAATTCGGGAAAAGGACAATGTGGTCACTGCGGTCTCGGACTGTAAGGCCGGGGAAACCGTGACCGTTCGATTTGAAGGAAAAGAAACGCAATACCCTTGCAATGAAGATGTTGCTTTCGGACATAAAATTGCCATTGTAGATATCGAGGAAGGAAAACCCATCATTAAATATGGCGAGACGATCGGCATTGCGAGCCGAACGATCAAAAAGGGAGATTGGGTGCACATACATAATACAAAGGATACTTATCTTTGCCTGGACAGGGATGGGAAACCCCTGCCAGGACAAGAGGGCGAAAATGCCCCATGTGCTATATCCTAATGCCTTGATTTCATATATTCTCTGCCAGGGTATAATGGGATGGGAGTGAATATAGAATATACACGTGAACTCGGCTATAGGGGAGGAACTGCAACTCTTCCCATTCCGACAAAGAACCCGTAGAAATTATGTAAGCTTCTAAGGAAACCGGGCCGTGATCCGGGCGCATAATGGAGAGGCTCGGGGAGCTTTGAGGGCCTTAGAAGGGAAAAGGAGGGAAAATCAATGAACCCGGTTACCATCGATTATGACCTTTGTAATAAGGATGGCATTTGCTCAGCGGTATGTCCAAGAAGACTGTTCGAAATTTCTGAGGGGTTTCCCGTGCCTGTCCCTTCCATTGAAGAGCTCTGTATCCGTTGCGGCCATTGCATGGCGGTCTGCCCAACCGGTGCCATTTCCGTTGACGGCTCAGGGTCGGATGATTGCATCAAGATAGATAAGAAAAGGCGGGCCACCTATGACCAACTCGATCATTTAATAAAGTCCAGGCGATCCACTAGGGTGTATAAAGATAAGCCTGTTGATCGCAATATGGTCCACCAGATCTTGGATACCTGTCGTTACTCGCCCACGGGAAGCAATGCCCAACAGGTCAAGTGGATCATTGTCGATGATCGAGACAGGATCAGGCAATTAGGGGCGCTGACTATTGATTGGATGAGGGAAGTTATTGATGCGGAGCATCCCTTTGCCTCCACACTGCACTTATCAAAAGTTGTTGAGGGCTGGCACAGGGGGGAGGACAGGATTTTTCGAGGCGCTCCTTTGGTTTTAATGACCCATTCCCCGGAAACAGGCTCCTTGCCGCTTGAGAGCTGTGTGATCGCCATGGCCTATTTTGATATTGTGGCGGCCACTTTGGGCTTGGGGACCTGCTGGGTGGGCTATTTCATGCTTGCTGCGGCGCATTATCCACCCATTAAAGACATATTGAGCCTTCCTGCCGGCCATCGCATTTTTGGTACCATGGTGGCCGGGTATCCGAAATATTCTTATCAACGCATCCCGGTGAGACGAGAAACTCAGGTAGAATGGTGGTAGGTGGCTTTTTTCGCATTTTAAGGAAAAGGCTTGGGATGGGGGGGATCCTGAACTGGGCGCGAATATTTGGGCTTGGCCGAGCGAGGTACCCATAAAGAAGGAGCTGAAGATGTCCAAGAGGGGCTCGCTTATTTCTTGCGTGATGGTTCTTCTTATGGTTGTTTGGGGGTGTGCTGGCATACAGCCGGAAACCATGACGGTGGTGGGAGGAAAACAGGTGACCTACCGATGTGAAGGGGGTGTTCGAATCGTTGCCAGGTACTTCAGCCTGTCAGACGAAAGCCTCCATTTCGTGAAGGTATGGATGCCCAGTGGCAAGGAGTACACCCTGCCTCAAGCCGTGTCGGCATCCGGAGCCCGGTATACGGACGAGCGGGAGCTGGTGTGGTGGAACAAAGGGGATACGGCCTTTGTGAAGATGCGGGACCGGCAAGGCCGATGGCAGGTCATTTACCGGACTTGCCGGGAGGTGGGCCAGAGCAAGTAGAGAGAAGAACCGGGTTCCGGCCGCTTATATGCAAGGGCTTGACATTCCTCAAGGTCACCCGTATACATCTTCGAATCCTTAACCCAGGGAGGAAGGCAGGGACCCGTTCATGAGCCGAAAGGAATACCTGCTCCAGCAAAAAGAAAAGGGACGCCGCATCTTTGGCGTGTTCCCTGCCCTGTATCCCAAGGAAGTCTTCTGGGCGCTGGATACGGTGCCTGTTGAGATATGGGATCCGCCCTTGCAGGTGGCGGCAGCCAGCGCCCACCTCCAGCCATACATCTGCTCGGTGGTAAGGCTGGGACTGGAACTGGTCCTCCAAGGGAAAACCGGTTTTCTGGACGGTTTCTTGTTCCCCCATACCTGCGACTCCATGCAAAACCTGGCCTCCCTGATAAATGACCATATCAAGGGGCCCCAGGCATGCCATTTCTTCTACCATCCCAAAGAGCCTTATGGGAAAGGGGCCAGGGCTTTTTACCGCCACGAATTGGAGGGCCTGGCCCAATCCCTGGAAGGCCAGCTTGGTGTGCTGAAAAATGAGGCGCTCCAGGAGCAAATGGCGCAGGGCCAAAAGATCTCAGGCCTTTTTCAAAACCTCTACGATTTGCGTGCCCAAGACAAGCTGGACATGAGCAACCGGGCCTTCTACGAAGCAATCCGCCGTAACGAATTTCTCTTCCCCGATGACCTGATCCCCGAATTGGAAGGTCACGTCAAAAAAGGGGGGGAGGCCAAGGCAAGGGGTGGGGTCCCGGTTATCCTGAGCGGGGTACTGCCCAATCCGCCGGAACTGCTTACCCTCCTTGATGAGTTGGAGATCCGGGTGGCCCACGACGATCTCCTGGCGTGCAGCCGGAGGCTCCTGGTACCGCAGGCGACCCGGGTTGATCCTTATGAGCAGCTCGTGGAACGTTACTTCTCCATGAACCCCTGTTCTACAAAGGGGTCCTCTATTTCACGGCGGGAGGCCTATCTCCTCGGGCTCCTTCAAAAGACAGGGGCAAAGGGGGTTATTTTTAATGTGGTCAAGTTCTGTGAGCCGGAATGGTTTGATGTCCCCAATCTGGTGGAGGGGTTAAAGAGGCAAGGGGTGCCGTCCCTGGTCCTGGATACGGAATTAAACCAGGGCCTCTCGGGTCAGATGGCCACCCGGGTGGAGGCCTTTACGGAGATGATAGGCTGAGGGGGGTTTATGTCCTTTTATCGGTCCGCTCAATACGGTTTTATGAAAGACCTGGGTGCACCCGCCCTGTTTTGGCTGGAAAGGAAGCGGAAAAAGAAGAAGCCGCCAAAACCCAATCCCCATCTGGGCCCCCCTTTGAAATGTGCAGGCCGCCTCAGGGAGATCATGACCCGTCACTACTACCTGTCCCGCTTTGCACAAGGGGCCAGGCCGGTGGCCTGGGTGACCAGTGGTGCACCCGTGGAGATCCTGCGGGCCTTTGATTTCTACACCGTTTATCCGGAAAACCACGGGGCCCTGTGCGGGGCGCAGAAAATGGGACCTGATCTGTGTGCGGAGGCCGAGCACCGGGGATACCATTCAGATCTGTGTTCCTATGCCAGGATAGATTTGGGTCACGCCTTTACCGGCAAAACCCCGGCGGGACACCTGCCCAAGCCGGATGTGCTTTTTTGTTCCAATAACATCTGTCAGACCGTCCTTTACTGGTACAAGGCCTTGTCCCATAACTGGGATATCCCCTTGATCCTTTTTGACACCCCTTTCAACTTCAGGGATATCCGGGAAGTCGATGTCTCCTATATGGTCCAGCAGCTGGAGGAGATGATCCCCTTGCTGGAGAGGATCTCGGGCAAGAAGTTCTCGGAATCCCGTTTTGAGGAGATTATCGGGATAGGGGCCGAGTCCTCTCTCACCTGGGGTGAGGTGCTGGCGACCATGAAGCACAAACCGGCGCCCATGACTATTTTTGACGCCTTTGTACACATGGCCCCCGTTGTCTCCCTCAGGGGACTTCCCGTGGCACTGGACTACTACCGGATCCTCCTTGAAGAACTCAAAGAACGGGTCAGGCAGGGTATTGGAGCGGTCCCCCATGAGCGGAAACGACTCTTGTGGGACAACATCGCCGTTTGGTTTAAGCTCAGGGAGTGGTCGCTCCTGTTTGCCGAAAGGGACTTCAACTTTGTGGCGGCCACTTACACCAACGCATGGGCCGAGACCATTCACTATCTGAACCGGGAATCTCCCTTTGAATCTATGGCCAGGGCCTACAGCTTGGTCATACTGAACAATAACCTGGACCATCGCCTGAAGCTGATGGAAGAGATGGTGCGGGACTACCAGGTGGACGGGATGGTCATGCTCTCCCTGAGGAGCTGTAAGCCTTACTCCGTGGGGCAGTATGACCTTAGGAGGCTCTTGGCGGAACGGTTGGGAATCAAGGCCTTGATCATTGAGGCGGACATGACGGACTTCCGCACCTATTCCGAAGAACAGACCCGGACCCGTCTGGAGGCCTTTTTCGAGGAACTGGAAGGCTGAGTTCAACGCCGCTCGATGGCCCTGCAATCCCCCGTCCAAATGGCCTTCACGATTTTGCCCTGGCTGTTGATCTCAAAGTAGGTGACACAATCTTCCCGGCCGGTATACCCTCCGGTCACGTTTCCTTCCTTTTCCGGGTATTGAATGGCCGGTGGATAGTCGATAAGTGCAGGGTAGTCCAGGAGACTGTAACTGAAGGGATCCTTGATTTCTTCATACATATAAACCTTGTTTCCATCGGGTGCAGTCAATATCCTTCCCGGGTTTCCCCAGGCATCCATGAGTCCCTCCACGTCCTGACCTATATAACTGAGAAGCAACTGGGTATATCCTTCGTGGGTCTGGGCAGGCGTTTGGGTGGTGCACCCCAAGGCAACCAGGGACGCAAAAAGCATAAAAAGGGACAACCCCGTCTTCAAGTGCTTCATGGTCTTTTCCTCGCTGTGTGTTGTTCTGCCTGGGCTCTAAGAGGATCGCCCGGCCGGGCTGTTACGCCACCATGGCCACGGTGGCGAATCGGCCTGTCTCCCCCTCCCCCCTATAAGAGAAAAAGAGGTCTGTCCTGCAGCGGGTGCAGATACCGGCCACCTCAATATTTTCCTTTTTAAGCCCCGCATCCAGGAGTTGACGGGTGCTGAGGGCCCATAAATCAAAATAATCCTTTCGCACTTCAAAGGCCTTGAAATGCTCCGGGAATATGTCCCAGTGGCCCTTGAACTCGGCGCAACAGGGCCCCAAGGACGGCCCAATAGCCGCCAGGAGGTCGGTGGCTCCACATCCGAATTCCTTGGTCATACGGGAGACAACCCGGGCCGGGAGATTTTGTACATTGCCGCGCCATCCGCAGTGGAGGTTAGCCACCACCCCCAGCGTTTTATCGAAAATGATGATGCTCTGGCAATCCGCCTGTTTCACCATGAGGGCCAAACCGGGCTGGTTTGTGACCAGGGCGTCGGCCTGTGGGATTTCCCCGGGTTCATAGGGCTCCCCCTCATGGCGAACCACCACCTCATGGCCGTGGCACTGATTCATGTAAAGCAGGCGGTCCGCCCCCATGACCTCCTTGATCTTCGTGAGATTGGCATTGACCTTTTTCGGGTGATCCCCCACCGAATAGCTGGTATTGAGGCTGTCAAAGGGGGATGCGCTGATCCCTCCCAACCGGGTGAACACGCCGTGCACGACCTTGGGGTCCAAGGAGAGTTTTGGGTATCTAAAATAGGTGGCCCCTTGATGGGACCACAAGAGTTTCGAGGAATCCAGGGGATCCATTTTTTTATCGCGGGTTTTAAGGGAAGAGAGGAAATGTGGGAAGAATGGGAAAAAAGTCCTTGGCCGTGCGTCCTTATTCGAACCTTGCCCGGGAAGGCTCCGCTACCCGGGTAAAGGAGATAGATCCCTTCACGACACAGGCTCTCTTACTTACCGCTGCTTCCTCCCGGACCTGACGGGGTTCGTAAGCGCCCGTTACGTGAGGTCCATCTCTGCCCCAGGGGCAGCAAAAGCACAACCTGTAGCAAGGATCTCCTGAAGGGCTTTCGACCCCGCATAAGCGGATTTCGGGTTACAGGGCACCGCTAGCTCCCCGTCTAGCACGACCAAGGCCTGAACAACCGTTCAGTAGACATCCACCCTTTCTTTGAGTTCTTTCCCCACCTTAAAGAAGGGGAGTTTTTTCTGGGCCACCTCAATGACCTCTCCCGTCTTAGGATTCCTGCCCTTGTAACCTTCATACCCTTTCACCTTGAAGCTGCCGAGGCCCCTGATCTCAACCCTTTCCGAGCGAATCAGGGCCCTTTCCATGTCCCCAAAAGCGGTGTTAACGACCTCTTCGGCCTTTTTCAGGGGCAGGTTCTCTTCTTTTGCAAGGGCTTCGATCAACTGAGATTTGTTCATGGGCTTCCTCTCTCCAATAAGGGAACAATTAAAACTGTTTAGGTGGACTGGCAGTTAAAAATAATGGATCAGAGGTCGCAAGTCAAGCGCAAATCGGGCATAGAGTCCACAAAAGGGCGCGGAGGGTGGCCTTGTTGATCCCGTATTTACTTTTTCTCGACCTTGCGCTATAAGGCGCCAAGGCCTCCGATCAGGGCCCTTTCATGGGATGTCGGCCCCGGGCAAGGACCCGGTCGGGCATGCCCGGGATAAATAAATAAGGAGTCGAATGATGCGGAAGTTGACCCATAACGGGGTGGAGGCGTTGGTCCCCTATCCGCCAGGCAAGCCCATAGAAGAATTGGAAAGGGAAGTGGGAATCACGGGATCCATCAAGCTCGCCTCCAACGAGAATCCCCTCGGTCCCTCACCCTTGGCCGTTCAGGCGATTTTGGACAAGGTCCATAATCTTCACCGGTATCCTGATGGGAGCGGCTATTACCTGAAGGCAAAGCTGAGCCAGAAGTGCGGGGTCCCCCCGGGGCAAATCATCTTGGGAAACGGATCCAATGAATTGATCGAATTGGTGGTAAGGACCTTTCTTATTCCGGGTGAGCATGTGGTTCAGGCCTTTCCCACCTTCCTGGTGTATGAAAAGATCGTCACCGGGGCAGGGGGGCGGATGATTTCAGCACCTCTGTCCGGTTTTAGGGTTGACCTGAAAGTCTTGTCCCAGGCCATCACGCCCAACACCAAGATGGTATTTGTCAACAATCCCAACAACCCCACCGGTTCTGTGCTTTCAAAAGAGGCGTTGCACCGTTTCCTGGAGCACGTCCCTGAGGACATGATTGTGGTCCTGGATGAGGCTTACATCGAGTTTGTGACCGACGAAAATGCCGCCCAAGGCCTTGAATTGCTCGGTAGCCATCCCCTCTTACTTGTTTTAAGGACCTTTTCAAAACTCTACGGCCTGGCAGGGCTGAGGATCGGCTATGGATTCGCCTCTGAAAAGGTCGTTGAATACATGAACAGGGTGAGGCAACCCTTTAATGCCAATACCCTTGCCCAGGCGGCCGCCACCGCCGCCCTGGACGATTCAGATTTTGTGGCCCGCACCCTGGCCCTGGTGAAAGACGGGTTTTCCTACCTGCACCGATCGCTTGATGACATGGGCCTTGAATATGTGCCCTCCCAGACCAACTTCCTCCTCATTAAGGTGCCCGGAGGCGGAAAGAGGGCGTATGATCTCCTGTTGAAGCAGGGCGTTATCGTTCGCTCTATGGATAGCTACGGCCTCCCCGAATATATTCGGATAAACGTGGGTCTCGCGGAGGAGAATGAAAGGTTTATCCAGGCCCTTCGGGGTATCCTGGGGGTTTAGTACCGCCATCCCCAAAGATGCGGGTGACCATGATGGTGGGCGGAACAATGGGTGAGGTGATAACCATCGACGGGCCGGCAGGGGCCGGGAAGAGCACGGTAAGTCGCCTTTTGGCCAAGAGGATCGGCTTTGTATATCTGGATACAGGGGCCATGTACCGGGCCGTGGCCCTGGTTGCAAAAAGGGCGGGTGTAGACATCCGGGACGGCCCCTGTCTGGGGCAACTGGCCGGGTCTCTGGACCTCCATTACCGGTTTGATGAAAACCCCCCGCGGCTATTTTTGGGGCACGAAGACATCTCTGTGGCCATCAGGGATCCGGATATGGACATGCTCGCCTCGGCCGTGTCCGCGGTGAAGGAGGTGAGGGCGGCCATGACAGGGCTTCAGCGCAGACTGGCCGAAGGGATGGGGGTGGTTGCCGAGGGCAGAGACATGGGCACCGTTGTGTTTCCCGAGGCGCGGTGCAAGTTTTACCTCACCGCATCCCCCGAGGTCAGGGCCAAAAGAAGGTATCAAGAAAGGCTGGAGCGGGGGGAAGCCGTCTCCTTGAGCAAGGTGGAGCAAGACATGGTCAAGAGGGACGGCCAGGACACGGAAAGGGCCTTGGCCCCCCTGAAACCGGCTGAAGACGCCTTCATCATAGACGCCACCTTTTTGAGTGCAGAGCAGGTGGTGGATCGTATCCTGGAGCGCCTGGAAAGTGTGAAATAGAGCGAGATTTTTCTAAATAAATGGTTGAAGTTGGCGGTTATGTCTGTTAAAGTATAAGATTTAGACGCCTATAAAATATAAAACCAAGGGGCAATAACATTTAGGGGGGTACTTACTTTAATGGATACAAGGACGAACGAGGCAACCCAGGACAAAACCACAGAAAACCAAAACACGGAATCCTCCTTCGCGGATGAGCAGGAGCTCATGACGGAGAAGGGCCCAGACAAGGGTGACGAGGCGGGGGAAGAGGTGCAGGATAGTGACAACTTCATGCAATTGTATGAAGAAAGCCTACGAAGCATCCAGGAAGGAGAGGTTGTCAAGGGTGAAATCGTTCAGATAGACAAAGAATATGTCCTTGTTGACATCGGGTATAAGTCAGAAGGCCAGATCAAGCTCGACGAGTTCATTGACAGCGAAGGCAATTTGACGGCCAAGGTGGGAGATCAGGTGGAAGTGCTCCTTGAGCGGAGGGAGGATGATGAAGGGACCATTATCCTTTCCAAGGAAAAGGCCGCCAAAATCAAGATCTGGGACCAGATTAAGGATGTCTACGAAAATGACGGAACCATCAAAGGGCGAATCACAAACCGGGTCAAAGGAGGCCTTTCAGTGGATATCGGCCTACAGGCCTTTCTGCCTGGTTCCCAGGTTGATTTGAGACCCGTCAGAGACATGGACGCCCTGGTGGGTACAGAGCATGAATTCAAGATCGTAAAATATAACAAGCGGCGAGGGAACATCGTCCTGTCCCGCCGGGCCATTTTGGAGGCGGCCAGGGCCGCCATGCGGGAAAAGACCCTCGAGTTGATCGAGGAGGGGACGGTCCTTGAAGGAACGGTCAAGAACATCACCGATTATGGGCTTTTCATCGACCTGGGCGGCATCGACGGGCTGGTGCACATTACGGATATGTCCTGGGGAAGGGTGGGGCACCCTTCTGAGATGCATCAGATCGGGGATGTGATAGATGTCAAGGTCTTGAGCTTCGACCGGGAAAGGGAGCGGGTTTCTCTGGGTATAAAACAGTTGGCCCCCGATCCCTGGACAGAGGCTGAAAAGAAATATCCCATAGGCACAAGGATCAAGGGCCGCGTGGTGAGCCTTACCGATTACGGTGCCTTTGTGGAGGTGGAACAAGGGGTGGAGGGATTGATCCACATCTCTGAGATGTCCTGGACCAGGAAGATACGCCACCCTTCCCAGATTCTCCAGGTCGGGGATATTGTAGACACCATGGTTTTGAATATTGATGCCTCCAGAAAGCGTATCTCTTTGGGTATGAAGCAGGTTGAGCCGAATCCATGGGATATTATCGAAGAGAAATATCCCGTAGGAACCACCATAGAGGGGAAGATAAAGAATATTACCGACTTCGGCATCTTTATCGGTATTGATGAGGGGATTGACGGCCTGGTACACATATCCGATATTTCCTGGACCAAGAGGATCAAGCACCCTTCGGAGCTCTACAAGAAATCCCAGGAGGTGCAGGCCGTGGTGCTCAATATCGACAAGGAAAACGAACGGTTTTCCCTGGGGATAAAGCAGCTTGCCCCTGATCCTTGGGACGAGATCCCCCACAAATACAGGCCGGGAACCCGTGTGACCGGCACGGTCACCAACATCACCGATTTCGGCCTCTTTCTCGAACTGGAAGAAGGGATAGAAGGGCTTGTCCATATCTCTGAGATCCCCAATGATAAACACGGTAACCCCCTTTCCAGATACCAAGTGGACGATGTAATTCAGGCCAAGGTGCTCAATGTCTCCCGGGAGGAAAAGAAGATAGGCCTCTCCGTGCGAAAGCTGGAAGAGAGCAATGAGAAGGAGATTTACAGGAGCTACCTGGATAACCACAAAGAGGCCACATCCAATCTCGGGGAACTGCTCAGGGAAGAGATGATGAACTTGGACCGCCAGGCCCAGACCGAGGAGCAGGATTTGGAAGGCTCCGACACCCTTGATTCAGAAGAGGAAGACCAAGAAGATAACCCAGAAACTCCTTCCTAAAACCGCTTTAAGACACCGCTTCGTCCTTTCCATGCGGGGCTCAAACACCGAAAGGAGGCATCCGCGGCCCGGGAGGTGGCGGTCGAGCCATAGCATTGCCAGAAGATCCCCGTCCATCAGTGGTTGCCCTGCCTTTCGAGAAAAGAGCGGTTGGGAAAATAGTCCTTGATCAAAAGGAGATAAGAAATTTGGCCCCGGGCGTCTGAGGCCCGGGCCCTCATGGACCAAATAGATGGCAGGAAAAAGGCATCCCATACTTACCGTCCTGATCATACTGGGCGTGGCGGCCCTTGTGCTGGGTTCGGTCATGGTCCTCGTGTTGAGGATGTTCGGCGCGGGTGGGGATCTCTCTTTCGGCGCCAAGATCGGAGTTATTCCTGTTGAGGGGGCCATATCAGATTCGGGGCGTATTGTATCCAACCTGGTCAAATTCAAAAAGGACAATGCCATTAAGGCCATCATTTTGAGGATCAATTCTCCAGGCGGTGGAGTGGGCCCCACCCAGGAGATCTACCAGGAGGTGAGGCGGACCATCCGGGTTAAAAAGGTCATCGCTTCCATGGGAGAGGTGGCCGCTTCAGGCGGTTATTACATCGCCGCCGGGGCCAATAAGATTGTGGCCAACCCGGGCACCGTCACAGGGAGCATCGGCGTGCTCATGGAGTTTGTACAGATTGAGGACCTGCTCAAGAAAGTGGGCATTCGCCTGGAGGTCTTAAAAAGCGGGGAATACAAGGATATGGGGTCCCCCCACAGGAAACTTACTGAGAAGGAACGGGAGGTTCTCAATCGGGTTATCCAGGATATCCAGCAACAATTTGTGGAGGGCGTGAGCCGTGGCAGGAATCTGCCCGTGGAGAAGGTCCAGGCCATCGCCGACGGTCGCATTTTTTCAGGGGCCAGGGCCAAGGAATTGGATCTCGTGGACCTTCTGGGCAACTTCCAGGATGCGGTGGATATTGCCAAGCAGATGGCCGGTCTCCAGGGCGAGGTGAAATTGGTATATCCTGAAAAGAAGGGGTTGGAACTCTGGGACCTGTTCTTGGACCGGGGGCTGCGCTCGGTGATAAGGACCTTACAATCCATGACCCCCGAAGTAGAGTATAGATGGCAGAGCAATCTATATTGATGCCCAAGGTGTCGACCAGGTTCTCGCCCGGGGGAATCATAGGAAACTGATTACATCGCCTTTCCCCTCCCTGATAATTTCCGGCACATCGTCAATGAGAGAGATGACGCTGGAAGGACTCGGGTAAAGCACCCCGCCATCGATAATGACATCCAGGTATGACCCATAGGCCTCCTTTATGGAATAGGGGTCGTCATATCCTGCGCTGGTGCTTATAATCGGCCTGCCGAAGGTGCGAACGAGGTCCAGACATATCTTGTTATCCGGGATACGGATGCCCACGGTTTTCCTTTTGGTCAACATGATCTTGGGTACCAGCCGGGTGGCTTCCAGGATAAAGGTGTATGGGCCCGGGAGATGACGCTTCATGGTCTTATAGGCATAGTTTGAAACCTTGGCATAGTGGCTGATCTCTTTTAGGGAATCGCAGACGAATGAAAAGGGTTGTTTCAGGGGACGGTTCTTGAGCCGGTACACGAGCTGGATCCCTTTCTTGTTGTATAGGTCGCACCCTATACCGTAAAAGGTATCTGTGGGATAGGCGATCAACCCTCCCTGTTCCAGGATATCACTGACCCGATCTATGAGGCGCTGTTGAGGGTTGTCCCGGTTGATGGAGAGTATGAGAGCCTTTTTTTGTGCCTTCTTATTCAACGACGCAGACCTTCCCTTGGTCACTCTTGAAGCCCCGGGGAGAGCCCTATGAATTCCCATGCCCTCCTGGGTGTTTATGCCTTTTTATTCGGCCTTGCCTTGGGCAGCTTTATGAATGTCTGTATTTATCGTTTGCCCCGCAGGAAATCAATCGTCTATCCCCCGTCGGCCTGTCCCTACTGCGGAGAGCGGATCAGGTTCTATCATAATATCCCTTTAATCAGCTATCTTATACTGTTAGGGAGGTGTAAACACTGCGGGAGACCCATTCCGTGGCACTATCCGGCTGTGGAGGCCCTGGCCGGATGGTTGAGCCTTGCCCTCTTTATCAGATATGGAGTGAGTTATCAATATGTTCTCTTTCTCTTTTTTATTGCAACCCTGGTTACCATCAGTTTCATAGATCTTTTCCACCAGATCATCCCCGATGTCCTTTCCTTATCGGGGATAGCTGTGGGATGGGGCGCCGTTTTTGTGACCAGGCATATTTCCTGGACGGATTCCCTGATCGGCATCGTGGCGGGCGGAGGGGGCTTGTTGCTTATCGCCTGGGCCTACAAGGGGCTTACGGGCAGAGAGGGCATGGGCGGGGGTGACGTCAAGCTGCTGGCCATGATCGGGGCGTGGCTGGGATGGCGGTCTCTCCCCTTTGTGGTGCTCATTTCCTCCATGACCGGTGCACTGGCGGGTTTGATCTTTATCCTGGCGGCCGGCAAAGGTTATCGCGTCAAAATCCCCTTTGGGCCATTTCTCTCCTTGGGCACATTGATATTTTTCTTTTTTGGACCCCAGCTCACAAGGTGGTATTTTCATCTCCTGAACTAGAAGGACCTGATCCTTGCGGTTTTCATTCTACAGCCTCAGAACGGGCATCGTCACCTATCTGGCCTTTTTGCTCCTGTGTGCCATGCTCCTTATCAACGTGGTCATGGTGAAGTTTCAGGAAAGGGATCTTATCCAGGCCGGGATCCGGACAGGCAGGGTCCTGACCCATGCCCTGGAGCAGATGGTGGGATACGAGCTCGAGACCGGGGAAAGGGCTTGGCCCCGAGGGATTTCCGGCCCTGCCTTTGAAAAGGCTTTGGCTTCCCTTGTTCGCGCCGCGGGCTTCAAAGAGGCTTTGGTATTGAACAGGGAAGGGACCCGGGCCCTGCGGACAGGCACCGGTGTTGGCGCGGAGGAAGGGGAGCTGTCCCTTGCCCGTCAGGCCCTGGCCAGCCGGGAGTGGTCCGTTGATTTCTACGGGACCACCTGGGCGGTGATCTGGCTTGCCCACAGGGGGGTTACCCTTTCGGCCCCGCTCTTTTTTAGGGGGCGGCTGGTAGGTGCCGCTGCCATGAAGATGGACCTCCGCCCCCTTTACAGCACAATGAGAAAGACAGAGAAGGTCATCCTTCTCTATATCGGTCTCAACACGATTCTCCTAGTGCTCTTTGGGATTTATCTCCTGTCCCGAACAGTGGTCAAACCCATTCACAGGCTCCTTCGCATTACCGAGGAATTCAAGGGGGGGGAACCTTTCCCCCGGTTGGGTGAGCCCCCCAGGGAAGAGATGGGAAACGAGATCGGCCGGCTCTTCCACTCCCTCAATATGATGTTAAAACGTCTTGATGAAAACAAGGAGGCCCTGAAGTCTCACATTTCTTCGCTGAAAAAGGCCAATGAGGAACTTAAAAAGGCCCAGGACGAGGTGGTAAGGTCTGAGAAATGGGCCTCTGTGGGTCGGCTGGCCACAGGGGTGGCCCACGAAATCGGCAATCCCATCGGGATTATTCTGGGTTACCTGGAACTGCTGAAACGGACGGACCTCAAGGGGGAAGAAAAGCAAGATTTCCTGGACCGCATTGAATCTGAAATAACCCGGATCAGCAAGATTATCAGGCAACTCCTGGACTTTTCACGCCCCGAGGGCGGCGAAGAGGAGGAGACAGGGGTCCACGACCTGATCATGGAGACCATCAATATGCTCAACCCCCAGCCCATGATGGCCCATATCAGGGTGGAGACCTCATTCAAGGCCTCTGCAGACCGGGTATGGGCCAATCCCAATCAGTTGAAGCAGGTTTTTTTAAATGTCATAATGAATGCAGCCGATGCCATGGGGGAACAGGCCGGACCGGGCCATACGGGGGTGTTGAACATCGAGACCCTGAGCCAGGGAGACTTTATTGAGATCCGGTTTGCCGACAACGGGCCGGGTATTTCACCAGAGCAGCTCCCTCGAGTGTTTGATCCCTTTTACACCACCAAGGAACCGGGCAAGGGCACCGGCCTTGGACTCTCGGTCTGTTACAGGATCATAGAAGGGTTGGGGGGCGCCATCAGGGTGGAGAGCAGCCCAGGGGAGGGCACCATTGTTATTATCGACATCCCCGGGCAGGTGAAGACATGAACGAGGTATGGGGTGTCCCATGATGTCTCAGAAGCGGGTCCTCATTATAGATGATGAAAAGAACATGCGCCACATGCTCGAAGTCATGCTGAGCAAGGCCGGCTATCAGGTGGAGAGTGCCGGAGACGGACTTGAGGCGCTTGGGCATATGGAAAAGGGCGACTTCGATTACATTCTTTGCGATATCAGGATGCCCCGCATGGATGGGATGGACTTTTTAGAGGCGGCGCGAGAGAAGTACCCCGGGAAGACCTATATCATGATGTCTGCTTACGGGACCATTGAGACCGCCCTGGAGGCCATGAAAAAGGGGGCCTACGACTACATCTCCAAACCCTTCAAGACGGATGAGGTCCTTTTGACTTTAAAAAAGGCCGAGGAAAGGGAGCGTCTGCAGAAAGAGAACCTGCAGTTGAAGTCCAAGATCCATGAAATTGAGCAGAAGTATTCCTTTGGAGATATTGTGGCCCGTAGCGAAGCGATGGCCCGTGTCTTTGACCTGGTCCGAAAGGTGGCGGATCACAAGACCACGGTCCTTATCATCGGGGAGAGTGGAACAGGCAAGGAATTGATCGCCAGGGCCATTCACTTCAACGGGGCCAGGGCGGAGGGGCCCCTGGTCAATATCAATTGCGGAGGTATTCCGGAAAACCTTCTTGAAAGCGAATTATTCGGATACAAAAGAGGGGCCTTCACGGATGCGGTTAAAGACAAGCCCGGCCGTTTTGAAGAGGCCCACGGCGGAACCATCTTTCTTGACGAGATCGGAGAACTGCCTTTGGCTTTGCAAGTAAAGCTGCTCCGGGTCCTCCAAGAAGAAGAGATCGCGCCCCTGGGCGATACGGGAACCAAAACGATCGATGTCAGGGTCATCGCCGCCACTTCAAAGGATTTAAAAAAAGAGGTAGAAATTGGGCGATTCCGGGAGGATCTCTTTTATCGCATTAATGTCATGCCCGTTCGCCTGCCGGCCCTGAGAGACAGGCGGGGAGACATCCCGCTCCTGGTAGGCCATTTTATGGACCGCTTCGACAAAAAGCTCCAAAAGAGGGTGGAGGGCCTTTCCTCCGACGCCATGCCCCTGCTTATGGACTACCCCTGGCCGGGAAATGTAAGGGAGCTCGAAAACGTTATCGAAAGAGCCGTATTGCTGGCCACAAGCCGATATATCACTCCCGCTGACTTGCCTTCAACCCTTTCCTCCCCCAAGGGACGTCCTTCCTACCTGGATCCGGCCGATACCTTTTCCATTAAGGCGGCGACCAAGGAACTCACACGGAACCTGATAGAAAAGGCCCTCAAGGAGACCGGGGGGAACCGGACCCAAGCGGCAAGGCTCCTGGAGATCAGCCGCCCCATGCTTCTTGCCAAGATCAAGGAGTACAAGCTGGAATAAATGGGTCAGACTTCTTCGTCGGCCGGGGTGATGAAAGGGGGCAGGGCACTCAGATCCACTTCCTGGGCCGCCTTCACGCCTGCCCTGAAGGCCCTTAGGTTCTTCTTTTCAGTACCCGCCGGCACCCTGGTTTTCAAGGCCGCTTCAAGTCCCTTAAGGGACACCTGAGGGCAAAGATACCCCACGGAACCCAGGGCGACCATGTTGGCCACAAGCTCATTGCCCATCCGTTTGCGGGCGATCCATGTAAAAGGCAGGGCCAGGGATCGGCTGGTGGGTACCTGTTCCACCAAGGAGGAATCCACCACAAGCAGCCCGTCCGGCTTGAGGTCCTTAAAATATTCATCGCAAGAGGCCTGGTTCATGGCCAGGAGCAGGTCCAATTGTATGGCCTTGGGATAATCAATGGTCTTGCCGCTGATCACCACTTCGGCCTTGCTTTTCCCTCCCCGTGCCTCGGGACCGTAACTCTGGGTCTGACTCACATACTTGCCGTCATGGACGCCGGCCCCCTCCGCCAGGATGAGGGCGGCCATGATGATGCCCTGTCCGCCTGAACCACTCAAGCGTATTTCGTATCGGCTGTTCTCCACGTGCCCCCTTTCTTGAACAGGGCCTGGCAGTCTGTCCATAGTCCTCCGGCTCTGATGTTTTGCTAAGCGGTTTGGTTCTTTTCAGCCTTGGCCATCTCGCGGATCCGGCTGTATTCTTCCGTATAAACGGGTTTGTCCACGTCCACAAGGGTCCCTATGGTGAATTTCCCCTTTAGATCCTCCGGTGTCATGTGACGGGCCTTCTCCAGGGTGACGGCGTGGTCTCTGAGCCAGGTCATCATAGCCACCGGTGTGCCCAATTTGTTCCTTCTCCCGAACTGGATGTGACAGTTGGACATGACCTCGACAACACTGAAGCCGGGCTTTAACAGGGCCTTCTCAATAAGCTTCTCCAAAAGGTGGGCATGGTACACCGTGCCGCGGCCAACGAAATCGGAACCTGCCGTGACCGCCAGTTCCGCAATGGAAAAGGCGTGTTCGATATGACCGTATGATGAGGTTGCGGCAAAGGCACCGTAGGGGGTGGTGGGTGAGTGCTGGCCGCCGGTCATGCCGTAAATCTGGTTGTTGATGATAATGGCATTGAGGTCCAGATTCCGCCTGGCCGCATGGATGAAGTGGTTCCCCCCAATGGCGGTGGCATCCCCGTCTCCCATGATGGTGATCACCGTGAGGTCCGGGTTTGCCAGCTTGATTCCGGTGGCGAAGGTGAGGGCCCGACCGTGAGTCGTGTGCAGGGTATTGAAATCCACGTAAACGGGCATCCGTCCGGAACACCCGATTCCCGAGGCCAAAACAATACGGTCTTTCTCCAGCTTCAGGCGGTCAATGGCCCGGATGAGGGCCCCCAGCACAATACCGTTGCCACACCCGGGACACCACACATGGGGAAATTTTTTGTCATGGCGCAGGTACTTATGAATGAGCTTCGTCACCTCTTCGGGCATGTTTGACTCCCTTCCGTTCTATTCCGGCTATTACAGTTTTTTGAGGCCCTCATAAAGCTCTTCCGGTGTAATGCCCTGCCCGTCCACACGGTTGTATTTTTCTATGCGGCAAACACCCTGATCCACCCGTTTGACCTCCCGGCTCATTTGGCCCATGTTCATTTCCGGGACCAGCACGGCCCGGCATTGGAGGAGGACCTTCTCCGCGGCGTGTCTGGGAAAGGGAAAGAGGGTGATCAATTGCAGCATCCCGGCCCTGATGCCGTGTTCCCGGGCCTGCAGCACGGCACGGCGGGCCGAACGGGCCACAGAGCCGTACGCGATAATCCCCACCTCAGCATCTTCCATCATGAAAGATTCGGTGATCTGGATTTCGTGGAACCCCAGGGTTATTTTTCGGAACAGGCGCCTCGTAAAGGCATCGATTTCCTCGGCCCGCTGGGTGGGAAATCCGCGTATATCATGGACAAGTCCCGTCACATGATACCGGTAACCCGTGCCAAAGGCCGCCATAGGCGGGACCCCCCGGGTATTGTCTTTATAGGGGATATACCACTCAGGGGGCATGCTCGGCGTGGGCCGGTCCACGATTTCGATTTCCCCCGGGGAAGCTAAGATGGCCGTCTCCCGGGTGTGGGCCACGGTCTCGTCGGAGAGGACGATGACCGGAACCCGGTATTTTTCCGAAAAATTAAAGGCCTTGACCGTGATGTCAAAGCAGTCGGCCACCGTGGAAACGCACAGGACAATGATGGGGTGATCGCCGTGGGTGCCCCATCGGGCCTGCATCACGTCCCCTTGGGCGGGGTTGGTTGGGAGCCCGGTGCTGGGGCCGCCGCGCATCACATTCACCACCACACAGGGGGCCTCGGCGATACAGGCAAAACCCAGGTTCTCCTGCATAAGGGAAAAGCCGGGTCCGCTTGTGGCGGTCATGCTCTTGAGCCCGGTCAGAGAGGCCCCGATTACGGCCCCCATACTGGCGATTTCATCCTCCATCTGGATAAAGGTCCCACCTGCCTGGGGGAGACGAACGGACATGAGTTCACTGATCTCCGAAGCGGGGGTGATGGGGTAACCGGCAAAGAAACGGCAACCTGCAGCCAATGCCCCTTCCACAATGGCCTCGTTGCCTTGTAGAAGCCGTCTTTTTTTTGTTTTCTTCACGATCCTAACCTGATCTATTGATCTTTTGGGGCCTCGCGCTCTTTTATGGTAATGGCGAAGTCCGGGCAGTGGAGTTCGCAAAACCGGCATCCGATACAGGCATCCGGGTCCTGGATGACCGGGGCCCCCTTTTCATCACGGCCGATGACTCCCTTGGGGCAGAAGGCACTGCAGATGCCGCAGCACTTACACCAGTCCCGGAAGATAAACTGGTTGAATTTCTTTTTGGGTTTTTCAGACCGCTTTGAAGCAGGGTGATTCCCCTTTTGCGCAGTCTTGCCCTCTTCTGTGTGACGGCTGGAATAGGCCACCTTTGTCACCTCTCACATCAAGACAAGGGATGTCTGTACTTCAATTTTTTGTGGGGGGACTATAACGTACACACTTTCGTTTTACAACCCCGTAACCTCCTCCTCCGGGTGTTTCTATCCTCAAGGTGTCCCCATTTTTTAGAAGAGCAAAGAATTTGCCGGCCTTGACCTCGGCCCTTTCGCCACGGATGATGGTGTTCTTGCCCGGCATCCCCGGACCGCCCCCCTGGAGACCATAGGGCGGGAGGGTCCTCCTTTCCGAAAGGACCGTCACCTCCCCGTCACAGAGGATTTGAATCTCCCGGACCAGGCCCTCTCCCCCACGGTGGAGGCCCTCTCCTCCGGCCCCCCGCCGGATGGAGTATTCCTTTACCAGAAAAGGGTAGCTGTACTCGAGGGCTTCCACGGGAGTGTTTAGGGTGTTGGTCATATGGGAGTGAACGGCGCTTTCCCCGTCAAACCGGGCGGAAGCACCCATACCGCCTCCGAGGGTCTCATAATAGGCGAAGGCCTTTCCCGTCTTATCGTCCAGGCCTCCAATGGTGATGTTATTCATGGTGCCCTGGCTGGCTGCAGGGATGCGATGGGGCAGGGCCTTGGAAAGGGCCCCCAAGACCACGTCCACGATACGCTGGGAGGTCTCCACATTGCCCCCGGCCACGGCGGCGGGAAAACGGGCATCGAGAACGGTCCCTTTTCGGGTTATGACTTCAAGGGGCCTCAGGCATCCGGCGTTGGTGGGGATATCCCGTTCAATCAGGGATCGAAACACAAAGAGGACCGAAGACAGGGTAATGGCATATACCGCGTTAATGCTCCCCGGGACTTGGTCGTCGCATTGGCTGAAGTCAAGGACCGCCCTATCTCCTTGAATGGTGAGGGAGACATGGATTTTCACCCGTTCCCGGCCCAGGCCGTCATCATCCATGAAGTCCTCAAAGGTATAAACCCCGTCCGGGATTTGCTGAATCATATGTCGCGTCACCCGTTCCGCATAGTCCATGAGTGCCCGGGCATAAAAATCCACCGTAGCCAGAGAATAGGCGTTGATCAATTCCCGGGTCCGTTTTACCCCGGTATGGTTGGCCATGATCTGGGCCGCAAAATCGCCCTCTCTTTCCACAGGGGTCCGGACGTTGTTGAGGAAGAATGTCAGCATTTTCGAATCGAGGCGCCCCTTTTCCACCAGCTTCAGGGGTGGGATGATAACACCCTCCTGGAAGAGGGAGGTGGAGAGGGGCATGGATCCGGAACTCATGCCGCCCACATCCGCATGGTGGGCCCGGTTCGCCACATAGAACGAGGGTGCCTTTCCCCCGGCGAATACAGGCGCAACCAGGGTGATGTCCGGAAGATGGGTTCCTCCCTTGAAGGGATCATTCAGGATAACCATATCCCCTTCCTGCCAGGCCGTGCCTTCTATGGCGGCCTTGACGGACAGGGGCATGGAGCCGAGGTGAACAGGGATATGGGCGGCCTGGGCGATCATGTCGCCCTGTCTGTCAAAAAGGGCACAGGAACAATCTCTTCTCTCCTTGATGTTGGGGGAGAAGGCGGTCCTGGTCAGGGTAACGCCCATTTCATCGGAGATGGAAGAGAAGCGGTTCTTGAAGACCTCTAAAAGGATCGGATTGATTTCCATGGGTTCTCCCTTTGATCAAAAAATTGTGGGCCCTGTCTTGTCCCTTTCAGCCGGTTATTTCCATAATCAGGTTGCCGTAATCGTCCACCCAAGCCTGGGCAAAGGGCGGGATCACTGTTGTGGCCGAATATTCGACCACAACGGCGGGTCCGGTTATCCTGTTCCCGCTCACCAGTTTCTCTCTGGCAAAGACCTCTGTGGGTAAGGCCTTTTGCTCGAATATCACCTCTCTTTTCTCCAGGAGGGCCTCTATGCCGGGCCTTTCTTCGCCCCTTTCAGACCGGGGGAATTGCGGTTTATCCGGGATCCCCCTGGCCCTGAGGCGGATGTTCACAATGTCGACCGCCTTGGCGTCGTTTCGGTATCCATAGGTCTTTTCGTGGAGACTGTGAAAGCCCTCTATATAGTCGCCCTCAAAGGGGACCATAATCTCGTAGGATTGCCCCTCATAGCGCATGTCGAGGTATCTCTCATGAAAAAGACGGTCTGAAGGGACGCCCTCATAGGCAAGGTCCCGGGCCGCCTTTTCTTCCATGTCCACGAAGAAGGGATGAAAGGCGCCTTTTAAGGCGTGGGCCTGGTTTTTCATGATGGTGAGGGAGTAGTCCTTGATCACATCCGCCATGATCATGCCCATGGCGGAGAGGATGCCCGGGTTTTGAGGGACGAGGACCTTGGGTATACCCAGGAGCCGGGCGAGAAAGGCCCCGTGCATGGCTCCCGCACCTCCAAAGGTAAAGAGGGTAAATCCCTGGGGATCATGGCCCCTTTCGACGGAAATGACGCGAATAGCCTTTTCCATGGCCGTATTGGCCACGGCCAGGATTCCTTCTGCCAGTTCAAGGGCGGTAAGTCCCGCCTGGGCGGCCAGATCCTGGAAATAGGGGGTCAGCCTTTCTCCCTCCAGGCGGAGAGCCCCTCCCAAGAAATGTTCGGGAATAAGCCTGCCCAAATAAAGGTTGGCATCCGTGACCGTGACTTCCTCACCTCGACCGTAACAAATAGGCCCCGGATGGGCCCCTGCGCTTTCAGGCCCCACCTTGAGAGATCTCCCCACGTCCAGGGAGGCAATAGAGCCTCCCCCTGCACCTACGGTGTGGATATTGATCATTGGAACCTTGAGGGGATATCCGGATATTTTAGATTCCATGGTCACGCTCAGTTCCCCGTCAATGAGGGAGACATCGGTGGAGGTCCCGCCCATGTCAAAGGTGATGAGTTTTGAAAGACCCGCCATCTTTCCCAATTCAAGGGCTCCTACCACCCCACCGGCCGGGCCTGAAAGAATGGTCCTTACGGACTCCCTCATGGCCGTTTCTGAAGAAATGCTCCCTCCGTTGGACTGCATGATACTCAAGGTGTCCCCTTCGCCCAAATGACCCGTGAGAAAGCGGATGTATTTCTGCATCTTGGGCGCCACATAGGCATTGACCACCGTGGTGGAAGTCCTTTCAAACTCGCGGAACTCGGAGAGGACCTCGTGAGAGAGGGATACGGGAATACCCGTGGGTTTTAAGATCTCCCTGATTTCTTCTTCATGGGAGGGATTGAGATAGGAGAAGAGGAGACAGACGGCTACGGATTTTATGTCAAGCCTCTGAAGGTGCCGGGCTACCTCAAGGAGTTCGGTCTCATCCAGGCCATGAGGGACTTCCCCTGTATGGAGGATCCTCCCCTTTACCCCGAATCTGAGGGAGGGAGGAACAATGTGCGGCTCCTTTTGATAAGCCAGATCATAGATGCGACTCCGATTTTGTCGGCCGATCTCAATGACGTCTGTAAAACCCGTGTTGGTTATAAGAGCGGTCTTTGCGCCCTTCCGCTCCAGAATGGCGTTGGTTGCCACTGTGGAACCGTGGATGACCTGCTTGGCCCGGTCTCCTCCCACATGGGCAAGGCCTTCCAGTACGGCGGTGGCCGGATTTGAGGGTGTGGAAAGCACCTTGTAGACGCCCCAGCGGGGGCCTTGCTTGAAGACAAAATCAGTAAAGGTCCCTCCCGTGTCCACACCGATAATAACCATCGCCGTCTCCTCTCAGGGCATATCCATCCGCAAGACCTGAAGCTCCTCGCCTGTCTGGTCCAGGACCAGGACAAAATCAAAGACATCTCTCTGGAGGCAAAAGAGGGGGTCTTCTCTGGGCAGGTAGGTTTTTCGGCCCTGAATGAATTTCTGGGCCGTTCTCTGGAAGACCACCTCCTTAAAGGCCCTCACCGGATCATAGGGACCGCCGGAGAGGAGGTGTTCCAGGTAATCGGCGCAGGCCTCGTCCTCAGGGCACTTTTCCCGGGCCCGGTCCCCCATGGCCACCAGGGTCACCTCACGGGGGGCATAGTCCTTGATATACCGGGCAATGGCCCGGGCTGTCACAAAACTGCCTAGAACCACTTGGTCGGCGTTTTTTGCGGCGGCCACGGCCCCGGTCACCCCGGCGGTGGTGCGGTGTACGACCGTCCTGCCTTTAAAGAATCCCTCTCCCTTGAGTATGGCTTGGGAGGGGGAATTGCCCATGTCCGCCCCCTCAAGAGGCGCCTCGTTCACCTCCCCCACAAGTATGAATTCCGGGTTTTGCTCCTTGATTTTCCTGGCCCTTTCAGGCTCGGGGATGGGGATGACCCTTTGGGCGCCCAGGTGAAAAAAGAGGGGCTGGCAGGAAAAGGCCCGAAAGACGTCAATCACAACGGCAAGCCCCCGCGCCTCTTCCGCCCCCCTTGCCAGGCTCTTTCTGATGATCTTCATGAATGCCGTCCTCTTCTGATCCCTTTATCGTCCCTTTAAAGAGAATCATAACCCATGGACCTGTCTTTTACAACCGCTCCGCGGTTGGTCAGGCGAGGGCCCGCGATGAAGGGGGCTTTACCTCTCCAGGGATTTAGGGCATAATCGGCACGGTCCTTGGAAAGTACGAGGTGTTCTTTTTGTCACATTTACCATCCAGGAACTCAATGCCATGGCAGATTTCTATGGAAGTCCGGTGGGCAAGTCGATCTTGAAAAAATTCGGTCCCTTCATGGCGGATGTGCAGTCCGCTATGATGAAGGAAATCTTTCAGGCCATGCAAAAAATGAAAAGGGAGCGGGAAAGCTAGTTCATGGCTTCTGGAAGAATGCCGGTCCTGGTGGGGGTGGGGCAATTGGTGAATCATTCCAAGGATCCGGCCCTGGGCGGTGATCCCGTTGAATATATGGTGGCGTGCGCCAAAAGGGCGGGCCATGACGCTCACATCCCCCATATCCTGCCGAAGATCGACAGCCTGGGGATCATTCAAGTCATGTCCAGGGACTACACCCACGAATTGAAGGGGGTGGCGGGAGGACTGGGGGCCCACCCGCGTGATTTTGTCTATACCACCACCGGGGCGACCATTCCACAGATCCTCACAGCCAGATTATGCCGTCGTATCGCTAGGGGCCAGAGCGAGGCGGGGCTCATCTGTGGGGCCGAGGCCTTTTATTCCGGTCAGAAACCCGACTGGGAAAAATTGACCACCCCCCGTTATGATCAGATCCCCTATCCCTTGGTGGGGGACGTGAGGGACCACGCCACGGACCTGGAGAGAAGGTACGGGCTTCATGTCCCGTCCAACGTATATCCCCTTTTCGCCAACGCCTTTCGAAAGGCCCGGGGACTGTCCCTCGAGGCGTATATTCGGAATACCGCCCTTCTCTGTGAGACCTTCTCTCAAGTGGCCCGGGACCAGGAGTATGCGTGGTTCAGAGACGGCAAGAAGGCTCCTGAAATCGCCACGGTCACACAGTCCAATCGTATGATCAATTATCCCTTCACCAAATATATGAACGCCATCATGAATGTGGATCAGGCCGCGGCCCTTTTGATCGTGAGTGAAGACAAGGCCGATTCCCTCCATATCCCTGAAGAAAGGAGGGTCTACCTCCTGGGGTCAAGTGAGGTCTATGAGAAGTGGTATGTCTCGGACCGGATCAACTATCATGCCTCACCGGGCCTGGAACTGGCCTTTGAAAAGGTCTTTGAAGAGGCCCGGACGGGCCGGGAGGGCATCCATTACTGGGAGCTCTACAGCTGTTTCCCGGTGGCCGTCCAAATCGCCATGGAGACCCTCTCCCTGCCCGAAAAGACCGTCCCCACGGTCATAGGGGGGCTCCCCTATTTTGGAGGGCCTGGAAACCACTACGCCCTCCACGCCATCTGTGAAATGGTGAGACTTCTGCGGGAAAGACCGGAGAGGAGAGGTCTTGTGGAGTGCCTGAGCTGGCACATGCACAAGTTTGCGGTGGGCATCTATTCGGGCGTCAGACCGGAGGGGTTCCATCTTGGTGATCCAGAAGAATACGCCCACGATGTGGAAAAAGGCCTTCCCCAAAGGCGGGTCCTTGAACAAGGGGAGGGTGTTTATACACTGGAGACCTACAGTGTCTCCTATGACCAGGAAGGCAGGCCCCGGTCCGGCCTGGTTGTGGCCAATACAGGGGAAGGAGACCGGATTTATGCCGTCAACGGCAGGGATATGTCCCTTGTGACCGCCATGACTACCGAGGAGCCTATCGGGAAAAGGGTCCGCATATCCTATGATCCTCTGTCCGGCCTGAACAGGTTTTCAGACCTGTGGTAAGGGGGCCGGGCCGAAAGGGCGGCCCGGAAATGAGGGAGAGAACCACTCACAAGGGGGTGACCATGGAAAAGGATGCCATCATGATCAAGGAATCAGACAATGTGGCCACGGCGCTCCGGGATGTTCACCCAGGGGAGACGGTGCGGATCGGGGTGGGGGAGAAGACAGTGGGAATCCTGGTCCAGGAGGACATCCCTTATGGACATAAGATTGCGGTGCGGAACATAGAAAAGGCGAGCCATATCCTCAAATACGGAGAGGTGATGGGAAGGGCTACGAAGGATATCCCTTCAGGAACCCATGCCCATATCCATAATATCGAGAGCCTCCGGGGGAGGGGGGACCTGGAAACATAGGGGGTGGGAACATGCCATTTGAAGGATATAAGCGGAGTAGCGGCAGGGCAGGTACCAGAAATGATGTGGGTGTCGTTTCCACCGTTGTTTGTGCCAATGAGGTGGCGGAGGGGATTGCCCGTCAGGTTCAGGGGGCCGCCGCCTTTACCCACCACCAGGGCTGTTGCCAGACCCCGGTTGACATCGAACGCGTAACCCGTACTTTGATCGGCCTGGGCAAAAACCCCAACCTCGCTGCTGTTTTGCTTGTCAGTCTGGGCTGCGAAAGCACCCCGGTGGAAGAGGTGGCTCAAGGGATCATGGAGGCGGAAAAACGGGTGGAGACCATTGTGATTCAGGATGTCGGCGGCGCAGCCCGGTCCCTGTCCCGGGGGGTGTTGCTGGCCCAGGACATGGTCCAGGAGGCCTCCACCATGAAGAGGGTCCCCTGCCCGGACAGTGATCTCGTGTTAGGCCTTAAATGCGGCAGTTCCGACACCACCTCCGGACTGGCGCCGAATCCAGCCTTGGGCATTGCCTCGGATATCCTGGTTGAGGCAGGGGCCACTTCCGTGTTGGGGGAGGTGACCGAGTTCATCGGGGCGGAACACCTCCTGGCCCAGCACGCCCGGGATGAAGAGGTGGGCCGGCAAATCCTGGATCTGGTCCGAGACATGGAGAATCGGGCCAAGTCGGCCGGGGTGGATATCCGGGGAGGACAGCCCACCGAGGGGAACATCAAGGGGGGCCTTACCACCATTGAAGAAAAGTCCCTGGGGGCCATCGCCAAGGCAGGCCATGCTCCGATAGAGGCCGTCTATGAATACGGGGTCCAGCCGTCTTTGAAGGGCCTCGTGGTCATGGATTCACCGGGAAGGGAGCCGGAACTTCTCACGGGCCTGGCTTCGGCGGGCTGTAATGTGATCGTCTTTACCACCGGTCTGGGGGCTCCCCAGGGGTTTCCCTTTGTGCCGGTGATCAAAATCACGGGAAATGCGCTGACCTGGAACAAATTAAGGGACCACATGGATATGGATGTCAGTGCGGTCATGGCGGGGAAAGAAACCTTGGAAGAGGCAGGCCGCCGGATTGTTGAGGAGATCTTGGAGGTGGCTTCGGGTAAGCTGACCAAGGCGGAAATATCCGGGTATGCAAAGGCCATGGATATTTATACGGTGGGCCCCGTCATCTAGGGGAATGGTATGCACCCCGACCGCCTCATATGACCCTGAATGAAACCCGCCTTCTTGTATGTCTATGAGGCCCGGGGACAGAGAACGGCCTCAATCCTGGAGAGGTGAGTTGCCTGTTTTGTCCTTTCACACGGTCATGGATGGAAACCAGGACAATGGTGCCAAGGCCTATGAATGTATTGTGTGCGGGAGCTTTATTGCCCACTCGGATGAAAAAATCCCTATAGGGGGCAAGACCAGGCACTTCTTCGTCAACCCCTCAAGGGTGGAATGCGATTTTCATGCCTTTTCCGCCTGTCCGGGGGCTGTAGTCGCGGGGGAGGCCACTGAGGCCCACACGTGGTTCCCTGGATATCGATGGCGCCTGGCCTTTTGTGGTCACTGCGGCCAGCACATGGGCTGGCGCTATGAGGCGGTTTTAACAGACAGGGGTCTCAAGGAATTCTGGGGGATCCTCGTCAATCATCTCATTGAGGTCGAGAGAAATGAGGGGCCGGGGGAACTGGTCTGAAATGATGCCCCTCACCAATGCCCATACCCACCTGGAACTCACCGGCCTGTCCTGTCTCTGCCCGTCTGAGCCGGTCTCCTTCCCGGGATGGATGGCCCGCTTGGCCCTCCGGACCCTGTGCCAGCCGAAAAACCGGATCCAGGAGCGGGTTCGACAGGGGATCCGGGAACTCCAGGCCTGCGGGACAAGCCATGTCGGTGATATCACAACCACCTGGCAGAGCGTAGAGCCCTTGCTCGGGAGCGGGCTTCAGGGTGTGGTTTACCTGGAGGTGTTGGGTCTCAGGAGACAAAAGGCCCTGGAAAGGCTTGAAGCGGCCAAAGAGGCCCTTTTTAAGGCCCGGAGGCACCCGAATTACGGGGCCATGGAAGTGGGCCTATCCCTCCATTCCCCTTATTCCTGCCATCCCGAGCTCCTGGAAAGGACCGCGGTCTGGTGCCGGGCCGAGGGTGTGCCCCTTTCCGTGCACGTGGCCGAGTCCCCTGCGGAGACGGAGTGGCTGGGGCAGGGGAAGATCCGGAGTCTGGGCGGGCTACCGGGGTCGGCGGTGGAAAGGCTCTGGCCCCAAATACAACCCATCCCCCGCCTCAGGCCCGTGGCCTACCTTGCCTCCAGAGGGGTCCTGGAGGCCCGGCCCATCCTTGTTCACGCGGTTCACGTGACCGGAGGAGACATCCAGGCCATTGCCCGTTCCGGGTGTTCCGTGGTCCATTGTCCTCGATCCAATTATTTGCTCTCCTGCGGGCGTATGCCCCTGGAAGCCTATCTGGAAGCACGGGTCCGTGTCTACCTGGGAACCGACAGCCGGGCGAGCAGTCCCAGCCTGGATATCCGCGAGGAGGCCCAATTCGCCTGCACCCTGCATAAAGGTGCGGTGGACCCGGCTAAGATCAAGAGACTGGTCCATCAGGTTTTCCCCTGAACTACCAACATCTTTGTCTTGACCCCGTTGTTGCATAAAGGGCGCTTAAGGTTTCCGCATTTTGCCTTCTAGGGCTTCAAATGCCACTTTTAACGCTTTAAGTTCGGAATTCACCAATAGTGATATATCCAGACCCTGGATGTAAAATGGCATAGGTTCTTGTTCTTGCTTAAGTTGTATATTTTGGAACTCAATGCGTTTGCAACAACGGGGTTGATCTTATTGGGAATTGTGGGTAAAAATTGTCTGTACAACCCTGCCTTTGAGACTTGGGTTGACCCATCAAAGAGAGGGTGAGGAGATGGCGTTGGATCAGGAAATAGATGTAGGGCCCATAAGGCCGCCCAGTGAAGGGGGGAGTCATTCCCTCCTCATCCGTGCCACCAGGAATTGCCCCTGGAACAGGTGCACCTTTTGTTCAGGGATCAGTTATGATCATCAGAAATTCCAGTTGCGACCCGTGGAAGAGATCAAAAGGGATATTGATACGGTCAGGGCGATCACCGACGCGATTGTGGAGGCCTCGGTTCAATCCGGACGTGAGGGAAAGGTGGACAGCTCCTTGCTTCGTTCCGTGGTGGACAGGTATTCGGGGATGACCTCCAGCCCCACCTTTACCACTGTTTTTTACTGGCTGGCCTCAGGGGGCAGGTCCGCCTTTCTCCAGGACGCAGACTCCTTGATCATGAGAACCCATGAACTCCTTGAGATTGTAAGATACCTCAAGGAGTGCTTTCCCTCCCTGGAAAGGGTAACCTCCTATGCCCGGGCCAAGACGGCCTTGAAAAAGCCCCTCGAAGAACTCAAGGAATTAAGGCAGGCGGGGCTCTCAAGGCTGCATGTGGGTTTGGAGACAGGAGACGACGCCCTTTTGAAAAAGGTGAAAAAGGGGATTACCGGCGAGGAACACGTGAGGGCCGGGAAAAAGGTGATCCAGGCCGGCATGGAGCTCTCCCTCTATGTCATGCCCGGTCTGGGGGGCCTGGACGGATCCATGGAGCACGCAAAGAATACCGCCCGGGTCCTGAATGAAATCAACCCGCACTTTATCCGGTCAAGGCCCCTTGTCCCCCGATTCGGGACTCCCATCTTCGAGGAATATGAAAAGGGGACCCTCAGGCTCCTGTCTCCCCACAGCGTCATCCGGGAGATCGGCATGCTCGTGAGCGACCTCACGGTGACATCCCGTTTGTGCTTTGATCACGCCATGAATCCCTGTTACCGCTCGGAGCTGGGGCCCATGCCTCTCCTGGATCAGTCCTATGAGGGTTATAAGCTTCCTGAAACAAAAGAGGAGGTCCTGGCGCTGCTAAGCAGGGGACTGACCATTGACGAATCCAAGTATATCCGGGCGCAAGACCTCATCTATGCCACCCTGTAAGCGTAAACCGGGTCCGGCCCTTTGAAGAGAGATTCCCCGGTTAGGCGTATCAAGAGGAGGATAACATGTATGAAACAGGGACCTTGGTGGAAATGACCAAGGGATATCGCGGGGCAAGGGGGAGGATTATTGAAATGACGGAATCGGATTATGAGTTCTACGTCCTTAAATTGAAGAACGGCATCCATGTCGTGGCAGGGCCTACGGCCTTTGTGGCCGTGGCTCCAAAGGGGCGCCCAATGACGGAAGATACGTGAATCGAGATGGTTACTGAAGGTTATATTTATTCATAACCCCAAAGGAGGACTGACTATGCCTGAATTTGGAACCCCTTTTTCTGGCCTTGCCCGGGACAGGAAACTCACCAAACCAGAACTGATCCGGGCCATCCGCTTTCTGGTGGCTGCGGAATATGAGGCGGTCCAGCTCTACATGCAGCTCGCTGAGTCCATTGATGATGAACTGGCCGTGGAAGTGCTCAAAGACATCGCGGATGAAGAAAGGGTCCATGCCGGCGAGTTCCTGAGACTGCTCAGGCAACTGGACCCGGAGGAGGAGCGCTTTTATGCAGAGGGCGCCGAAGAAGTGGAAGAGATGATCAAGAAGCTCAAGAAGTAACCCTAAAAAAGGGACCTTGGCCCGAAGAAATAGCCGGAAAATCGCCCCCGGAGGGCCTGCCCTGAGCAGGCCGAAGGGGGTGGGCTTGCGCCGAGCGAAGTCCAAAAAGGGGAATGGGTATGAAAACCGTGTTTCATGAGGACTTTTACCAGGTTTATTCCTCGGACCCGGCCTCTGCCCCAGGCCGCATGGAGGCGGTGGTGGAAGTGATCCGACCCAAGGCGGAGTTCGTCACGGCGAGCCCGGCCTCCGAGGAGGATATCGCCCGGGTCCATGAGGCCCTGCATATAGAGAGGGTGAAGAGACAGGGGGTGTTCGAGATCGCTTCCCTGGCCGCGGGCGGTGCCATCCAGGCGGCCACCCTGGGCCTGTCAGAGCCGTGTTTCGGGCTTATCAGGCCTCCGGGCCATCACGCATCAGCAGGGTCGGCGTGGGGTTTCTGCTATTTTAATAACATGGCTGTTGCCCTGGAATGCCTCAAGGCCCAAGGGCGGATCAAGACCGCTTACGTCCTGGATATTGACTTGCACTTTGGGGATGGAACGGTGAACCTCCTCAAGGGCAGGAGTTACGTGACCGTGCACAATGTGGCGGCCGGCCATCGGGATGCCTGTTTGGCGGAGGTCAAAGAAGAAATGGATTTCTGCGAAGCCGATATTATAGGCATCTCCGCAGGCTTTGATAACCACGAGGACGACTGGGGCGGCAACCTGACCACAGAGGATTACCGGGAGATCGGGGAGCTTGTCCTGGAGGCCGCCGGGAAGGGAGGCGGGGGGTGCTTCGCTATCCTGGAGGGCGGATATAACCATCATGTGCTGGGCCACAATGTGATGGCCCTCATGGAGGGCTTATCCGGGGGATAAGGCCGTGGCCGGAAATCTGGTCTTTATTGTCAACCCCAGGGCGGCGAACGGGGCCGTGGGCAAGCAATGGCCCGGCCTCCGAAAAAAGGTGAAGGATCGCCTGGGCGTCTTTGCCACCCGCATCACCAAGGGCCCGGGAGATGCCACCAGGTTGTGCCGTGAGGCCGTACTGGAAGGGGCGGACATGGTGATCTGCGTGGGTGGGGACGGTACCCTGAATGAAGTCATCAACGGCCTCCTGGATGAAGCCGGGAATTTGCTCCGCCCTGTCCCCCTTGCCTTTATGCCCCGGGGCACGGGAGGTGATTTCTCCAAATCCGCCTCCATTCCCGGAGACCCGGACCGGGGCCTGGACAATATCCTGGGCTTGCATGTGCGGTATGTGGATTTGGGAAGACTGACTTTTCACCACCGCGAGGGTCGGCCGTCATACCGCTACTTTCACAATGTGGTCAGCTTCGGCCTGGGCGGAGAGGTCGACGACCGGGTGAATAAGACCACCAAGGTCTTTGGCGGCTTTTTCTCCTTTATATGGGCCACCCTCCTCGCCCTTTTGCTCTATAACAAGAAGATCATGCGCGTTACTATAGACGGGGATTTTGATGAAGAGATTCAGGCGTGGAATGTGGCGGTGGCCAACGGTCAGTACCATGGAGGAGGCATGCGGGTGGCGCCCGGAGCCGATCTGAGCGACGGCCTGTTTCAGATCACCCTCATCGGTGACTTGAACCTGGCCCAGGTCTTTTGGAACCTCCCTAAACTGTATAACGGCCGGATCTATGAGCACCCCAAGATCAAGAAGCAAGAGGGGAGGCGGGTCACGGCATCTTCAACGGAGACCGTGCTGCTGGACATGGACGGTGAGCAGTTCGGCCGGCTTCCCGTTGAGATTGATGTGATCCCTGGAGTCCTCCCCATCATCTGTAATCCCTGACGGCGGCTCAGCTCCGAGTGGGCAAACCGGGGCAGGATCGTGAAACCTTACGCCTTCAAAAAAACCAATCATTTCGCAATAGCCGGTTTTTTGCTGCCCTTTGTTGCAGCCGCCGTGACCGGTATCCTGATCCTGATTGACCGAGGGGATTTCAACCTGTTGAGGTTTTCCATCCCCTACCTGACCATCGTGCCCCTTGTGCTGCTCTCCGGACTGGTTTCTTCCCTCAAATCCATCCCCCTTATCCCCGAGAGGGGGGACAAGGATTATGCCTATTCAGGCCTCACCTTGAATTTCCTCTTCACGGGGGTCTATGTGGTTTCCCTCATTTATTTTTTCCATACCCTCTCCCGTTAAAATAACCCCAAAATTTTTCTGTTTTTTCCTTGACAAGCGAATCTTGTTTCCATATAAGTGGCATAAAGTGGAATAAAGTGGTGTAAAGTGTCACAAAGGTGGTGCCATGTTCCGGGGGCGTTCCAGACATTCCCTTGACAGCAAGGGCCGGTTGGCCATACCCGCAAGGTTCAGAGATGTCCTGGAGGAAAAATCAGAGAACATCCTGTTCCTGACCAACCATGACGCCTGCCTGTGGGCCTTCGCCAGCAAAGACTGGCGGGTGGTTGAGGAGAAAGCGGCCAATCTTCCCCAATTCGATCACGCGGTAAATACCTATTTGAGGTACTTCATCTCCGGTGCCGTGGAATGTCCCATCAAACAGGGAAGGATCACCATCCCCCCCGACCTGCGTGAGATCGCCGGACTGGATAAAGAGGTTGTCCTGGTAGGTGAACTGAAGCGGTTTGAAATCTGGGAAAAGGGCCGATGGGAGGAGGAATTCCAGAGAGCTAAGAAGAATTTTCCGAAGGCCAGTCAAGCCCTTTCCGAGTTAGGTATTTAGAAGGCCTGGTCTTGGACTATCCTCATCAACCGGTCCTGGAAAAAGAGGTTGTTAAGCACCTTGTCCATTTCCCTGACGGCTTATACGTGGACGGCACCTCGGGTAGCGGCGGACACGCCGTGGCCGTGGCCGCGGCCTTGGGTGGAGAGGGACGCCTCATTTGTCTGGACAGGGATCCGGTAGCGGTTCAATTCACAAGGAGGCGGCTCGGCTTTCTCGGCGAGCGACTTTGGGCGGTCCAGGCCAACTATGCGGACCTGGACAGGATCCTCAAGAGGCGGGGGTTCAATTTGCCTCACGGGATCCTGCTGGACCTGGGCATGTCTTCTTATCAACTGGAGCAATCCGGACGGGGCTTCAGTTTTACCCGGGATGAAACCCTGGATATGCGCATGGACCCTGGTGAGGATTTGACCGCCAAAGACCTGGTAAACCAGCTTTCTCTAAGGGAGCTGGAGAAGGTACTCAGGGATTATGGTGAAGAAAGGAGGGCCAAAGCGGTTGCGCGGGCCATTGTGAGGGGACGGAGAAAAAGACCCATAGAAAAGGCCTCCGAGCTGGCGGCCTTGGTCAAATCCGTATTTCCTCCCTCTCGCCGTTTCCAAACAAGGCACCCTGCAACACGGGTATTTCAGGCCCTCAGAATAGCGGTGAACAGGGAGTTGGAAAACCTGGAAGTGTTTCTGGGCAAGGTCCCCTCCCTGCTGGAGAGGGGTGGGAGGCTGTGTATCCTGTCTTACCACTCCCTGGAAGACAGGAAGGTAAAAAGGGCGATGGCCGATTGGGAGAGGGGGTGTACCTGCCCCCCCGATTTTCCCCGCTGTGTGTGTGGGAACAGGCCTGTGTTTAGACGCCTTTTCAAGAAGGCTCTAAGGCCGAGTCCCGAGGAAATCGAGAAAAATCCAAGGGCCCGAAGTGCCCTGTTGAGGGTGGCGGAGAGGGTATAATCATGACCAGACCGGAGAGAGTGGCCAAAATGGTGCAGTCAAGGAACGCCAGGACCGGGGTGCGGGTGAGGAACTCCCGGGTCAGGCAAAGGCGTTTTCATATAACTCGAAAACAGGTTCTCCTCATTATCCTCTTGCTCTTCCTGTTTATGGGGAGCGGTATCGGTTATGTGTGGTCCAATTTTGAACGGACCCAGATCGGTTATGATCTGAGCCAGTTGAAGAAACAGGAAATGAAACTCCTCGAGATCAACCGCAAGCTCAAGGTGGAGCTGGCCATCTTAAAGTCCACAGAGAACCTGGAAAACATAGCCGTGCGCAAACTGGGCCTAAGAGCGCCTTCACCCGAGCAGATCGTCGTCTTGAAATGAAGGTCAGGGACAAGAAATGGATACGCTTCCGAATTTACCTGGTGGCCGGTTTCTACCTTGCCGGCCTGGGCACAATACTGGCAAGGGCCTACCAGCTCCAGATCCTGGAAAAGGATCACCTGGAGTCCATTGCGCGGCAGGGATATATCGGGACCACCAAACTGCCTCCCAAGCGGGGAACCATCTATGATCGGGAAGGCCATGAACTGGCTGTAAGTATCGAGGTGGGTTCTGTTTATGCCCATCCGAATCGAATCAAAGACAAGAACACCACAGCGCGATCTTTATCGCGGGTCCTGGGGATGCCCCTTGACGAAACCCGGGAACTCATAAAGGGTTCCCAATCCTTTGTGTGGCTCGCCCGGAGAATCCCGACGAGCCGGGCGGAAAAGGTCAGTGCCCTCGACTTGGAGGGGGTGGGGGTGACACCGGAAACCAGGCGTTATTACCCGTGCAAAGAGATCGCCGCTCACCTGATAGGGTTTGCGGGCACCGACAATCAGGGACTTGAAGGCCTTGAGAAGAGATACGATAAATTCTTGAGGGGGCCCCAACACCGCCTTATCCATATGCGTGACGCCCTGGGCCGGCCCTTTTCCATCAGCAGGCCTGTCGCTCCCGACCAGGGCATGCAGAACCTGGTCCTCACCATTGACAAAGACATCCAGTATAAGGCCCAGCAGGTCTTGAAATCCGCGGTGGAAAAGACAAAGGCCAAGAGCGGTCACTGCCTGGTAGTGGACCCCAACACCGGAGAAATCCTGGCCATGGCCGTGGTTCCGGGTTTTAACCCGAATATTTTTGATAAGTACAAGCCCCACGAATGGCGGAACCGTACCATCACAGACTGTTTTGAGCCCGGTTCCACTATCAAGGCCTTTCTTCTGGCGGCCTGTTTGGAGGAATCCGTGGTGTCCCCTGAAACAACATTTGATTGTGAGAACGGCGCCTTCAGGGTGGGTAGGCATCTGATACACGATACCCATGAATACGGGGAACTGAGTGTCTCGGATATCGTGGTCCACTCGAGTAACATCGGGGCCATAAAGGTTGGCGCCAGATTGGGGTATGAGCGGTTTTGTCAATACCTGCGAAAGTTCGGATTCGGGAGCAAGACCGGCATCAACCTCTTGGGGGAAAGGAGCGGCTTTATCCGGCCGGCCAAAGACACCAAACCCATCGGACGGGCCACCATCTGTTTCGGACAGGGTGCCACTGCAACCTCTCTACAATTGGCCATGGCCATGTCGACCATCGCAAACGGAGGCAAACTGCTGCGGCCCTATGTGGTCAAATCCATGGTGGACGCCTCAAGGGCGACCATCAAGAAGACCTACCCCAAGATGCTGAGGAGGGTCATTAGCCCCGGCACCGCCAGGGAAGTGGCAAGGATCCTTGAAGGGGTTACAACCGACAGGGGAACCGCTCCCCAGGCGGCCATCCCGGGATACAAGGCGGCCGGAAAGACAGGGACCTCACAAAAGGTGGACCCCGAGACCAAGGCCTATTCAAGGACCAAGCATGTGGCCACTTTCGCAGGCTTTGTGCCGGTGGATGGGCCTAGACTGGTGATTGTGGCGGTGATCGATGAGCCCAAAGGCATTTCTTACGGCGGTGTGGTATCCGGGCCTGTCTTCCGGGAGGTGGGCCTGTGGACACTCAACCACCTGCGGATCAATCCCCAGATCCGGCTGGTAGACCATGTCGATAGCACGGCCCCCGGACCCGTGGCCAAGGATCCGGCTTCGGAAGAAATCGAGCGGATTGCCCTCGAACTGAGGGTGAAAGCGGGGCTCCTGCCGGATTTTACGGGGCTGGGAATGCGGGAGGTCCTTAAACAGGGCAGATCCCTGGGTCTTAGGGTGATTCCAGAGGGAACGGGTTTGGCCGCGGAACAGGACCCCAGCCCGGGTTCACCGGTTCAAGAAATGCGAGTGGTAAAGGTCCGTTTCAGACCCCCCGGGTAGGAGGGGCTCCTCGGCAGGCGGTTCGGGGCCTTTGCCGGAGAAGGGGCGTGGAAGGAAAGAGGGGATCATGAGGTTGGCCTCACTGATTAATGGAATAGCCATCAACAATTTCCAAGGAGACCGTGACCTGGAAATAGAAGGCCTGGCCTGCGATTCCCGAAAGGTCCGCCCCGGATATCTCTTTGTGGCCCTGAAGGGACATACAGAGGACGGCCATCATTTTTTGCGGGAGGCGGTGAAAAACGGTGCTGTGGCCCTTGTCACCCATGAAGCCGAGGGGGTCAAGGAGGACGTCACCGTGATCCAGGTCCCTGACTCGAGGGCGGCACTCTCAGAGCTCAGTGCGACCTTTTATGGACGACCTTTCGAGGGGATGAACCTCATTGGGATTACAGGGACGAACGGGAAAACAACCACCAGTTACCTGCTGGAGGCCGTGTTATTGCGTGCAGGAGCGAGGGCCGGAGTCATAGGAACCATCAATTACCGATACCCGGGATACACCTGTGGGGCACCGGTGACCACCCCCGAATCCCTTGACCTCATGAAGGCCTTGAGAAAGATGGCGGATGCCGGGGTGACGGATGTGGTGATGGAGGTATCCTCCCATGCCCTTGACCAGGGAAGGACCCGGTCGTGTCCCTTCAGGGCGGCGGTGTTTACAAACATTTCCAGGGATCACCTGGACTACCACAATTCCATGGAGGCCTATTTCGAGGCAAAAACCCGCCTGTTCAAGGGGCTTGCACAAAGGGCCTCCGGGGAGACCACGGCGGTCATCAATATGGATGACCCCCGGGGCGGAGACCTGGCAAAAATCACCGATGCCCCGGTGCTGGCCTATGGATTGGGGGAAAGAAATGCCGTGAGGGCGGAAGACATTCAAGCAAGTACCTCCGGATTGACGGCCACTTTGGTTACCCCTTCGGGAAAGAGGAGGATCCATTCGCGTCTGGTGGGGGATTTCAATGTTTACAATATCCTGGCCGCAACCGGGGCAGCCCTGTGCCTGGGTATTGATGTGGAGACGGTCGGGAAAGGATTGGAGGGGCTTGAAACGGTCCCCGGGCGGCTGGAACGGGTCAAAAACAGGCGGTCCCTGCCCATATTTGTGGATTACGCCCACACGCCCGATGCCTTTCAGAAGGCCCTGGGAGCGGTGAGGCCCCTTGCACAGGAACGGGTCATTACGGTCTTCGGTTGCGGAGGAGACCGGGACCAGGGCAAACGGGCGGAGATGGGCCGCGTGGCAGGGGAGCACAGCGATCTGGTGATTATCACCTCGGACAACCCACGCACTGAAGATCCCCTCACCATCGCCTTGCAGATTGAAGAGGGTGTCCGGCATTCGGAGTTGGAAAAGATCAATGACTCCTCAAGATCCCCGGGGCCTCACCGGGGATATATGGTGGAACTGGATCGGGGGGAAGCCATTCGGATGGCGACGCGTATGGCACAGCCTGGAGATCTCATCCTCATAGCAGGGAAGGGGCATGAAGACTATCAGATAGTGGGCAAGGAAAGAAGGGCCTTTGATGATAGGAAGGCGGCTTTAGAGGCCGCCTTGAGGGAGGTGTGAAATGGCCGCGGCCTGGGGTGCCGTCACTGCCCGGGAAATCCTTTCATCCATCGATGGTGCCCTTTTATTGGGGCCTCCGGACAGGATTTTTCATGGCCTTTCCACGGATTCGAGAAAGATCAGACGGGGTGACCTTTTCCTGGCCCTCAAAGGAGAACGATACGACGGCCATGATTTTCTAAAAAAGGCCGTAGAGAACGGTGCCGCGGGCATGGTTGTTCAGAAGAACCGTCCCGCACCCAACTTTTCCAAGGAGGTGGTGGTCATAGGGGCGGCCGACACCCTGGAGGCCCTGGGGGATCTGGCCATCTGGTGGAGAAGGGAGCACCCGGTCCAGGTGGTGGCCATTACCGGCAGTTCAGGTAAGACCACGACCAAGGAAATGGTTTTTCACATCCTTGAGACGGAAGAGAGGACGCTCAAGAACGAGGGAAACCTGAACAATTTGGTCGGACTCCCCCTGTCCCTGCTGCGCCTTGAGGAGGGGCATGAAAAGGCGGTCCTTGAGATGGGGATGAACCGGCCGGGAGAGATACGGCGCCTGACCAAGATCGCAGGTCCCCATGTGGGGGTCATTACCAATGTGGGGATGGCCCATCTTGAAGGGGTGGGCGATCTGAAGGGAGTGGTCGAGGCCAAGCTCGAAATGTTGGAAGCCCTCTCCGAAAAGGCTCGGGTGGTCTTGAACGGCGATGATTCCTTCCTCATGGAGGGGGTTTCCCGATTTAAAAGGGAGGCGATGACCTTTGGGCTGGGGGAGGGGAATCAGGTGAGGGCCTCTGGCATCCGCGATTTGGGCTGGGAGGGCATGTGCTTTCGTCTTGAGGCCCCGACGGGCTCCTGGGAAGCAAGGCTCAGGGTGCCCGGCCTCCACAACGTCCAGAACGCCCTGGCGGCAGCCGCGGCGGCCCTGTGTCTCAACAAAGGCCCGGAGCCAATCCTCCAGGGGCTGGCCGGGTTCACGGGTATGAAGGGCCGGTTTGAAATCGTTTCTTTGCAAAGGGACATGGTGCTCGTGGATGACACCTACAATGCCAATCCCTCTTCCCTGAAGGCCGCCTTGGCTGCAGTAAAGGCCTCGGCCCGGGGGCCGGTGCTTGTGGCCCTGGGGGAGATGATGGAACTGGGTCCGGAGTCGGCTGAAGCGCACCAGGAGGCAGGCCGTATGGCCGCGGGGCATGGGGCGGATCTCCTTCTTGCCCTGGGCGAACACGCCCCAGACACGGTGCGGGGGGGCCTCTCATCCGGCATGTCTGCGGACCGGGCCCGGGTGGTCGGATCCCATGAGGACATGGTGGAGAGTATCAGAGAGCAAGTTACAGCCGGCGCCGTCATCCTGGTGAAGGGCTCTCGAAAAGCGGGTCTGGAAAGGGTGGTGGAAGCCCTCCGGGGGGATCTCGGGGATCAAGGAGGATGGTCGTGAGCGCATCAAAGAAGATTCTGGTGGTTGATGACGAAAGGGGGGTGAGGCACCTCTTATGGGATGTCTTATCCGGAGAGGGTTTTGAGGTAAGCATGGCGGAGGACGGGGAGGATTCCCTGAGCCAACTGGGCCACACCCGCTTTGACCTGGTGATCACGGACATCCACATGCCCCGGCTGGACGGTATAGAACTCCTTAAGCGCATGAAGAAGAACAGCAGGAAAGAGAAAGTTATCATTATGACGGGAGACGTATCAGACCGCAGACTTTCGGATCCAAACCTGCCCACGGTGGTGAGTCAACTCGAGAAGCCGGTCAGCATCGCCAGGCTGCTCCAGGAAGTCGGTGCAGCCATGGCCGGCCGGACAGGACATGAAAAGAATGTAAGGGCCTGAGGAACGGGCAAGAGGGATCACCATGCTCTACAAGCTCATCCATTTTTTTCATACAGATATCTCCTGGCTGAATGTCTTTCGCTACATCACCTTCAGGAGCATTCTGTCTACCCTTTCGGCCCTCATGATCTGTTTTATCTTTGGAAGGTGGGTGATAACCCGGCTTCATGCCATGCAGGTGGGTCAATATATCCGTGATGACGGCCCTCCCAACCATAAATCAAAGGCAGGGACTCCCACCATGGGAGGGTGCCTGATCATTCCGGCGATTATGGTCCCCACCCTGCTTTGGGCGGACCCCAAGAATATCTACGTGTGGATCGTGGCCTTTGTGCTTCTATCATTCGGTCTCATCGGTTTTATGGACGATTATCTGAAGATGACCAGGAGGGACAGCCGGGGGTTAAAGGCCCGCTGGAAGTTCTCCCTCCAGTCCCTGATGGCCCTTGTGGCTGCCGTGGCACTCTATGTTTACCCCGGCTATGACACCTCTTTGAACCTGCCTTTTTTCAAAATGATCTCTCCGGACCTGGGTCTATGGTATATCCCCCTCGTGGTGTTTGTTATTGTGGGGGCGTCCAATGCCGTAAACCTGACTGACGGGCTGGATGGACTGGCCATCAGCCCCCTCATTGTGGCTTTTGCGAGTTATGTGGCCTTCTCCTATCTGGCAGGCCATGTGAAGATCGCCTCCTATCTGCAGATTCCCTATGTGACGGGAGCGGGAGAGATCGCCATTATTTGCGGGGCCGTGGTGGGGGCGGGTCTGGGATTCTTGTGGTACAACGCCTACCCGGCGGAGATTTTCATGGGGGATGTGGGTTCCCTTCCCCTCGGGGCTGTGTTGGGGGTGGTGGCGGTCATCACCAAGCAGGAGCTTGTCTTGATCCTGGTGGGAGGACTGTTCGTTTTTGAAGCCCTCTCGGTGATTTTTCAGGTGGCCTATTTCAAGCTCACCGGGGGACAGAGGATTTTCCGGATGGCCCCCATTCACCATCATTTTGAGTTGAAGGGTTGGCCGGAACCCAAGGTGATTGTAAGGTTCTGGATCATAGCCATTATCCTGGCCCTCTTGTCCTTGGGGACGTTGAAGCTGAGGTAGGGCCGGCGGAGAGGGATAGAATTGCTATTTTTGAAAGGGGCCCAGTCTTTGAGGATAGACGCCGGACAAAGGGAAATCTTTCAAGGAAAGAAGGTCTTGGTAGTGGGCCTGGGTCTGTCAGGGCTCTGGTCGGCGAGGTGGGTGGCCCGACAGGGCGGGGTGGTAACGGTGAGCGAGATCAGGCCCGAGGAAGAGCTTGACCCCGGGATCTCGGAGGAACTCAGGGCGCTGGGGGTCAGAGTGGAAAGCGGCGGCCACAGAAAAGAGACTTTCTTGGTTTCGGACATGATCATCCTAAGCCCCGGAGTCCCCTACAGCCTGGCGCCACTTCAGGCCGCAGCCAAAGGCGGCATCCCCGTCGTGGGGGAACTGGAACTGGCCAGCCGCTTTATTGAAGAACCCCTTATTGCGGTAACCGGCACCAATGGGAAGTCCACGGTCACCACCCTGCTGGGTGACCTGCTCCGCAGGGCGGGGAAGCAGGTCTTTGTGGGCGGCAATATCGGTACACCCCTCATGGCCTATCTGGGAGAAGAGAAGAGGGCCGACTTCGTGGTGGTGGAGGTGAGCAGTTTCCAGTTGGATACCATAGAAACCTTTAACCCCTTCATCTCCGTGATCTTGAACATTTCACCGGACCACCTGGACCGGTATCCGGACTACGAAGCTTATGTCGAATCCAAGCTGAGGATATTCATGAACCAGGGCCCGGATCAGTATGTGATCCTCAATGATGGAGATGAAAGACTGGCCTCGGTCCGTCTCTCTTCAGGGGTCTCTGTGCTTCGTTACGGGATCCAAAGAGGCCCCGGAAGGGATGCCTTTATTGAAGAGAATAAGGTGGAGGCCTGGGAGGACGGCAGGGATCGGTGGTCTTTTTCTCTGGAATCTTTCGGCCTCCCCGGGAGACACAACCGGGAGAATCTCCTGCCCCTTGTTTTGGCCGGCCGGATCCTGGGCATCGAACCCTCGACCATCCAAGAGACCATTGACGGATTCAAGGGCCTTCCCCACCGGCTTGAGGCGGTGGGAGAACAGGGTGGGGTCATATTCTACAATGATTCCAAGGCCACAAACGTAGACGCCGCCGTACAGTCGGTGTTGAGCTTTGAAAAGCCCCTTGTGCTTATAGCAGGAGGCCGCCACAAGGGAGCGGACTATGAACCCCTGGTGGAGGCCGCCCGGGGGAGGGTCAAGGCGGCTGTTTTTCTGGGGGAGGCACGAAGGCTTCTGTGCCAGGCCTTTGAGGGTCTGGTGCCCTGTTGTGAAGCGGAAGATATGGAACACGCCGTGGACACGGCCTTTTCATTTTCAGACCCGGGGGATGCGGTTCTTTTGGCCCCGGCATGCTCCAGCTTTGACATGTTTTTGGACTACAAACACAGGGGCAGGGTGTTTAAGACCGCGGTGGAGAGGTTGAGTCGTGGCTGAGAAAAAAGGGGTGGGGGCCCATTACGATTACATGATTCTTATCCCGGTCCTTTTCCTGTTGGCCTTGGGTTTGGTGGGCGTTTACAGTGCCAGTTCCCATCTGGCCGCCCACCGGGTGGGGGACAGCTATTTCTACCTCAAGCGACAGGCCGTGTTTTGCATGCTGGGTATCGGAGTGATGATCATGGCCAAAAACATCCCCTGCATCCTCTACAGCAAATTGGTCTATCCATTAATGCTTATGAGCCTGGGCTTGCTTGTACTCCTCCTTTTCCCAGGATTTGGATACAAGGTGGGGGGGGCCACCAGATGGATCAGGTGGGCAGGGTTTTCTTTTCAGCCTTCTGAATTTGCCAAGCTTTCCCTGGTCATCTACATGGCCTATTCCATGGCCAAAAAAGGATCTCACATGGAGATCTTTTCCCGGGGGCTTTTACCCCATTTGACGGTGGCAAGCATCTTCATGCTCCTCATTGTTTGCCAGCCCGACCTGGGCACGGCGGTCATCATCGGTTGCTGGGTCATGGTCCTCCTCTTTGTGGGGGGCGCCAGGATTTTTCACCTGGTCTCCGTGCTCCTCTTATCCGCCCCCGTTGTCCTGTGGCTCATCTGGCAGGCCGATTACCGGGTTAAAAGATGGTGGGCCTTTCTGAATCCATGGGAGGATCCAAAAGGGATAGGGTTTCAAATTATCCACTCCTTCCTGGCCTTTGGGTCAGGGGGCCTTTTCGGCGCGGGACTCGGAAACAGTAAACAGAAGTTGTTTTATTTGCCCGAGTCCCACACGGATTTCATCTTTTCCATCATCGCCGAGGAGTTGGGGTTTTTGGGGGTGGCCTGTATCGTGGGTCTCTTTGGTGTCCTCTTTTTTCGCGGGATAAAGGTGGCCCTGGGGGCCCGGGACCTCTACCGGAGCTACCTGGCCCTGGGTTTGATCTGCCTTATGGGTCTCCAGGTGGTTGTCAATATGGGTGTGGTGACCGGACTGCTCCCCACCAAGGGCCTATCGCTGCCCTTTATCAGTTACGGTGGGTCATCGCTGGTTTTTAACCTCCTGGGTGTGGGGATTTTGCTCAATATCTCTTCAAATAACTGACCGGTTTGAGGGCGGGGATGCATGGCAACGGGTAGAGAGGACAAGCGCACGAAGGCCTCGAGGCCGGTAAAAGCGGTCATTGCGGGTGGAGGCACTGGGGGGCATCTTTTCCCGGGCATTGCCGTGGCCAGGGAACTGGAGAGAAGGTCCTGGAAAGGGGAAGTCCTTTTTGTAGTGGGCCGGAAGAAGATGGAGGCGGAGATCCTGTCCCGGTATGGATATCCGGTGGCCTCCATTGACGTGGAAGGGCTTAAGGGTAGAGGGTGGAAAAAGGGACTTATGGTCATGATGAAGATCCCCAAGAGTCTGCTCCAGTCCGTGTCCATCCTCAGGGCACACCGGCCCCGTTTTGTCCTGGGGGTGGGAGGCTATTCGGCCGGTCCCATGTGTCTTGCGGCCAAGTGTTTGGGAATCAAGACGGGCATCCATGAGCAGAATTCCTTCCCCGGCCTCACCAACCGCCTGTTGGCCAGGTTCGTGGACCTGGTTTTTATCTCTTTTGAAGAAAGTCGGGCCTATCTCACGGCCCGTTCTGTTTGCGTCACGGGAAACCCGGTCAGAGAGGAACTCTTTTCGGACCGGGATGCGCTGGACAAAGAAAAAGGACCTTTCACGGTGCTGGTCATGGGTGGAAGCCAGGGGGCCCGGGCCATAAATCTGGCCTTTACAGAGGCCCTGGAGCACCTGGAGGGGGAAGGGAAAAGACCGGAAGTCATTCATCAGACCGGAGAAGGGGACTATCAAAGGGCCATGGCGGATTACACCCGAAGACGACTTCAAGGAGAGGTGACGCCCTTTATCCAGGATATGGAACGGGCCTATCACCGGGCCGATATGGTGGTGAGCAGGGCGGGGGCAACCACGGTCTTTGAATTGGCGACCCTGGGAAAACCTTCCATTTTGATCCCCTATCCCTATGCAGCCAACCAGCATCAGGAGTCAAACGCCCGGAGTCTGGTCCGTCTGGGGGGCGCGGAGATGATTCTCCAAAGGGATTTAAGTGGTGAAACCCTGGCCCGGGCGATCTGCAGATATATGGAGCGCCCGGCCCTCCTGAGAGAAATGGGGGAAAGGGCCCGGCAAATGGGTCGTCCTGGGGCGGCTAAGGACATTGTTGAGCGAATGATGGCCCTGAACGGGAAATGAAAGATCCTGGAGATGGCGGTTCCATGAGGCAGTTCTGGAAGACAAAACATATCCACCTCGTGGGTATTGGAGGCATCGGGATGAGCGGAATAGCCGAGCTTTTGATCAACCTCGGCTACGAGGTGAGCGGTTCCGATGTGAAAGACTCCCGCGTGACCCGGGAGTTGGCCCGATTGGGGGGGCGTATTTTTAAGGGCCACAGGAGGGAGCATGTAGAGGGTTCAGACGTGGTTGTCTATTCCTCCGCGGTGAAACCGGATAATCCCGAACTCCTGGAGGCAAGGGATCGATATATCCCGGTAATACCCAGGGCGGAGATGCTGGCGGAACTCATGCGCCTCAAATACGGGATCGCCGTGGCCGGGGCGCACGGCAAGACCACCACCACCTCCATGGTGGCCTCCATTCTCATGTGCGCGAACCTGGATCCGACGGTCATCATAGGGGGAAGGCTGGATATATGGGGCGGTTCCAACGCCAAGCTGGGTCAAGGGGATATCCTGGTAGCAGAGGCCGATGAAAGTGACGGATCCTTTCTGGCCCTCTCCCCGGCCATAGCGGTCGTCACCAATATAGACCATGAACACCTGGATTATTACGGGAGTATGGAGAGCATACGGGAGACCTTTGTCAGTTTCGTCAACAAGGTCCCTTTTTACGGAACCGCCATTCTGTGTCTGGACAACGAAGAAATCCAGGGGATCATCCCTCGCCTTAATAAACGCTACATCACCTATGGAATGACTTCCCAGTCCGACCTCCAGGCAAGGGACCTGGAAAATGAAGAATTCGGGGTGAGTTTTGAGACCCTCTATCATAATACCTCGCTGGGGAGGATCCTGGTGGGCATACCGGGGGAGCATAACGTCTTGAACGCCCTGGCGGCCATAGCCGTGGGTCTTGAACTGGATATCCAGGTGGAGGTGATCAAGGAGGGCCTCAGGAATCTGGGAGGGCTTGCAAGACGTTTTCATATCAGAGGAGAGAAGGAGAATATCCTTGTCCTGGATGATTACGGGCACCACCCCACTGAGATTTTGGCCACCCTCATGACGGCCAAGGAGTGCTGGCCGGAGCGGCGCCTGATCGTCGCCTTTCAGCCTCATCGTTATACACGGACCCGGGCCCTCTTTGAACGCTTTGTAATCAGCTTTAACCAGGCGGACGTCCTTGTGGTGGTCCCCATATACCCGGCAGGGGAAAGCCCCATTGAGGGGGTGAGTGCCGGGTCGCTTGCCCAGGGGATCAAGGAACACGGCCACAAAGAGGTTATCTTTTGCCAGGATGAATCGAGCATCCTTTCTAAGCTGTTGTCCACGGTCCAATCCGGGGACGTGGTAATGACCCTTGGAGCAGGAAACATATACAAGGTGGGCGAGGCCCTCCTGGCCAAGCTGGGGGAAAGGGCCGGGATCCATGGATAGGAGCCATCGAGAGGAACTCAGGGCCCTGGCCCGGGGAAGGATCAGGTTCGATAGCCCCATGGCTCAGCATACCACCCTTTGTGTGGGGGGACCGGTGGAGGCCCTTTATGAGGCGAAGGATCTGGAGGATCTTGCGCGGGTGGTGGCATACCTTAACCGGGGAGAAATCCCCTATCTGCCCCTGGGCAGGGGCAGTAACCTCCTGATCATTGATGAGGGATTGAAGGGGGTCATGGTCATGCTGCGGGGGTCGCTGGCCGCCATTAAGGAAGGCAAGAAAGATGACACACACATCTCTGCCGGGGGAGGGCTGGGGCTCTCGGACCTGCTCTCATGCTGCCGGCGGAGAGGGCTGAGAGGACTGGAGTTTCTCGCCGGGATCCCCGGGACGGTGGGCGGGGCTATCGCCATGAATGCAGGGGCCTTCGGGGAAGAGATCGGGGACAGGGTCAAGTCCCTTCAGGTCCTGACACGGACGGGTGAACGGATCACCATGGATCGCTCTCAATTGAAATTCTCTTACCGGAAGCTGGAATTGGAAGAAGCGAGCGTTGTTGTCCAGGGTGTCTTCACCCTGGACCCGGATGCCCGGGAAGGGGTGGAGACACGGATTTCCCGGTATTTGAAGAAGAAGAAGGCGACGCAGCCCCTGGATTTGCCAAGCGCCGGATCGGTGTTTAAAAACCCGCCGGGTGACTTTGCGGGGCGGCTTATCGAGGGGGTGGGCCTGAAAGGGAAACGAATCGGCGGGGCCATGATATCCGAAAAACATGCCAATTTTATCGTCAACATTTCCCATGCCACGGCAAGGGACATCCTGGCCCTTATGCGCTTGGCCATGGACAGGGTGAAGAAAGAAACGGGTATAGAACTGGAGCCGGAGATTCAGGTCCTCGGCAGTTAAGGGATGAAGAAACGGTCCTTGTTGAAAAACCAGTCTGTGAAAAGGAAAAAGAAGGGAGGGCGCATCCCTCTGCTGGGGGTGTTTTTCCGCCTGGGTTCCGGACTCCTTAAGATAGTGTTCTTTCTCATTTTTATCGCCCTAGTCAGCGTCTCCTTTCTGTTCTTCTACAACTACTTCGTCCAATCCCCTTACATGAAACTGGAAAGGATAAAGGCGGAAGGGGTGGATCACAAGATACGAAAGGAAATTATTCTTCTGAGCGGCCTGACCAGTGATATGGGCCTTCTGTCGCTGAACCTGGAAGAGGTCAGGAAAAAAATGGAACAACACCCCTGGGTCAGGTCCGTAAAGCTTGAGAGGCGTTTTCCTCACACCCTGATTGTGTATGCAGAAAAGGAGGTCCCCTGCGCCCTGTTGGTTTCAGAGGGCATCTACTATGTGAACCGTTGGGGGGAGGTGTTTAAGGAGGTTTCCGGTGCTGACGAGATGGATTTCCCCGTTATCACCGGGCTCTCAAAGCGAGGGCCTGAAAGGCAAAACCAATTACGGGGGGCCCTCCAGGTGATGCAGGTGCTGGACAACCAGGAAAGCCAATGGTCCCTGGAGGCGCTTTCAGAGATCCATATCGGCCCGGACAACATGGTTTCCCTCTACTTTAATCACTTGGGAGCGGTGGTGCGTTTGGCCTGGTGCGAACTGGACAGGAAAATGACTGAGTTGAAAAAAGTGGCGGCCCATTTGACGCAGACTGGCCGGCTGGATGAGGTGACCCGCATTGATCTGAATTACGAAAACGGGGCCGTGGTCTCCTTTAAGGAAGGTTAACTGCAAACCTGCTACCGAGGATGCAAGGCAATGTCTGGAGAAATCATTGTTGGTTTGGATATAGGAACGACCAAGATTTGTGCCGTGGTCGGAGAGGCCCGACCTGACGGGGTCGAGATCATCGGTATAGGAAGTCATCCTTCCGAAGGCCTGAGAAAAGGGGTGGTGATCAATATAGAGCGGACCGTGAACTCCATCAAGGAGGCCGTGGAGGAAGCGGAGACCATGGCCGGATGTGAGATCAGCTCGGTCTATGCGGGCATTGCGGGCGGGCATATTAAGGGCTTTAACAGCCACGGGGTTATCGCCCTCAAAGAAAAGGAGGTGACCAAAAAGGATATCGACCGTGTGATCGAGGCGGCCCGCGCCGTGGCCATCCCCATGGACCGCGAGGTCATCCACACCCTGGTGCAGGAGTTTATCGTGGACGAACAGGACGGCATTGTGGATCCCTTGGGCATGTCCGGTGTACGCCTGGAGGCCAAGATTCACATCGTCACCGGGGCGGTGACTTCTGCACAGAACATCATCAAGTGTGCGAACAGGGCGGGACTGGATGTGTGCGATATTGTCCTGGAATCCCTGGCCTCCAGTGAGGCGGTCCTTTCAAAGGAAGAACAAAACCTGGGTGCGGCCCTTCTTGATTTCGGCGGCGGGACCACGGATATGGCCATTTTTTCGAAAGGGGCCATCAAGCACACTTCAGTCCTGGCCCTGGGCGGAGATAACCTGACCTATGACATCGCCGTGGGCCTGAGGACACCCAAGCTGGAGGCGGAAAAAATCAAAATCAAATACGGCTGTGCCCTTTCATCCATGATTGGCAAGGAGGAGACCATAGAAGTGCCCGGTGTGGGCGGCAGAAAACCCAGGGTCTTGTCCCGCCAGATCCTGGGGGAGATCCTGGAGCCCCGGGTGGAAGAGATATTCTCCCTCATCTATGGGGAGATTGTCCGGGCCGGCTATGAAGACAGGATCAGCTCAGGGGTGGTGGTGACCGGGGGGTCCGCGGAACTCTCCGGGGTGACTGAGCTGGGCGAGCAGATATTCAGTTCCCCCGCCCGTGTGGGTTATCCCCAGGGGATCAAAGGACTCATAGAGGTCGTAAACAAACCCATGTATGCCACCGCCGTGGGGCTCGTCCTTTATGGGTCCAAGAGGAGTAAGCGGGCGGAGAAATTCAGGATAAGGGATACAAACATCTTTAACCGGGTCATGAACAGGATGAAACGATGGTTTAAGGACATTGTATAACCAAAAAGGAGGGACATGATGAAGTTTGAGTTTGTAGAAGAAAGGGAGAGGCACACGGCCAGGATCAAGGTCATGGGCATTGGAGGCGCAGGAGGAAACGCCATCAACAACATGATCAGGGATAAGTTGAAGGGCGTGGATTTCATTGTCGCCAACACGGATTGTCAGGACCTCGAACGGTCCAGTTGCTCTTACAGGATTCAGCTCGGTCCATCGGTCACCATGGGGCTGGGTGCCGGAGCTGACCCGGAAATCGGCAAGCTGTCGGCCGAGGAGAGCGTCCAGGAGGTCAAAGAGGCCGTGGATGCCGCTGATATGGTGTTTTTGACGGCGGGAATGGGTGGAGGTACCGGAACGGGTGCGGCACCCACTATCGCCCGTGAGGCCAGGGAAAAAGGGGCCTTAACCGTGGCCGTGGTCACGAAGCCCTTCAGTTTTGAAGGGGAAAAACGAATGAAGCGGGCCATGCAAGGGATTGAAGCCCTCAAGGGCGAGGTGGACAGCCTCATTATCATCCCCAACGAGCGGTTGAAGGCCCTGGGCAGCAGAAGCACCACCTTCAAGGACCTGATCGCCAGGGCCGATGAGGTGCTGCTCCAGGCGGTCAAGGGCATTTCCGACCTCATCATCAGCAACGGGTTTATCAACCTGGATTTTGCTGACGTGAAAAAGGTCATGGAACAAATGGGGACTTCCATTATGGGCATGGGAAGGGCCAGTGGAGAAAACCGTGCCACTGAGGCGGCACAGATGGCCATCAACAGCCCTCTCCTGGAAGATATCTCCATTGAAGGGGCCAGAGGCCTCCTCATGAATATCACCGGGCCTTCTGATCTGACCATGGAAGAGATCAACGAGGCCTCCAACTATATCAAGGGAGAGGTCAGTGACGATGCGGAAATCTTCTGGGGCGTGGTCTTTGACGATTCCCTGGAGGATGAGATCCAGGTGACGGTGATCGCCACGGGTATTGACGGTGACGAAGGCCCGATGCGGGATGAGGAGGATACCCTTGCCAATGACTACAGCAATGTGGTTAAAATCAGGGACCTGACCCCGGAGGAGGCTGAGGAAGCCTGGACCGTGAAGATGCACGGGGAGGCCTTGGATACCCCCACCTTCCAGAGAAGGGGTGTCGGCCTGTCCCAGTCTCCGGGGAATGAGGACTCCCGCGAGGGAAAGCGGGGTATCCTGAGCAAATTCCGCATCAAAGACAACCTTGATTACCCCACTTTCCTGAGGGCAAAGGCCGACTGAGGGGTAAGGCATGAGAGGTTTGGGGCGGACACGACCGAAAGGGTAGTGTGACCGGTGCCTGGCGACATTATCTCCCTTTATCGGGCCAGGCTGGCCAGAGAGAAGGGGACTGTGAGGAAAGATTGGGGCGGCAGGCTCTCTGTGGGCCTCGTCTACCCCAATGATTACCGCCTGGGCATGTCAAACCTGGGCTTTCAAATCGTCTACCATCTTCTCAACCAGAGGCCGGAAATTGTTGGGGAGCGCGTTTTTCTGCCTGAAGGCCAAGAAATGTCCCTCTACCTTCAGTCAGGAAAGACGCTCCTTTCATTAGAGTCACAGGTCCCACTTCACCAATTTGACCTGATCGCCTTTTCCCTTTCCTTTGAGAACGACTACCCCCATGTATTAAAGATGCTGGATATGGGAAGGATCCCTCTCTTCTCGGAGGAAAGGTCCAAACCCCTTCCCCTGGTGATGGCCGGTGGAGTTTCCACCTTTTTGAACCCCGAGCCGTTGGCTCCTTATATGGATTTCTTTCTCCTGGGCGAGGCCGAGGCCAACCTTTATGCCTTCCTGGATCTGTTGCTTGAGTGTGATCCTCGCAAGGGGGGAAAGGAAGGAATCCTGAAATACCTGGCCCGCCGCCTGCCCTCCATGTATGTCCCGGCCTTCTATGGGGTGGATTATCACCGGGACGGGACCCTCAAGGCCTTTTATCCCACTGTGAAAGGGGTTCCGGAAGAGATCAAGGCCGCCTCTCTGGCCAGAACCCTTTCCGTTGAAGGAAGGGCGCCCACATCCGTGGTGACCACCCCTGAGACGGCCTTTGCGGGCAAAACCCTCATCGAATTGGGCCGGGGATGCGGCCGGGGATGTCGTTTTTGTGCCGCCGGTTATGTATACCGCCCTCCCCGGCCCAGGGATGAGTCTCATCTCGTCTCCACCATTAAAGAGGTCATGGAAGAGACAAAACGCCTGGGCCTTATGGCGCCGTCTGTTTCAGACATCCCCGGTATAGAACACATCACCGGGCTGATTGTAAGGAAGGGCGGCTCTTTTTCTGTTTCCTCCCTGCGCGCCGACACCCTGACCGAAGGGCTCCTCCATCACCTCAAAAAGGGGGGACAAAGGACCGTGACCATCGCCCCCGAGGCCGGGTCTGAGAGACTTAGGCGGATGATCAACAAGCACCTGACCCGGGATGAGATCATCGACTGTGTAAAGCGGGTGGGACAGGCAGGCAATTTCTCCCTCCGCCTCTATTTTCTCATCGGCCTGCCCACGGAGGAACAGGACGACCTGGAGCAGATCGTGGAACTGGTGAAGGTCATCAGGCACCACCTCATCAAGACGGCGGCGCCCCGGGGAAAGATAGGCAGGATAAAACTAAGCGTGAACTGTTTCATCCCCAAACCCTTTACCCCCTTTCAGTGGTTTCCCATGGATCCGGTCTCCTCCCTGAAGGGCAAACAGAAGTGGCTGCGCCATGCCCTGGCCAGGGAAGGGGGGGTCACCCTCAACGTGGACGTGCCCAAATGGGCCTATGTGCAGGCCCTCCTGTCAACAGGGGACAGAAGGGTGGGGTCCATCCTCTTAAAGGCCCATCAATTAGGGGGCAACTGGACAAAAGCCCTTCGTTTTTCCCAGGTGAACCCGGATTTCTTCGTGCACCGGCCCAGGGGCCTGGATGAAGTGCTCCCATGGGATTTCATTGAGCACGGGATTCAAAAGCGGTATTTGAAGCGCGAGTACGGGCTTGCCCTAAAAGGGGAGGAGTCGGAGCCCTGCCAGGTGGGCGAATGTTACCGTTGCGGGGTGTGCGTCCCCGCCAAAAAGTGAAAACTCCCGTCCTGGAATGTCTCGCGTGCTCTGGTTTTGGATTTGAACCGGTGGGCCTGGAAAAACCACCCACCGGCCCAATGATAAAAAAACCTAAGCAAAAAAACTTTATACCAGCCCCTGGTCCAACATGGCATGAACGACCTTGACGAAACCGGCAATGTTAGCCCCTGCCACATAGTTGCCGGGCTGGCCGTATTCTGCTGCTGCGTCTAGGCAACTCCTGTGAATATTTTTCATGATCATCTTAAGTCGACTCTCTACTTCATCTCTGGGCCAGTTCAAACGCATGCTGTTTTGGGCCATTTCCAGTCCGGATACTGCCACACCACCGGCATTGGCCGCCTTACCCGGAGCATAAAGGATCTTATTATCCAGATATATATCCACGGCCTCAGGGGTGGATGGCATGTTCGCCCCTTCACATACCAGCTGTACGCCGTTGTTTATCAAGTTCTGGGCATCTTTTTCATTGATTTCATTTTGTGTAGCGCTGGGAAAGGCACAGTCGGCCTTGTGGTCCCATAAGGGATTATGGTCCAAGGTGGTGTCGGCTTCCGTATATGCAGCCTCTGAATATTTATCAATATATTCACTGATCCTGGCACGCCTGACGTTTTTGAGACGCATAATAAAGGCCAGCTTTTCCTTGTCAATACCCTCTTCATCATAGATGTGACCTGATGAATCGGAAAGAGTGACCACCTTACCGCCCAACTCAATTATTTTTTCCACTGTAAACTGAGCCACATTGCCTGCACCTGATACAAGACACACCTTGCCTTCAAGGGATCTGGTTTTGGTGGCGAGCATCTCTGCCGCAAAGTAGACAGCGCCATAACCGGTTGCCTCCGGTCGGATGAGGCTTCCCCCCCATCCAAGGCTTTTGCCGGTTAATACACCGGTGAATTCGTTTTTCAATTTTTTATACATACCAAAAAGGAAGCCGATTTCTCTGGCCCCAACGCCGATGTCTCCGGCGGGGATATCTGTGTTCGGGCCGACATGGCGATAAAGCTCGGACATGAAACTCTGACAGAACCGCATGACTTCATTATCAGACTTCCCCTTGGGATCAAAGTCAGAACCACCTTTCGCCCCTCCCATCGACAGGGTGGTCAGGGCGTTTTTAAAGACCTGCTCAAAAGCCAGGAACTTGAGGATGCTCAAGTTTACTGAAGGGTGGAAGCGGAGTCCGCCCTTATAAGGTCCGAGAGCGCTGTTCATCTCTATCCTGAAACCCCGATTTACATGCACCTGTCCCTCGTCGTCCATCCAGGGGACTCGGAACATGATCACCCGTTCCGGTTCAGTTACTCTTTCCAGCACAGCGGCCTGCCTGTACTCCGGCTCCCGGTCCAGGACAGGCTCGACGCTTTCCAGGACTTCTTTTACCGCCTGATGAAATTCATTTTGGTTCGGGTCTCTTGCCATTAGTAGATTTAAGATCTCCGACATATCCAACCTCCTAATATAGTTATTGAGTTTCCGCTTTGGACATAAAAGGTACAAAGAAAATTTAGAATCTGTAACCTCTTCAATTCCCCTTGCTGAGTCCCTAATCCGCCAGGATCACACCAAGAGATTTTCTCCCGTCAATTTTTAGGACCATTGGTCTTTCCAGCCTTACATGCCTTAGGTACGTCGTTTCCTGAATTACAGTCAGCGAGTTTATCCAATCCCAGTCAAAGCGGTCTTCTGATTCAGGACCTTCTGTGACAGTTAGATAATCAATGCCTAAGGATGTAATATTTTGAAAAAAGTGGGACCCTTGGGAAGGATCGGCCTTTAATTTTTCATTCCTGAGTTCGATAATAGCCCCCACCCCTGAAATATGCCGCCATTGAACGGGAATGCCCAGCCATCTGTCGGCGGAGCCCCACCGACCAGGACCTACTAAGAGGTAAGGTCGGTTTTCTTTTTGCAGGACCGCGTTTATCCGGCTGATTTCCTCCGCGATCTGAACGGTGGCTTTGGTTTCAAAATCGTCAGGCTTGACATAGACAATATCGGCGATCCGCTCGTTTTTTCCGTTTCCCAGTGCCTGCATGGATCGGCAAAAAGCCTTTTCAATCTCCTCCGACTTAATCTCGATATTAAAGCGTTCCTCATCGGCGACCATAGGTCTTATCTGGAGGAAAAAGAAATTACCTTTGTGGCTTTTATCAGCGCTCAGGTCCACCGAAAACTCGATTTCAACAGGACATCCCATGGCCTTGCGCCCCAGCACCAGAAGATCGGACAACAGACCAGGCAAGGGGAAAAGGCCGTATTTCAATACCTGCGCGAATGTAAGGATCTTGGGCCCGGGGAGAGAGGCCGTATCTCTAATGCGTTCCTCTTGCGGGATATAGGTGCTGGCGAGCATCTTCACGGGGAAGTCATCTTCGGCCTCATCCACCTCTCTTTTTTCGAGATTGGAGTTTTTCCAGGATTGTGGCTCTCCGGCATAACCTCTGGTCTTGAGGGCGTAAAAATACCGCTGGGCGTTCTTGAGAATGTCATCGACCGTTGAAAATTGAGGCATTATTTGTGGATGCTTTGGAGAAAACCGCAGTGTCTTTTCACCGTCCACGACCGTTTTCCCCAGACCCAGAGCGATGTGCGCAATGCCCTCTTCGGGTTTCATACGGGATACAGGATAGAAGTTATGGGATTGAGCTACTCCTGATATAGCCGGATAAAGATAATTGCCGTATTCTTTCCCGGAAAGTTGCTGGATGATCACAGCCATTGACTCTGACTTGGGTTGATTGGCGGTGCTTCTTGAAAATGCCTTGGGGCTTTCATAATATGTAGATGCGTAGACAAGCTTGATGGCCCTGGTAAGGTCACTGAGTCGAACCGAAGGATCGGGATGATTGTTGGGGATCATGTAAGTCTGATAAAGCCCCGCATATGGCTGAAATTGGGCGTCTTCTAAGAGACTTGAAGAACGGACTGAAAGGGGGACGGTGACCTTGGCCACAAAGGCCTCCAGGTCGCTCAACACCCATTGCGGCATATCAGCTTCCAAAAAAGCCTTTTCTACTTCATCATCTGTAAAGCCCTCCTTGGCGAATATTTCAAGATTGTTTTCCGTTATAAAGGAATCAAAAGCATCAGTGCAGACTACTAAAGTCTTTGGAATTTTGATGTTGATGTCAGGATATTTTTCATGAAGTTCCTGATTTTGTACAAGGAGCGAAGACATAAACGCCAGACCCCGGGCCTTACCTCCCAGAGACCCCCGGCCTATCTTCAGAAAATCGGTAATCTCGGGTTCGAAATCCTCCGCCCTGAACCTAATAACCACTCCCTTTTGGCGTAATTTGCGCAGTTCCCGGATGTTGGAAATAATGTATTCTCGCATATCAGGAACACACTCGAATTCAGAGGCCTGAACCAGGCGGAATTTGGATGCAAGGGCTATTTCAGACCGGGCCATGAGCCAATTGGAAAAATGGTTGCGTTCCGCATGATAGCAAAGGCACTCATCCGGTATTTGATGCAGTTTTTCCTCCAGGGTGCGGAGGTCCGGGGCCCGGTCAATCTCAATTCCGTCCGGCATGCGGAAAATAAAATCTCCAAAGCCGAGGTGGGTCTTAAAAAAAGCGCTTATCTCTGACAGGAGATGTGGCGAATTTTTATCAAGAAATAGGGCGGGGATTTGAACGGCCTTCTCAATGTTTTTTGGCTCCGAACTCAATAAGAGCAAGGGAATATCCGGGACTTCTTTCCTGATTTTAGAAAGCAAAAAAAATCCCGCGTTGTTTTGCAATTTCCGCTCCCTTGGTAAACGGACATCAGATATGACACCGAAAAGAAAGGAGCGATATTTTTCGTAAAGCTCGATTGCTTCCTCATAGGTCGTGGCCAGGAGTATCTTAGGTCTTGCCCTCATGGTGATGAGTCTGTGTTCTTCGTTAAGACCAACCTTGAGCACAGCCTGGGTCTGTCGTACGATTTCCTTATAGATAATGGGCAAAAAAAAGGAATAATAAAGCGGGGAGTCTTCTACCAGCAAGAGAACCCGGACCATTGCTTTCCGGGTGTCAAGATCAACGTTTAGGTGGTCTTCAGCGTTTTTGACCATGGCCAGGAGCAGATCGGAATTACCCGACCAGATAAAAATTTTATCTATCCCCTCACAATTCGTATCCTCTGGAAGTGGATAAATACCCTTGACACTGTGGGCCAAAAGGATAACGGGCAAGCCCGGGGATATTTTTTTTATCTCCAAACCAAAGGAGAGGGCGTCCATTTCCTCTAGATGCGGCGTCGTCAGAACCATGTCAAAAGCTCTTACCTTCAAAAGGGCCAAGGCATCATAGACCGAAGAAGTTCGAGTCACCCTGGGGGGCTGACTCAGGTTCAGTCCGCTGTATTCATTTATTATCCTGGATGCAAGGCTCCCGTCCTCCTCCATTATGAAGGCGTCGTAAGGGCTGGAGACCAGAAGGATCTCCTTGACCTTAATTGACATGAGTTCGTGGTAAAGCTTAAAACGTGAATGGAATGCGAAGGGAGGGGCAGTTTTTTCTTGGTTCATGATGTTTTGGGCCTGGACTGAGCTTCAGTATATCGAATCCGGATGGATGCGTAATTTTTTTTATTTTTGGTTCACCCCTGGATTTGTTTGAAGACCCGTGGATGGGGCTCAATTCTCTTGAAATTAAAAGGTAAGATACTGAATCAAGCCCAGTTCCAGTCGCTCATGAGAGCCTTAAGGGCGGAGGTTCCCTTTCGTGGAGAATTCCCGCCACCTGGGAGGAGCCCGGGAAACCCAAGAGGAGGCAAGGCAATTTTTCTCCTTCCGGGGGTTAAATCAAGTTCGGCCTCTCTGAGTTCGGATCTTTTAAGCGTCTATTATTTTAAGGGCCTCTTCCCTGTAAGCATCCATGACATAAGGGATACCCGTTATCTTCTCACATTCTTCCGTGAGAGAGAATATGTCCTTACGACTGATGTATTTGACTTCCCAGTTCCTTGAACCGGCCATCAATTGCTGAAGTCCCACCTTTATCTTATCGGTGGCACTATAGATCCCTATGGCGCCTAAGGGAAGCTTTTCCACATCAGAGCCATATTTTTCTTTCAAGACCTCGTAATTCATGAAAATTTCTTCTTTTGTGGAGCCAAATCTTGAAACGGTGGCGGGAAGGCCCCCTTGTTCCCCTCTCAGCCATTTTTCGGCGTTTTTCCCGACCATGCCCGGGATCATCAAGGCACGGCCCATGCACACGGCCTTGCAGTAAGGGGCGCCAAGGGCCAAGGCCTTGAACACGTGATCTTCTGAGGAAAATCCCCCGGCAAAGGCGATGTCGGGGACCCACAATCCCCGCTGGGCCAAACGATCACAGAGCTCATAGGCCATGGAATGCAAATAGATGGAAGGGACGCCCCATTCAGCCATCATCCTCCACGGGCTCATCCCTGTCCCTCCGGGTGCTCCATCTATGGTCAGAAGATCGATTTTGGCATCACTCGACCAGCGTATGGCCATGGCCAGTTCCCGCATGGGATAGGCCCCGGTCTTAAGGGTGATGCGTTTGGCCCCTAAGCTGCGAAGCCTTTCCACTTCCTTCATAAAGGATTCCTGAGCCACAAATCCGAGGCGGGAATGGCGTTCAAATTGTTTCAAAGGGCCTGCCCTGAAGGCGGCTTGGTAGGCGGGGATTTCCGGGTCCGGGGTTACGATGTAACCCCTTTTTTTCAATTGTATGGCTCGGTCCAGAGAGTTTACCTTGATTTCACCACCGATACACTTGGCTCCTTGCCCCCATTTCAGTTCAATGGTCTCCACGCCCAGCTTTTCCAGGACATATTCGGCGACCCCGTTACGGGTATCTTCTACGTTGAGCTGGACCAGAATATCTCCGTATCCTTCATGATAGCGGCGGTATTCCGCGATACGTCGATCCATTTCCGGAGAGTTTTTCACCTTGCCGTTCTTATCAAACTCCAACTGCGGGTCTATGCCGCAGACGTTTTCTCCGCACACAAGGGTGATGCCGCTAATAGCAGCACCGATTGCAAAATGCTCCCAGTTTTTCTGGGCGATATCCGTGCTGCCCAAGGCCCCCGTAAAAATAGGGACCTTCATCTTGACCTTGTCTGTAACCCCAAAGGAGGTTTCCGTGTCTACGGCCGGGAAAGTGGCTTTGTCCGGGTCCGCTTCCATGCCTTTTGCGCCAAAGGCGTAACCCATGATGTTAAGATGGGAGTAATCAACGGGGTAATCCTTGTCCGCACCGGCCGTGATACTGCCGAATGGCTCAGGGTAGAGGAGTTCCCTGCCCCGGAAGGTGGCCCTGAACATATCGCAGTTTCCTTTGCACCCGTCGATACACCTGCTGCATATCCCTGATTGGGGGGCCACATCGCGGGAGCGGTTTTTGGTCTGAAGGGCTTCATTGGCGTTGGGTCTGTGTAAGTTCAATGCTTTTTTCCTCCTCTTGGTGTTTTGGCATAAAAAAAGGCGTCTTTCCCCCTGGGAAATGGACGCCTTTGTCTATCGCACGCCGTTGTGCGAATTATGATCTCAATTTTAAAATAAATTTTTATTTTACTATCCATCGTGTATTTGTCAAGCGGATTTTTGACTGAAATCACCGTTACTCCACCCTTGTAAGCGGCCGGGGCCTTAACGGCTCAAGCTCCTGGGTGGGCCTTGATCCAATGGTTGTGTAACCGCGGGGTACCGCGACGCTTACAAAGATGGCGAGACACCTCACCCGCACCCGCAATAAACACGGCTGTGTGGGCAGGATAAGGTGTACTCTGTATGAACAGATGAAAAGAGAGGGGCCAAAAATCCAAGGCTCCGCGTCTCCTAAGGAAATCAGGGCCTTCTTTAATTATTGACTGTCACTTCCACGATGTTCTGGCGGGCGATGACATGCTCATTATCTTGATCCATGACAAATACATGCATCAGTCCGAGGACCTCGTAAGGCCCGTTTTCCAGACGCGATGTATCCCACTTGACAGGAAAATTTTCATCCTTGTCTTGAGACTCCCCGACCTTGACCCAGGTCTCGGCGCCTTTTTTGCGAAAATACCAAGGGTTGCTGACTTTTACCACGCCCCCGGAGATGCCAAGGGCTTTGAGCTCTTTGTGTAGCAGGTCTTCATCGAGGCTTTCCCTCAATCGAACAACGCCGGAGAAGCTTTTGAGACTCTCCGATGGAACAATAAAATGCGGTCCCCAATCCAGTGACATGATATCCTCCTTTCATGGGTGAGAGGTCGGCAAAAAAAGTGTGACGGCCATAAATAAAAACACTACCTTAAGCCTTTTTATGGTATTAATGCAATGCAATTAAGGGACCAAAAAAAGGGCGCTGGACTCTTGTCAAAGGCGCGGTGAGAGGATGGGCCGCTATTGGCCAAAAAAGAAGGATGACACCCAAGAATCAACTCCAAAAAAGCTTATTATTAAAGACTTGGCCTCTTAGGACCTTCACTTCCATGACCGCCAAAGGCGCCCGAGGGGAGGGTCTTGGCCCAATGGCGAGACACGGCTTTTGGTTTAAAAAAAACTACAATAATGGTGAATTTTAGCAACAAATTCTACATTTTGGTAGGAAAATGTGCCTGCTCAGCGCACCCTACGCGGAATATACCCCCTTTAATTTTGATGAACTCTTCCGGTAAGAAACAGTGGCGCCGGATCTTTCACCTGGGCGGGAAATCTATGAAAAGGGATAAGAAGATTATTGTGGCGGAGGGGCCCGACGATTTTGCCAGGAGGGGCGCAGACCTTTTTCGTGCCAAGGCCCTGGAGGCGGAAAAGAAAAAGGCAAGGTTTGCCGTTGCCCTCTCTGGAGGGTCTGCGCCCAGACCCATGCACCGGCTCCTGGGGTCCAGGCCCTATGGCCCAGAGATCCCCTGGCGTGTGACCCATATCTTTTGGGGGGATGAGCGCTGCCTGCCCTTTGAAGACCCCCGGAGCAATTATGGAACGGCAAGGGCGGACTTCTTGGATGGCCTGCCCTTGGACCTGGAGCAGATCCATCCCATGCCCGGAACCCTGGGGCCGGGCAAAGGCGCGGCGGCCTATGAAGAAGAGCTTCGCCATTTCTTCCAGCTGAGGCCGGGTCAGGTTCCGGTCTTTGACCTGATTTATCTGGGGATGGGACCGGACGGTCATACGGCCTCCCTTTTCCCGGGCCATCAGGCCCTGGTAGAGGAGACCCGGCTGGCCGTCCCGGTTCAGGGAGGGGAGCCCCCCGTGGATCGACTCACTTTGACTTTCCCCGTCTTGAACCGGGCCGAAACGATTGTCTTGCTGGTTTCCGGAAAAAATAAGGCCGGGACCGTGTCGTCGGTCTTTAAAGACCCGGATCAGGGCCTGCCTGTGCAGAAGATTTACCCGGATAAAGGGATCCTGGTCTGGCTCTTGGACCGGGAGGCCGCTTCAGGACTCCCAAAAGACCTTCTAAGGCCGCCGGGGGCGTAGGCCGAATTGTCACCCCTTGTCTTCCAGGGCCTGATACAGGGCCCGCTTGAGGCGCTCACGGAGGGAATCCCGCAGGGAGGGCTCTTCTTTTGTCCTTATCACATCCTCCCAAAGCGCACAGGGGAAGATAGCGGGGTCGTATTCCACCTCCAGGCTTCTGGAAAAGTATCTTACCCGGGACTTAATAATCCCGCGACGGGGCCGGGGGAGGTCCTCGGCTTGGGCCTTCTGGATGACCGGAATCGCCAAGAGCCTGAATTTTATCTTGATTTTACCCGGGCTGTGACGAGAGATGCGCGCATAGGGGGCCAAACGAAACAAAAAGGTGACCATCCGCTCCACCGTTTCATCTGTCCACACGGGGCTCCTCGCCTACCTTTTCCTGAAATCTGATGCCTCGCCGGTGCTCCCGGCGGAGGCCAAAGAAAAAAAGGACACATCCCGGATCCACGCATTCATGAAGGCGCTTTGGGGCCTGGTGATTCAAGGGGACAGATCTCTTTTTTATGATCCTTTGAACAACCCCAAAGGCCGGTCCGTATGAGCAATGTCAGGAATCAAGAGAGGAGGATGGCCGTCCTCTATGCCTTTTAGCCCCCGAAAAGGGGAAAGTCAAGGACCAGTGGGGGATAAGCCCTAGGTTTTTTAATGAAATTTCTCTTTTGACCGCCAAGATTTCGCTTGACATATAACAGGGTAGAGCCCACCCTATTTAACAATAAACGAACCATTTTCTAACCCATTTCTAACATAAATGGTGGGGGAATTTTTTTCCTTATTACTTCAAGGCAGGAATGCCCCCCGGAGAAAGGAGGATGGCCATGAGAGTCAATCTGCCAGGTGGAGCCAGGCTGGGGACAGGGCTGGCCGTTGGTGCTGCAGCGGTCCTGTTGGCCCCTATTGTGGTCCCGGTGGTTGGCGGGGTCGTGAAATCGCTCGCCAAGGCCGGTATCAAGGGCGGCATGATCCTTTATGAGAAAGGCCGCGAACTGGCCGAGGAGACCAGGGAGACTTTTGAGGATATGGCCGCAGAGGCCCGTGCCGAACTGAAAGAAGGGGCGGCTGAGGCGGAGAAGCCCAAGAAGGCCGTGGCAGCCAAAAAATAGATATGGGCGACTTGACGCTTCCCAAGGCCCATATCTGCCATCACCTCTCAACCCGGTTGCGGATAAGGATCCCCTCCCAAAAAGGGGAAAGGGACTACTTTGCCTCTGTAGCAAAGAGGCTCGCCCAGGCCAAGGGCATTGATCGCCTGGAGGCCAACCCGGCCACGGGAAGCATCCTGATGATGGGAGAGGCCCTGGAGCCGGGGGAGATCGCCCGCGTCGGCCGTGAGCAGGCTCTCTTTGAACTGGAACCCCCTCAAGCGCAGGGGGTCTCGCTCTCCCAGAGGCTTGTTGCCCCCCTGAGGGAGGTGAGCTATTCCCTGAACCGGTTTACCAAAGGCGAGGTGGACCTTGCAGGCCTGGCCTTTTTGGCCTTACTTGCAACCGGGCTTTACCAGTTGAGCCGGGGGAATTTCCGTGCACCCCCGTGGTACACGGCCTTTTGGTATGCCATGGGGATATTTACGAAGTCCCTGGTGGAAAAGAGAGAGGGTGAGCCAAGGGGATGAAGAGGACCCGTTGCTTTTGCCCGTGACCTGTAAACGTGCCCGAGGCTGGATCTCTAAATCGATGGACGAAGCACGCCTGATCTTTACCCATCCCACCATTTGATTACGAAAGAAACCCGTTTTCCTTGAGCCCCCCGCTCCCGAGCCTCGTCTTGGCCGGCCTTAACCCCTTATCCCTCCTTGAAAGCCTCTGAGAGTTATTATGGATTAAGGCCCTTTAGGTTTTAAATGAAAGAAGTGGCCTTGTGAGGAAGGAATCGCTCCCACAAGACATTGCCCCTACCCGGGTTTTCTGCTAACTTCTTGATTTGGTCTCAAAATCCAGATTGGCTGAAGCGGGTTATGCGAATGCCCGTTTTTTCTGAAAGCGGCCGGCGTTTAGAAAGGCTCAAAGGGGATGGTTACTCCCGTTCATACCAGGATACCGGGGAGGGCCCGTTTTGCGGTTGAGGGGCTTTATCGAAACCCCGGCCTAAAGACCCTTCTGGAGTCCCGCTTAAAGGACCGACAGGGCATCACCCGGGTGAGCGCCAACATCCTCACCGGAAAGGTCCTGGTCCTCTTCCACCCTGGCAGGGACTATTCCTTTATCGCCGGTATCATTGAAGCGGCAATGGGCCAAGGGGGCGGGTCAAGAAAAAGGGGGGAAGAAAACCCCTCACCTTCCATTGACAACAAACCATCGCCCCATGCCCTCCATGGCCTTACCGCTCAGGGTGAAAAGGTCCTCCACCGGGCCAAGGAAAGGCTCAAGCAGATCCTTTCCGCCCCCGAGGTGCCCGTGCCCATGGCGTGGCACCGTGTGGATTCGGCCCAGGTGGTGGCCTACCTGGAGAGTGACGCTCAATCAGGGTTGAGCCATGAAGCGGCCCTGGTTCAATCCAAGCGATTTGGTTCCAACACCCTTCCTGAATCCGCGCCTCATCCCACCTGGAAGATTTTCCTTCAACAGTTCTTTTCCTTGCCTGTGGGCCTCTTGGCCGCGGCGGCCGGGCTTTCCGTGGCCACCGGCGGGGTGCTGGACGCGGTGCTGATCATGGGCGTGGTGGTGGCCAATGCCTTTATCGGGTACAAGACCGAGAGCGCCGCAGAAAAGGTCTTCCGATCTCTTCAGAAACTGGTCAGCCCAAGGGCGGAGGTGCTCCGGGAGGGGAGAATCACGGACATCTCCGGTGAGGAAGTGGTCCCCGGGGATATCCTGGTGCTCAAGCCCGGCACATTCGTGGCCGCGGATATGCGCCTTATTGAGACAAGCCATCTGAGTATTGACGAGTCGGTCCTGACCGGTGAGAGCATGCCGGTTTCTAAGAGAAGCGCCCCCCTTTCTGCGGAAAGGGTTCCCCTGGCCGACCAGGTGAACATGGCCTTTATGGGGACCGTGGTGACCGGTGGAGAGGGTCGCGGGGTGGTGGTGGCCACGGGTCAGAAAACGGAGATGGGAAAAATCCAGACACTCATGGAAGAGGCCCAGACCCCGGAGACGCCCATCGAGAGAAGCCTCCGTATCTTCGGAAACCAGCTCGTCATAGGGAGCGGGGGTATATGCGGGCTGGTCTTTTTGATAGGGACTTTGCGGGGACACGGGTTTTTGCAGATGCTCAAGACCGGCATCTCTCTGGCCGCCGCCGCGGTACCGGAAGGGCTACCTGCGGCGGCCACCATGAATTTTGCCCTGGGCATCAAGAACATGAAAAGGCACCAGGTGCTGATTCGCCGCCTCCAGGCCGTTGAGACCCTGGGCGCCGTCCAGGTCGCCTGTATCGATAAGACCGGAACGGTCACCCTGAATCAAATGTCTGTGGCCAGGGTCTATGCCGGAAACCGGTTGATGCAGGTCTCGGACGGGGAAACCCGGGCGGAGGGCCGGAGGGTTCAGGCCCTGCAGGACCCGGTACTCCGGGAATTGACTCGGGTTTGCGCCCTGTGCAATGAGACCCGCCTCCACCCCGGGGAGGGCGGAGAATGGGAGATGAGAGGCTCTCCCACGGAAAAGGCCCTCCTTTCCTATGTCCTCCATGCGGGTGTGGATGTGGTCTCTGAACACGAATGCTTCAAGCTTCAAAAGGTGAACTATCGCTCCGAGGAGCACCAGTTCATGTGCACCTTCCACCGGGACCCGCAAAGGCGGCTCTACATGGCCGTCAAGGGAAGTCCCTTGGAGGTGCTGGAGATCTGCCAGTGGCACATGATGGGGGGAGAGGTGGTGCCCTTGACGGCTGAGGACCGCCTAAACATTGAGGTCGAAAACGAGCGCATGGCCGGGGAGGCGCTTCGCGTTCTGGGCGTGGCCCACAAGATATCTTCAAACGGTGCGGGGACCCCCGGGGAAAAGGACCTGGTATGGCTGGGCCTGGTGGGGATGGAGGATCCCGTAAGAAAGGGTGTCAAACCCCTGATTGGGGCCCTTCGGGGGGCCGGCATCCGGGTGGTGATGATCACCGGGGACCAGAGCCCCAGCGCGTATGCCATTGCCAAGAGTTTGAACCTGAACGGCGATGATCCCCTGACCATTTTGGATTCATCGGAATTCAGCGCGATTGATGAAGAGGCCCTTAAGGCCCTGGCCTCCAAGGTGCACGTCTTTTCCAGGGTCACGCCGGCCCATAAACTGAGTATTGTACAGACCCTGCAGAAAGCCGGCTTTACAGTGGCCATGACCGGTGACGGGATCAATGACGGCCCGGCGCTTAAGGCCGCGGATCTGGGCATTGCCATGGGGAAGAGCGGAACGGATGTGGCCAGGGAAGTGGCCGATGTGGTCCTGGAAGACGATAACCTCCATACCCTTGTTATCGCCCTGAGGGACGGCCGGACCACTTACAGGAACATCCGCAAGTCGGTGCATTTCTTCCTGGCCACCAACATGAGCGAGATCATGGTCATGTTTGCGGCCGTGGCAGGGGGCATGGGTTTCCCCCTCAATGTGATGCAGCTCCTCTGGATCAACATCATTTCGGATATCTTTCCGGGCCTGGCCCTGTCCATGGAACCGGCGGAGCCGGACGTGCTGGAACAACCGCCCCGGGACCCTGGAGAGCCCCTCTTCAGCCGGCGGGACTTCAAGCGGATGGTGGGCGAATCCGCCGTCATGAGCGCCGCCGCCCTGGGGGCTTACGGCTATGGCCTGGCACGGTACGGGTTGGGCGCCAGGGCCACCACCCTGGCCTTCCAGAGCCTGACCATCGGGCAACTGCTTCATACCCTCAGTTGCCGCTCGGAGACCCACCGGTTGTTGGATCCGGACGGCCCCCCGGCCAATAAAACGCTGAACATCGCCTTGGGCGCCTCCTTGGCCGCCCAGGGGCTCACCATGGTGATCCCGGGCCTGAGAACCCTGTTGGGGCTGACGCCCATAAACCTCCTGGATATGGGCATCATTGCGGGAAGTGCCCTAACGCCTTTGACGATCAACGAGATGTCAAAAGGGACACAGAGGAGCGAAACATGAGAAACGATTTTGTGTTCACCTCAGAGTCTGTGACGGACGGACACCCGGATAAGATGTGTGATCAGATCAGTGACGCCATTGTGGACCATTTTTTGATGCAAGACCCCTGTTCCCGCATCCGGGCGGAATGCGCCGTGTCCAATGCCATCGTCTTTATCGCCGCCCACTTTGCCACCGGGGCCAAGGTGGACCTCCCGCACCTGGCAAGAAAGGTCATCAAACGAATCGGATATGATCAAGAGAGCTTCAATTCCAAGACCTGCAGTATTTTGACCGCCCCCCAGGGCCTGCCCCCGGATAAGAAGGCCCAGTTTGACGAGCACACCCTCACGGAAAAACAGATAAACAAGATCGCCCCTGAAACCCAGGTCACCTCCTTCGGCTTTGCGTGCAACCAGACCCCGGCCCTGATGCCCCTGCCCATTTGGTTGGCCAACAGACTCTCCCGCAGACTGAGCCGGGTACGCAAGGAGGGTCTCCTGTCCTATTTGGCCCCGGACGGCAAGGTGCAGGTGGGGGTGACCTTCAAGGATCGAAGACCGCGCCGAATCCACAGTGTGACCATCACGGCCAGTCAGCGGAGCAAGCACAAGCCCTCTCTCAGGAAGCTGAGGGGTGACCTGCATGAGGTGGTTATCACACACGTATTCAGGGAATCCCCTGTTGGTCTGGATAAGAATACAAAGATATTTGTCAACCCCGGCGGGGTCCTGACCGGAGGACCTGTCCAGCATTCAGGACTTACAGGCCGAAAAAACGCCGTGGATACCTACGGTGAGTACTCACGGCACAGCGGCAACGCCTTAAGCGGCAAGGATCCCATGCGGATCGACCGGGTGGCGGCCTACGCGGCCCGGTACGCGGCCAAGAATGTGGTGGCCGCGGGACTCGCCTCGGAATGTGAGCTGACCCTGAGCTACTCCATCGGCATCCCCAAACCGGTAGGGATTCAAATCCGGACCTGGGACGAGAAAGAAGTGGACGAGGCCAACATCTACGGTTTGATTAGGGAGCATTTTGACTTTCGGCTGGGGGCCATCCTGAGGCATTTCAACCTCCGCCACCTCCCCCGGTTTCATCCCGGCGGATATTATGCCAATCTGGCCGCCTATGGACAGGTGGGTCGGGATGACATGGATTTGCCCTGGGAAAGGACGGACAAGGCCGAGGCCCTGGCATCCCTTTGAAGGGGACATTTGAAACAGGATATGGTTATAGAGGGAAAGGGAGGAGAGTCTCTCGGAATTTTCAGATCAGGGCGCCTATGAACCCCAGCCCCATGGGTTCCAGGGCCTTTTCCACGGCGAAGCCAAGGAGGCTTCTGCTGAAGGCGTGGCCCGCCTTTGATGCGATGCTGTTCTGTTTCGCCTTACCGGACCCCGGGGCCCTATCTTGGAGATACCCGTTTTCCATGAGAATGCCCAGGATCTTGTGCCCGTTCAACACCCCCTGGTCAAAGGTAAAGACGACGCTGCCGGTAATCTCATTGAAGATGATGGTCTCGAGGCCTTCTAATCCATTGAAGACAGCTTCGATACTCAACTTTTCCTGAGGGTTGGATTTTAGGGTCGGGATCTTGATGCGCAGTCTCCCGGGTACGTAATGCATGTCATTGGCCATGGTCTAATCCTCCATTGAGACCTTTACAAATGTTCGACATAGAGGGTAATCCGAACATCTAAACCGGGTGGTACCTTGGTTTTCTCTCATGTAAACGTGCATGGGTTTTCCGCAATGGGGGCAAACCGGACGGTTTTTCACTGGTTTTTTGGGGGGAAGGACAAACTGTTTGTTGCAGCCGAGGCAAAGATAGCGTTGTTTGCCATTGGTAGACCTGCCGTATTTGTAATATGCGTCCGATCCGCACCTGGGGCATTTAATGTTCACAATAAAGTACAGCTGAGCTCGGGTTACCATTGAAAAGCAAGGTAAACCCTGAATGTTAGATAAATATTAGGGAGTTGTTATTATTTTGCTATAAATGGAGGAGTTGTATTTTTTGGGTTAAAATGGTGTGAACTTTTCGGGATGGGCTCCCCCCGTGAAAAAGGAAGACACCCGGGATGGGCTTTTAAGAGGGCCCCTCCAGGAGATGATGCCCTGCAGAGATGATCAAACCCTGGAGAGGGAGCCGGCTGGGTCCGGAAAGGCGGGCTTCAGAGCCTGCGCCACAGATGGCCGGCCAGCAAGCCCCCCACCAGACCACCGATGACTCCGAGGGCCATGGTCAGGACGTAATGCCCCATTCCCCGCCTGTCCTTGGGGTTTTCCTCGCGAGGCGGGGCCTCTTTTCGGGCCAAGGGGGCCTTGGCTACATCTTTCAGGGCCATCTTTTTCATCACCTGATCCTCCTTTCCTTGGATATGATTTCATTGCAGAGGCTGATCACTTCATGGGCGGCCTCGCTCCTGGGGGCGTATTCCAGCACGGAACGGCCGGCGATCATGGCCTCCACATAGGCGATTCTCTGGGAGATTTCGGTCTCAAAAACGGGCATATTGTAAGTCTCCATGGCCTCTCGTGCCTCGCGACCCACACGGGTCCCCACCACTTTTCGACAAATCAGCAGCTCTCCCTTAAGTCTACGGTGCCTTCTCCGGATTTCAGGGAAAAGGGAGAGGGTCTCCTTGCTGGACCAGATGTCAAGGGGGCTCGGACCGATAGGGACAATGGCCAGATGGGTGACATTCAGCACGGAACGGGTGATTTCGCCGATGGCCGGTGGGGCGTCAATGACCATGTGATCAAAGGTCTTTCCAAGAGACGGGACCAGTCTCTCAAAGCCGGGTCTGGGATGATGATTGACCTGAAAACTCTCATTATCGGCAATGGATTGCCATTGCAAGACGCTGCCCTGGGGATCTGCATCAATCAGAAGGACCTTGTATCCCATTTTTGAAAGGCCGCTCGCCAGGTTCACCGAAACGGTGGTCTTGCCCACACCCCCTTTTTGGTTGACCAGACTAAATATCATGACCCCTCCCATGGTTTTCGGGCCGCCATTGCATGAGGCGGCCTGAATTCAGCATAATGCCCAATGTATGCCCCACGTGGAGGATACCGGCCATAACGGGCGGCAGCCATCCGGAGGCCCCCAGGAGTATTCCCGCAAGATTGGTGGCGTTTGCCATCCAGAAATTCTGTTCCATAATACGCAGGGTCTGATGACTCAAGAGGCGCAAAAAGACCAGCCCCTGGAGGTCATCTCCGGCCAGGGCGATATCTGCCGTCTCCACGGCCACCTCGGATCCTCCCGCACCCATGGCCACCCCCACGGTGGCCTTTGAAAGGGCCAGGGCGTCGTTCACCCCGTCACCCACCATAAGGACCAGTCTTCCCTCCGAAACGAGCCGCTCCATATACCGGGCCTTATCGTCGGGAAGCATGGAGCCCTGGGAGTCATCAAAACCCAGGCGTTTTGACAGGGTCCTCACAATGGGTTTGGCGTCCCCGCTGATGAGGGAAAAATGGGTGATACCTTCCTTCCTGAGCGTTTTTAGAATTTTGTCCGCCCCTTCACGGGCCGTATTGGAAAGGCATAGGATCCCCTGGAGACGATCGTTTTTGGCCACATAGATGACGGTCTGGCCGGTTTCTGCGCATTTGGCGGCCCGGGTTTCAAGGGGGCCTGTCTCGACGCCGCGGCTTTTCATCAGGGATGGATTGCCCACCAGTACGGAACCGGAGCCCGCACGGGCGGAGACCCCCCGGCCGATGGATTCTTGGAACTCGGACATGGCCTCCGGGGTAACCCCTTTCAGGGCGGCTTCCTGAATGAGGGCCTTTGCAAGGGGATGGTGGCTCCCGGCCTCCGCGCCCGCCGCCGCGGCCAAGATCTTCAAGGGATTGTGCCTCCGGGTCAGGGGGAAGATCCCTGTTACCTGCGGGAAGGCGGTGGTGATTGTGCCCGTCTTGTCGAAGCACACCGTGTCAATACTCGAAATTCTTTCGAGATAAAGGCCTCCTTTGATGAAGATACCCCTCCCCGCGGCGTTGGCTATGGCGGCGCTCACCGCGGTAGAGGCGGCCAGGACCGTGGCGCAAGGGCAGGCCATGACCAGCATGACGGAGAAAGCACGAGCCACGCTGCCCGTTAAAATAAGGGTTCCCCCGGTACATACCAGGCCCATTCGGGTCAACCGCGCCCCCAGGATGTCCGCCCTCTTTTCCGCCTCTGTACGGTTCGCCAGGGAGGCCTCAACCAGGTCGGCCATCCGAGATAGATAGGTCTCCTCCCCCACGTTCCGGGCCCGCACATGAATCATCCCCTGTTGAACCACGGTGCCCGCATAGACCCAATCTCGGGGTCGTCGAAGCTCGGGCTGGGATCGTCCGGTGATGTGGGCCTCGTCCACAAGGGCTTTTCCCTCAATAACAGGGCCGTCCACGGGGATCTTCCTCCCCGCCCGGACCACCACTGTATCATCGGCCTGGATTTCCGCGGGCAGGGTTTCCTTCTCCGCCCCGGCTCTCAGGACAAGGGCATTTTCGGGAGCCACCTGAAGGATCTCACCAATGGCCCTCCTGGCCCGATCTGTGGCATAGGTCTCCAGCAACATCCCCAAGGCCAGGACCCAGATGATCTCCAGGGCCGTTAAGGCCTCTCCCATAGCCACGGCCAGGCCGCAGGCGGCGGTGAGAAAAGGAAAAAGCCCTACCCGCTTGCCGGATCGAAAATCAAGCCACACCCGTCTCAATAAGGGGAGGGCCCCCGCAAAGGCTACGGCGCCCATGAGGCTGAAAGGCCCCTGCCGGAGGGGGGATCCAAAAAAGAGCCTTTTGATAAGGACAAAGGCCATAAAGGCACTCAAGGCGACCGCGTTGATGAGGTGACAGGCCAGGGACGGGGCCGGATAAGGCTTGTGCCTGATTCGGCGTCGGCCGGGGTCTGCTTTCCCTGCGAGGCGATTGAGCGCCTCTGCCAGGTCGGCGGACAACCGCAAAATGATATGGCGCGTTTCCATTTTCCGGGGGTCATATGACAGGATAACGCTTCCCGTGGTGGGTCGAACTTGGGCCTTCCAGACCCCTTCAAGGCGGTTCAACCGTTGCTCCAGGAGGCGGGAGAGCCGCGGGTCGTGTCGGAGAATGGGATGCCTCACCCTCAGCCTGGTGGGCAGTTGATGACAAATGGTCCATTGAAAAGAATCCGTGCCTTTCACAGGGGCGCTCTCATTGGGTCGGGAAGGCGGCCTTAAAAGGCCGGGGTGAAGGGATAAAAAAACACCCGTTTCAAAAACAAACTATAGGGGACAGGGCCGGAGGTGTCAAGAAGGAGACAAAGGCTACCGCCCTCCTTTCTAAGGGTTCAAGACCCAAAGGGCGTGGTTGAGGAGGCCGGCAAAGGCGACCCAGGCCACGTAAGGGAGCATGAGGATGCCGGCTGACCGGCTTACCCTCCAGAAAAAAAGGGTGGTGACCACAATGAGTACCCAGAGAACAAGGAGATCCGCCAGGGCGAGCCCGATCCGGTGAAGGCCGAAAAAGATCCAGGACCAGAGGCCATTGAAGACCAGTTGAAGGAGGTAGAGCCCCAGGGCCGCGTCGGAAAAACGGGTCCCACGCCGACGCCAGACCAGCCAGGCTGCCGCGGCCATGGAGGCATAGAGAAAGGTCCAGGCCGGGCCGAAAACCCAACCCGGTGGCGTCCAGGAAGGCTTGGTGAGGGCCTGGTACCAGGGGCCCGGGGTGAATTGGCGCCCAAAACCGGCCACCACGGCCACCAGGGCCAGGCTCACCAAGAGCCCGATCACGCCCTTTAATCCGCGGTGTTGCCTCAGGGGACCGCCTGGTGAATGGTCGCTCAATGGACTACTTGTGCCCCCCATGAACCGCCCGCAGCATATTCGCCTCTTCCTGGATGGCCCCCAGATCCTTGACCATCCCTGCCCATCCATACCAGTAGGCATAGTCCGGATTCACATGGAAGAAGGCCTGGAAGGTCCTCATGCGGTGTTTGAGGTACATCTGAAGGAGGAGTTGATCAATGTGGGAGAGCTTTTCAAGGTGCCCGCCTCCGGTCCGCATAAAGAAAAGCAGGTTGGGGTAGTTGAAGGGGTAGGTCCCGGGCCTTTTCACGATCCCCATTTTGTAAAGTTCTGCCACGATCTCTATGGCCTGGGCCATGAGGCGGTCGGCCTTTTGGATCATGCTATCCCCCATTTCCAGCTGAAACCGGGCATAGGCCCGGGAGTGGCACTGGGTGCATGTGTCGATCATTTTTTCCCGCTCCGTCTGCCACGCCTCCTGGGTCAACCGGGCCAGGTCCAGATTTTTCACCGCATCCAGCAAGGCCGTGGGTTTGCCCGTCTCAGGGTCAAGAACACCCAGGGCCTTGAGGAGGGTGATGCGGTCCTGCTTCCATTGGGGATCCTGGGGAAAGGGAAGACGCACTCCCAGGAAGCCCCACGCCGTGTGGTTTTCGTGATCGCCCCCGGCCATGTGGCAGGTCTGGCACTTGGGGGCAACGGCCCCTTTGGGAATATCCCCCACTTCACCGCTCCGATATCGAGAGCCGTGCTTGGAGCTGCTCCACATCTCCCACTGGGGATGGTCAAAACCCATGTGGCATTGCTGGCAGGCCCTGGGGTTCAAGGCCTCCTTTTTGGAGAAGGCATGCCGGGTGTGGCACTCGTCGCAGGAATTGTTTTGATACCGGTATCCGGCCTCTGCGAGCTGTTTCTTTTGTTCCTTTGATTTGACGCCCATATTGTGGCAGCCCCCGCAGCCCCGGCCCCCCTCGACCAGTTCGTCCGGTTCCAGGTGGGTGACGGGCAGGGCCATCATGGAGGCCCACCCCAGGTTGTGCTTGCCCTTCACGAACTGGTTGAACTGGTCCTCGTGGCACCGGGCACAGAGGTGCTCATCAGGGAGTTGGGCCAGTTTGTAATCCTTCTCGTGACCGTGCCCGGTGCCGTGGCAGTCGGCACAACCCACATCCATCTCTTGATGCTTGCTGGCCTTCCAGTCGGCCACCTGCCCCGGCGAGATATCCTCATGGCATTGGACGCAGGTCTGGCCTGGACCTTTTGATGCCCCGCCCAAGGCCGGGTTCCACAGGCACAGGCCCAAGATTCCGAACAAAAATCCCATGAACTTCATGAGGCCCCCTTTCATACCCCCCAATACCCCTCACGCATGGTAGACTTGAGAAAGATGATCACCGTCCCTTGTCACGGTCCTTGCGGCGACGCTTAAAATAGAAGGCTCGGGTTGAAAGCCCCTGTCTTTATTTGGACAGGAGATGTGGATTGAGCTTGGAAATGATTTTGTGGACTGGAACTGATTCAAAAAGCCGCTATTTCTGACTCACGATGTCAATTAAGGCGGTTTGTGTCAAGGAAAAAGGCCCTGCCCACCGGGGTTCCCGCGCCCAGAGAAAAGCATGGGAAAGGGCTTGCCTTTTTGAGGCAAAAGGGCGTATAGAGATCTGCATTTGTGATGAGGGCCGGTGGCTCACTATTAGGATAATACATGGAAAGGTGTCATAATAGAATGAAAATAGCCTATAAAGGACTTGACCTGCCGGAAGGCAAGGTCAAGTATGATGATGCAATATTTTTTGACCTCGTCCAGAAATTCCAACCCGAGAAGGTATCGCCGTATTACTTCGAGCTGCTCCCGGAACAATACGAAGCCGGCCACGCCATTGCCATGGCCGAGAAAGATATACTGGACGTCCTTGTCCTGGATATGGAAAAGATGGAGGCCAGATTGTCAAGGACCCAGGAGGGGAAGGAAAGGGAGGTGCTCGAAAGGGGAATGGCCCATCTCGAAGAGGAGTGGCCCCTTTGTGATCTGGCCCTGGACAAAGAAGAGCAGGCAATGATCAAGGCCTTGGGGCCCCTGAGCCTCAAGCCAACCCTGGTCTGCAACGACCCTTTGGTAGACCCCCACACCCTGTTCCGGGCCGTGATGGACAAGGCCGGAATGATGTTTTTCTACACAGTAGGTAAGGAGGAGGTCCATGCCTGGCTGGTAAACCAGGCCGCGGACGCCGTAACCTGCGCCCGCAGGATCCATTCGGACCTGGCCAGGGGGTTTATTAAGGCGGAAGTGGTAAGCTGCGAGCACATGATGGGGGTCCACAACATGCAGGATGCCCGGGCCAAGGGATACACAAACCTGGTGGACCGGGACGGTGTGATCCCGGTGAACAGCATCCTGGACATCCGTTTCAACGTGTAATGGACAATCCCTTTCCAGGAGGTTTGCCTTATGGGTACGCAAGGAGAGCTCGAAAAAAACCGGATAAAGTGGAGGAAAAGGACCAAAGGGGTTTTGCAACAGGGCGCCACCAGGGAAGAGATCCTGGAAACCCTTCAAGTGGTGATCAGCATAAGAGGCACCACAGGGGTGGGCGAATCATTAAGGGTGGTGCAGTTCCTGGAAGAGCTGGGTGAACTGGGTCCTGATCCGTCCCAGGGGTGAAGAAGAGACTCATTAAACACGGGCATGAATGAAAGGAAAAACCATGATTATTACCACCACACCCGGTATTGAAGGCAAAAGGATCACCCACTATTTCGGTGTGGTCACCGGTGAGGCCATCATGGGGGCGAACGTCTTCAGGGACCTTTTCGCCGGTATTCGGGACATTGTGGGAGGGCGGTCCGCGGCCTATGAAAAGGAATTGAAAAAGGCCAGGGAGGTTGCCTTCAAAGAAATCGAGGAGGAGGCCCTCAATCTCGGTGCCGATGCCGTGGTAGGGGTGGACATTGACTATGAAGTGCTGGGGCAGAACAGCGGGATGCTCATGGTCAGTGTCAGTGGGACCGCGGTAAGGACCGGCTGATCAGCTCCTGTCAAACCGAAAGAGGTGTTTAATGGCATTCCATCCCATTTTACGCCTGAGGATGCCGA
>CAZNLL010000001.1:0-97748 GCA_964573885.1 uncultured Desulfobacteraceae bacterium | reverse complement strand
CACGGATACGGTGTGATTACCAAATATGCCCACCTCAAGAAAGTCCTTGTAAAAAAGGGACAGTACCTCAAGCGGGGGGAGACCGTGGCCCTGGTGGGTAACACCGGAAGGTCCACAGGGCCTCATCTTCACTATGAGGTCCATCTCAACGGCGTGCCTGTTGATCCCCTCCGCTATATCCTTAATTGATCCGTAACACTTTAGGTGTTTTCAGGGCTTGTGAGGATCATGACCTCCTTTCTGGCGTGACTGGTGGCCCGCGACGAGCTCGGCCGAGTCGGAAGGCTTCGTCTTTTCTTTGCACCCTTCGGGTCTGTGCCGCCTCACGGCCTGAGTCTGTCCGACCTTGCCCCCAATAGGGCCTTGATTTTTGGTCTACAAAGTTCTTAAATAGGAATATTTTAGTTTTTTTGAAATGGCCTCGTTCCCAGTTATGCGGGCTTTGAGGGTAACGATGCCTTTTCTTTGCCGATATAGACCCCCGCACTCCTGCCTAGGCGGGGCGGGGTATTTTTTGGAAGGAAAACATGTTTGGAAAAGTCATAAAAGGCATATTCGGCAGTAAAAACGAAAGGGAACTGAAGCGAATGGAGCCCCTGGTTGAGAGAATTAACCAGCTCGAGCCCGATTTTCAGGCCCTCTCAGATAACCAGCTCCGGCAAAAGACCGACGGGTTCAAGGAACGAATCAGTAAGGGCGAATTCCTGGACGACTTGCTCCCCGAGGCCTTTGCCACTGTGCGGGAGACCTCGGTCCGGGTGCTGGGCATGCGCCACTTTGATGTCCAGCTGATCGGCGGCATCGTACTGCATTGGGGCAGGATCGCGGAGATGAAGACCGGCGAGGGAAAAACCCTGGCGGCCACCCTTCCCCTTTATTTGAACGCCCTCATGGGCAAAGGGGCCCATCTGGTGACGGTAAACGATTACCTGGCCCAACGGGACGCTGAGTGGATGGGCGCCATTTACGAGGCCCTGGGCCTTTCCGTGGGGGTTATCGTCCACGGAATGAACGACACAGAACGTAAAGAGGCCTACAATTGCGATATTACTTACGGCACCAACAATGAGTTCGGTTTTGACTATCTCCGGGACAACATGAAGTTCGACATTAACGATTTTGTCCAGCGGGGCTTTTATTACGGCATTGTTGACGAGGTGGACAGCATCCTCATCGACGAATCGCGGACCCCTCTGATCATAAGTGGACCGGTCGAGCAAAGCCAGAACAAGATCTACGTGGAAGTCAAACCTTTGGTGATCAATCTCAAGAAAAAGCAGGGGAGCATCATCCGTTCCCTCCTAAAAGAGGCCCGCGAGAGGTTGGACAAAGGGGAAACGGACGAGAAGACCATAGAACTCCTCCTCCAGGTCAAAAGGGGAGATCCCAAAAACCCCGTGTTCCTGGATGTCATCTCCCAGAATCAGGCCCTCAAGAAGCAGATCGACAGGACAGAAAGCATGCTCAGCTCGCAAAAACTTTTGCCCGATCTGGACAAGGACCTCTTCTGCACCATTGATGAGCGAAGCCATGCGGTTGAGCTCACTGAAAAGGGGATCAAGCTGGTGGCCTCCGGAGGCCTGGGCGAATTTTTGCTCCCTGATCTGGATGACGAAAGCCATGCCATTCGAGAAAATCCCCACCTGAGCGAACAAGAAAGGGAGGAGCAGCTCAGGGAGCTTGAAGGCCGGTATATGAGGGCCTCCGAGCTCCTTCATGCCACCCAGCAGCTCATCAAGGCCTACTGGCTCTTTGAGAAGGATGTCCATTACGTGATCAAAGACGGTCAAATCATGATTGTGGACGAATTCACAGGACGTATGATGCCGGGGCGGCGCTGGAGCGACGGTCTGCATCAGGCCGTGGAAGCAAAAGAGGGGGTCAGTGTGGCTGAAGAAAACCAGACCCTGGCCACGGTCACGTTTCAAAATTTCTTCCGTATGTATGAAAAACTTGCGGGTATGACCGGTACTGCAGACACAGAGGCGGCCGAGTTCAATAATATTTACAAATTGGACGTGGCCGTCATACCTACCAACAAGAAAATGATCCGGAAGGATTACTCGGATGTCATTTACAGGACGGAGAGAGAGAAGTTTAAGGCCGTCGTGGATGAAATCAAGGGCCTCTATGAAAAGGGCCAACCCGTATTGGTGGGCACCATTTCCATTGAGAAATCGGAAATGCTGAGCAAGATGCTGAAAAGGGCCGGGATCCCCCATTCGGTCTTGAATGCAAAGCACCACCAAAGGGAAGCGGAGATTATCGCCAACGCCGGGCAGGCAAAGACGGTCACCATATCCACCAACATGGCTGGCAGGGGGACCGATATTGTCCTGGGTGAAGGCGTGCGGGAGGTCGGCGGCCTCCACGTGCTGGGTACCGAGAGGCACGAAAGCCGACGCATCGACAACCAGCTCCGGGGCCGCTCCGGCAGACAGGGCGATCCCGGCTCCTCCCGCTTTTACCTCTCGCTTGAAGACGACCTCCTCAGGATATTTGGTTCGGACAGGATTTCTTCGGTCATGGAGCGCCTCGGTATGGAAGAAGGGGAGCCCATTGAACACAATTTGATCTCCAGGGGCATTGAAAACGCCCAGAAAAAGGTGGAAGCCCACAACTTTGATATCCGAAAGCACCTGATCGAGTACGATGATGTCATGAACAAGCACAGGGAAATCATCTATTCCCTGAGGAAGGATATCCTGAACGGTCACGGCATGGGGGAGATCATTGAAAATATGATCACGGACAAGGTGGAGGCCCTGGTGGAGCAGTGGATAGACCCCAAGGCCTTTCCCGATGACTGGAACATACAGGGACTCCAGGAACACGTGGCCAGGCTTTTTGGATGCCGGCTCAAAATAGGTCCCGAGGAAATGGGGGAAGAGGCCTTTGACGCCCTTCAGGTCGGAGACCTGGACGAGCTCATCAGGGAGCAGGTCATGGCCGCCTATCGGGAACGGGAGGACCTCATCGGGAAAGAAGACCTCGAAGAGCTTGAGCGTCTGCTCATGCTCCAGATCATCGATAATCAGTGGATCGCCCATCTCCAGGACATGGAACACATGAAAGAGGGGATCGGCCTCCGGGGCTACGGCCAGTTGGACCCCCTTAAAGAATATCAAAAGGAAGGGTTCGCCCTTTTTGAAGGGATCATGGACCGGATCAGAGAAGAGACCCTGAGTACCCTTTTCCGTATTCAGTTCGCAAAGAAGCGGCCTGAACCGATCCCTGAGAAGAAACGCAGGCCCATGAATCTCATCCACGGCGAGGGCGGGGAAAGGCCCGCCCCGGTACGCCGCAAGGGCAAGAAGATCGGAAGAAACGATCCCTGCCCCTGTGGGAGCGGGAAGAAATATAAGAAGTGTTGCGGGGCCAAGACATAGGTGGGGCGCTGTGGATACAAAACAATACACCATAAGGGGATTTAAGGGCTCGGCGGTCCGGGCCGGTCTCAAAAAAAACCGCGGCCTTGACCTGGCCCTGATCTACTCTGAGAAAGAGGCCGTGGCCGCCGGGGTCTTTACCACCAACAAGGTTAAGGCCGCCCCCGTCATCTATACAAAGCAAACCCTATCAAAAGGCAAGGCACGGGCCATTATCGCCAATTCAGGCAACGCCAATGCCTGCACCGGAGAGCAAGGCCTCAATGACGCCCGGCAAACGGCCCTTCTTGTGGCCCGCGAATTGGGCATCGAAGAAAATGAAGTTCTGGTGGCTTCAACCGGGGTTATCGGCCAGCCCCTGACCATGGAGCTGGTTGCCGCGGCCATACCCGGGTTGGTGAAAGACCTGTCTCCAGGGGGCCTTCCCCGGACGGCCCAGGCCATTTTGACCACCGATTCCTTTCCCAAAATCAGCCGCTTTGACGGTAAGGCAGGAGGATGTGCTTTTGGCATCGTGGGGCTCGCCAAAGGGGCCGGGATGATCATGCCCAACATGGCGACCATGCTCTCTTTTGTAGTCACCGATATCCGAATCGAGGAATCCCAACTCAGAGAGGCCCTCTCCTCTTGCGTGGAAAAGACCTTCAACCGGATCAGTGTAGACGGAGACACCAGCACCAATGACATGGTCCTGGTGCTGGCCAACGGGGCCGCAGGGAATAAACCCTTGACAGGGGCCGAGATGGATGGCTTCAAGGCGGGACTGAATCATGTGGCCCAGGACCTCGCCCACATGATCGTCAAAGATGGAGAAGGCGCCACCAAGGTGGTTCACGTTCGCGTCAGGGGTGCCGCCCATGCCGCCGACGCCCGAAAGGCCTCAAGGACCGTGGCCAATTCAAGCCTCGTAAAGACCGCCTTTTACGGCCAGGACCCCAATTGGGGCAGGATTATGGCCGCCCTGGGACGGGCCCCTATCACCCTGGAGCCGGACCGGGTGGACATCTGGATTGATGACGTATTGATCGTTGAGCGGGGGATGGGAAAGGGGGCCGAGGCGGAAGAAGAGGCCGCCCGAAAGATGCAAAATGCCGAATTCGCCCTCTCCATCGATCTTCACCAGGGGGCCCATGAAGATCACATCCTTACCTGCGACCTCACTCACGAATATGTCAGTATCAATGCGGATTACAGAACCTGAAACCTGGGGGAGGAAGGGATGTTCGCGGTAATCATGACTGGTGGGTCCGGGACCCGGTTCTGGCCCGTGAGCCGAAGGCAAAGGCCGAAACAGTTCCTGAATATCACCGGCAAAGAACCCCTGGTGGTAGAAACCTGTAATAGACTTGCTCCCCTTGCCCGGGATGAAGAAATGATCCTTGTTTTGGGCAGGGAGCACCTGGACCAGGCAAGAGAACTCTTTAAGGGACGCCCGGTCCACCTCCTGGCCGAACCGGCAGGTCGCAACACGGCCCCGTGTATGGGGCTGGGCGCCCTTTATGCGGCCCATCTGGGCTGTACCGGACCGGTGGCCTTTCTTCCCGCAGATCACTTTATCGGAGATCGCCGGGCCTTTGTTCAGGCCCTCCAGGCCGCGGGGGAACTTGCTTCGGAAGGAGGCATCGTCACCCTGGGCATTGTTCCCAACAGGCCTGAAACAGGATACGGCTATATCCGACGGGTGGCCGAGGACCACCGACTCGTGGGCGATTTCAAGGCCTACAGGGTCTCCAGATTTGTGGAGAAGCCGGACTATGATAGGGCATGCCGATATCTGTCAACGGGTGAGTATTTCTGGAATGCAGGCATTTTTGTGGCCACCCCCGGGACCCTCCTTGGGGCTGTGAGGACACACCTCCCGGAGCTCTACAGCGGACTTATGCGCCTCAAAGAGGCCTTCAGCCGGGACCGCTTTGATTCCGAACTGGAAGGGGTTTATCAAGAAATCGAGGCCGTATCTTTTGATTACGGTGTCATGGAAAAGACCACAGAGGAGGTCTTTGTCCTCCCATGCCATTGTGCCTGGAGCGACGTGGGCTCATGGAGGTCCCTCTATGAACTTCGTCAAAAGGACTGTGACGCCCACGGTAACCTGGTGGAAGGCGAAACCACTCTGGTAGGGTGCCGAGAAAGCTTTGTCAGTGCCAAAGGGGGCCGTTTGGTGGCCTGTCTCGGTTTGAAGGATTGCCTGATCGTGGATACACCGGACGCCCTTCTGGTTGCCGACCTGGATCTGTCTCAGGACATTCGAAAAATCGTGGAAGTATTGAAAAAAAGGAGGAAAAAAGAACTCCTATGATGCCCCACATCTTCAGGGAGTATGATATCCGAGGGGTTTTCCCGGACGAACTCAACCGGCAAACCGCCCGAGAACTGGGCCTCGGCCTGGGCACCTATTATCAAGAAAAGGGGATTCATCGTGTTTCACTGGGCCGCGACTGCCGTTTAAGCTCCCCGGAGCTCGCCGAGGCACTCATGGCAGGCCTGATGGAGTCGGGCGTGGGGGTGGTGGATATAGGCATGGTACCCACCCCGCTCCTGTATTTCTCTCTTTATGAACTGAACCTGGATGGCGGGATTCAAATCACAGGCAGCCATAACCCACCGGAATTTAATGGCTTTAAGATCTGTCGTGACAGGATGAGCATTCATGGTGCTGAAATCCAGGAAATCAGGGCAATCTGTGAGTCAGGGCGGTACCACCACGGCCGGGGAGGGGGAGAGGAAAAGGATGTAGCCGGCCCCTATCTTCAATACCTGCGGACGCATATCCAACCGGGGCCTGTTCAGAGGCGCCTTGTGGTGGACGGAGGGAACGGGGTGGGCGGACCCCTGGCGTGCGAGGTTTACAAAGCCCTCGGCTTCGAGGTCATCCCCCTTTTCTGCGAGCCTGATGGGCGCTTTCCCAATCACCATCCTGACCCCACGGTACCGGAATACCTGGAGTCCCTTGTATCCAAAGTCCTTGAAACCTCTGCCGATCTGGGCATCGCCTTTGACGGTGACGCGGATCGCATCGGCGTGGTGGATCAAGAAGGACGTATCATTTGGGGAGACCAGTTGCTTATTGTCTTCTCCCGTGACCTCCTTTCCCGGCGGCCCGGAGCCAAGATCATCGGGGAGGTCAAATGCTCCCAGGTCCTCTATGAGGACATTGCCCGCCACGGAGGAAAGCCCATCATGTGGAAGGCCGGCCACTCGTTGATCAAAAGCAAGATGAAAGAGGAGGGGGCCCTCCTGGCCGGAGAGATGAGCGGGCACCTCTTTTTTGGGGAAGGGTATTTCGGTTATGACGACGCCATTTACGCCGGCGCCAGGCTCCTTGAAATCCTCTCCCACACCCAAGAAGCGCTTGGCGCCCTCCTGGCCGACATCCCGCCCCTGTTCAACACCCCCGAGATCCGTATCGACTGCCCGGACCAAAAAAAGTTCCAGGTAGTGGCGGAACTGGCCGATGAATTCAGAAAGGACCACCAGGTCATCGACGTAGACGGTGCCCGGGTAATCTTTGAACACGGCTGGGGACTGATCCGGGCCTCCAATACCCAGCCCGTTCTGGTGCTCCGCTTCGAGGCCAAGGACAAAGAAAACCTGGAACGCATCAGGGGCCTCTTTATGGACCGGTTGAGACCCAAACTTGCCGCCGATTCATGACAAGGGCCCTGTATTTCGGAACCTCATCCTGCACAGAATAAGGGGGATCTCCTCTTCCCGGGACCGGAGGGTGAGCTTTTGCCCCTTCACCTCAAAAAGGGGTTGCATCTGCCTGAAAAACTCCATGCTGGTCTTCCTGACCCCCTCGACCAGGATGATCTCCCCCTCAGGGACCAGATAGGTATTTAAAAGCCTTTGGATGGGCTGGTAATCCCTCTCACTGTAAATGACCTCTGATCCCACGATGCAATCGAACACTCCTTCCATTTGGGGGTCGTTCCAGTCCAGGGCCACAATTTCAAGGGCCTTCTCAACCCCGTTCAATTCAGCATTCGCCCGGGCGAAATCCAGGGCGTTTTGATCGTACTCGGTCATGGTCACCCGGTGACCAAAAGAGGCGGCTACAATGCCCACCACCCCCAATCCGCAACCGATCTCCAAAAAGCGCCGGGACGTGTCCGCTTCCCTTGCCGCCAGGTAATCGGCCAGAACGACCGAGGCCTTCCAAATCTTGGCCCACAAAGGGAATTCCTGGAATACATCCTCAGGACCGATGAAACGGTCAATGGATTTGGGTACAAAAAATCTGAACACCTTGTCTCTAACGGTCAGGTCAGAGATATCGGTTTCATACTCCTTTTGAAAGGCCTCCAGGGACATGGTATGATACTGATCTCCCCATCAAGATTGAGCGCCCTGAGTTTTTGATCCTTTAGCCCTCTTTTTACATAACCTCCCGTCCATGTCCAGCACTATCTATCCCATGCCCCGTCCCCCGTGCCCACTGATGGCTGGTGAGTGCGCGATTTTGGGTTGTCAAGATCTACCAATTCATTTATAGTCATAAATTTTAAATTCTGGGACGTTTGTGTTTCCCCTTTACTGGAGAAAGCGATGGATCTTGACAGAGCCCTGGTCCTGGCCACCCGTAACCCGGGCAAGATCTCCGAGTTTGACACCCTTTTTGCTGGATTTGACATAGATATCAGAACCTTGAACGACTTCGGCCCCATCCCGGAGGTCAAAGAGGAGGGGGAAACCTTTGAAGACAATGCCGTGGAAAAGGCCCGCTTTACGGCCAGGGTCTTGGGGCTGCCAGCCCTGGCGGACGACTCCGGGCTCAGTGTAAAGGCCCTGGGAGGCCTGCCGGGCGTCTATTCCGCCAGGTATGCGGGTGAAGGGGCCACGGATGCAGCAAACAACCACAAGCTTCTAGAGGCCATGAAAGGGGTTGAAGACAGGGAAGCCGCCTTTACATGTATCATTGCCATTGCTGTTCCACGGGGACCGGCCCTGATCTATGAAGGCCGATGCGAGGGAAAAATAACCCGGGAGCCCATAGGCCGGGACGGTTTCGGATACGATCCCCTTTTTTATTACCCCCCCTTGGAAAAGACCTTTGCCCAGATGTCCAGGGAAGAAAAAAACAGGGTCAGCCACCGGGCAAAGGCCATGGAGGAATTGAGGAGTGAATTTCATAAGGTGTTGATATGGCTCAGGCAACGCCTATCGGAGGAACCCTTTTGATAGGGGATGGGAGGGGTTGATTTGACAATGTGCTTTTCGTGCCTATGTTAATAGGAACTTGTGAAAACCAATGAGGAGGACAATATGTTTGAAGTAACGGACAAGGCAAACGACATGATAAAGGAATTCCTCAAGGACAGGGAGGAGATTACCCCTATCAGGATCATGCTTGCAGGCGGAGGCTGATCCGGGCCCTCCCTGGGCATGGCTCTGGATGAGCCAAAGGAAGACGATCATCGGTTCGAGGACAAGGGATTGACCTATGTGATTGAAAAAGAGCTGTTTGACAGGCTCAAACCCATAAAAGTAGACTATGTGACCTCCCCCATGGGTGCAGGATTTCACATCTCTTCCAACCTCCCTGTGGGTTGCGGCGGTTCTTGTAGTTGTTAAGGGGCTGGGTCCCGGCCGCCCTCTCCCGGGTGTTTTGAAAGGCACTCAGGGGTGGGCGGTTTTTTTATGCCAATCAGATGAACTCCCGGGGACCTTTTTTTAAGGCCCTCAAGGGTCCTGCCTTTCTTTCCGCCAGAAAATAGGTCGCCGTACCCACCTTTTCCTCAGGATTCCTCGGATCTCTTGAAGGCCCCAAGCTGGCAGGAGGTTATCTTTATCCCAAGGGCCTCACAGGCCGAGGACACGGCCATTTTGGCCATCCCAAAATCAGCGGCCAGGTCCCAGGCATTCTTGCAGGAAAGACGCCCCCTTTCCAAGGAGTCTCGAATGGCCCGTTCCAGGTCCTGGGGGACATGATCCGCGGGCCTTACCGTCCTTTTTAAGGGTGTATATCCAAAAAGACCCAACTGGCAGCGAATGATCCGCAACTCGAGCCTGTCCAGGGTAAATCCGACTTCCTCAGGGGGGACCTCCAAGGCCCTGGCTATTTCATGGGCCGCGACACAGGAGATCTCTCCCCCTGGGGCCCGTTCCTGCACCGCCGCAACAACTTCCGGCCTGGGGGTACGGCCCGGCGGGTGCTTCTTTGAGTAATGGCCCCGGTCTTCATGGGTCATAGCACATGCCTCCTGCCGTGATCAAGGCCCCCGCCTTGGGGTGACCTCGGCGTTTTTGGGGTTTCTGGAGATCTACGACGGATGGGGGCCTCCTGTCAACGGTCAAGGAGAGATAGATGGGTCGAGATTTCGGATCTCCCGCCCCGATCCGGGAAGGAACCAGGCCCCGTTTTTTTGAATTCCCACCAGCAGAGAGTTGACACCTGCCGGCGGCCCGGCTATAAGAGACAGGGAGCACGGTCAAAAACCGGTAGGGAGGGTTAGCATGATACTCGCCATTACCAATGTAAAAGGCGGTGTGGGCAAAACCACCACTGCGGTTAACCTGGCCGCCGGACTTGCCGAGCGCAACAGAAACACCCTTTTGGTTGACCTGGATGCCCAAGCCCACGCGACCCGCCCCTTTCTCCAGGAAGCGGGCGATAGAGACGCGGGTGATCTTATTATGGAGCGCCCCTCCCAGGCCGCCCGCTCGGTTTCCAAGACGGAAATCCCAAACCTGGATATGGTGCCGGCCACGGCCAGGCTCAACCAGACCGCCGAACTCCTCTCGACACGCATCCGCCGGGAAGAGCGGTTGAAACGGGCCCTGGAACCCCTGCTCGAGACCTACGATGAAATCATTCTGGATTGTCCCCCTTCCCTCAACATCCTCACACACAATGCCATTATTGCGGCCGATCTCCTCCTAATTCCCGTCCAGCCCGGCGTGGGAGCGGTGAAGGGGCTTGACACCTTGCTCGAGGTGTCCCGGGAACTGCGGGATGAAGGCGACGTGCCCTATCGAATCCTCATAACCATGCTCGATCTCCGCACTTCCCTGACCAACGCCCTCTTTAAGGAACTCCTGGAAGATCACCGGCGACGGCTTCTCAAGACCACCATATACAAAAGTGAATCTCTCAACCAGGCCAACCTGGCCGGAAAACCGGTCGATAAATTCCGATGGAATTCGAGGGGCGCCCTTGATTACGCGGCCCTGTGTTCAGAGATATTGAGGCTTCGCCCCCCCTCCCACAAATAGGGCGTAAAGCTCCCCTCTCCTCATAAGCCTCCCTAGGGCTTTACTGTGGTATATAACCAGCCGTTTTTCCGCTTAATCACCCCCTTCTGTAAAAAATTTTCCATAATCTCATGGTATTTCCTCTCATAATCCCCTTTGAAATAGAGATCTACTGTTTCAGGGAACCAGTGGGTGCCTTTGAGCCAGGGTAAAAACGTCTGTTCCCGGACCCGCCGCTTCATCAACAGGGTATAAATGGTAATCCTCTTGAGCAGATCGTTCCCCACCTTTTCCGGGTGGAGCAGGTAATCCTTCACCTTTTTTCGGCTTCGCTCCAGGGCGGCCCGGAAATCTGTAAAGGGCGCCCCATGGCCCGGAAAGACCACTTTCACATCAAGGGGGGCCAGGCGTTCAAGCGAGGCCTCCAGGGCGTGCACGGCGGTACTCCCTTCTACCCGCACGGTAATGGTGGCCACACGCCTTTCCCAGAGCGTATCTGAAGAGATAAGAACCTTTTCTTTCCCTTCGTAAAGAACAATGCCGTCCGAGGCATGGCCCGGGGTGTGAATGACGGTGAATTCATGGGGCCCCAGGGCGATGGCTTCCCCATCCTCCAGCCCCCTGGTACACTGAAAGAAATCCGCCTCCTGTCTGTAGTACCGCCACCAGGTGGACCAGTCATCCTGTATATCCATGAAATACTTGCCTATTTTGTGGAGAGCGATGTCGCAGCCTGACCGTTCCTGGATGATCTTATTGCCACCCATGTGGTCGCAGTGACAATGGGTACTGATGATCAGTCGGACCTGGGAGAGGGCGACCCCCAGCCCGGTGATCAACTGGGCGGTTTTATCAAAGTCACCTACATAGCCCGTATCAATGAGTACAGGCGCTGCCGAGCGGTACACGAAATGATTTCCGTTCAAATGGCCCCTCTCCAAAAAAAAGAGGTCCTCCATAATTTCGAGTGCTGCCAATGGCTTTCTCCCTGAGAATAAGGCAACCCACAAGAATAAAACGAAAAGGGGTCATCTACTGGCAGGGGGCCCCGCAAAAGGGGCAAAATTTGGATCCAGGAGGCACCTCCTTGCCACATCCTGGACACGGAACCCTTTTGTCACGCAATTGAGATTCAATCCGTTCCCTGGCTTCATTCAAGATCTGGGTGAGTTGTACCTGGGTTACCCCTATCTTCTTGGCAAAGGCGAGCACTTCCGGTTTTTCCGCTTTGGAAAGCTCCCTGTCTGAAAGGGCCACAAAGACCATGTCTTCAAGATTTCTGATCCTCTCAGAAAGGCGTCCCACCGGCTTGATCACATGCCCGGTTTGAGCCACCCTTTTGAGGGCCGCCTCCAAATCGCCCTTGCCTGCGCCCAGTTCCTGGCGGACCCCTTCGACGGCCCGGGCCTCAAAGGGGCTAAGGGCCCCATCCTTTGCAGAAATCAAGGCCACATTGGCCAGGTATATTACCCTCTCCTCTTTAGTCATAGGCTCCCCCCTGGTTGGTCGCAAATCCTGGATTTTTCTCTACCATGCTTTTTCCCCTTTGACCAGCCCCTGTTTCCCCGGGCCGGCCCCGGGGAACCGCCTCCACCCCCCCCCGGGACGACGGCAGACTAGAAATTGACAAAACATCCTCCCTTGGATATGTTACCATGATTTTTGTTGGGGCATGATTTTATCCCCTGATGAACACCCTTTCATAACCGGGAGGTTTAACCTTGGCCTCAAGGATAGCCCATGGACTCTTGAATTACGGGCTTGTGCCGTTTGCCTATTATTTTATCCGCGCCTACCTCTCCCTTCTCCGACTGAGGGTGGAAAAGGAGAATCCCGTACTGGACCATATCGCCGCCGGTGGGAAAGTTGTCGCGGCCGTGTGGCACCAGCGTTTCCTCTCCGCCCTGGTCTATGCCTCCAGACACAGGGAATTCAATCCCTGCGTCATGATCAGCCAAAGCAAAGACGGTGATCTCATTGCCCCTGTTGTGGCCCGCCTGGGCCTGGACCCTGTCAGAGGGTCCAGCTCAAGGGGGGGCTCGCAGGCCCTCAAGACCATGGTGAGGGCCCTGGGCAGGAATCCTGCCGCCGTCCACATCGTGGACGGTCCCAGGGGGCCGAAGGGGCATGTCAAAAACGGTGTTATCACCCTGGCCCAGCTTACCGGGGCCGGGATATTCCCCCTCTTTATCTCCACAGAAAAGAACTGGCGTGCCCGGAGCTGGGACCGCTTTATGGTACCCAAACCCTTTACGCGGGTCCTTATCCGCTGGGGAGAGCCTTTCTATGTCCCCCGGAAGAGTGGACCCCAGGCCCTCGAAGAAATTCGCCGCCAGGTGGAACAGGCCCTCAATGAGGGACATGCCCGGGACGACCTGGCATGGGGCTGGGACCGACCTTTGTAAAGATCCCTTAAAATTTAAAGGACGAAAGACCTCAGCCGGTCTTGCCGGCCTCATACACGGGGAGGTGGGCCTCGGGCACCTGACTCAGCAGGGGACTCTTCCCGTCCTTTACCGAAAGAATGGGCGAAGACACGGGCCAGGCAATGCCGATAGAGGGGTCATTCCAAAGAATGCCATATTCGTCGGTGGGATCATAAAAGGCCGCACATTTGTATATGACGTCCACGGTGTCACTCAAGACGCAGAAACCGTGGGCGAAACCCTCGGGCACAAAGACCTGCCGCCTGTTCTGGCCGGACAGGTGCGTGCCCATCCATTCACCAAAGGTTGGGGAGCCCTTTCGAATATCCACGGCCACATCAAATATCTCCCCCTGAATCACGTAGACCAGTTTGGCCTGGGCCTTTTTGAACTGGTAGTGAAGGCCCCGAAGGGTGCCTCGCCGGGAGTGGGAATAGTTGTCCTGGACAAACAGCCGGTCAATACCCCATTGGGCATATCTATCTTGGTGGTAGGTCTCCATGAAAAAGCCGCGGGCGTCTCCAAACACGTCCGGCTCGATCAAGACCACATCCGGGAGGGCGGTTCTAGTACACTTCATGGGCCTTTTGGTCCCTTTCCTCTTCCTTGAGGATGTCCATGAGGTAACGGCCGTATTCGTTTTTGAGCATCTCCCGGGCAAGGTCTCTGAGCCGGTCCCGGTCTATGTAGCCCAACCGGAAGGCGATCTCTTCAATGCAGGCGATCTTCAAGCCCTGACGTTCCTGAATGGCCCGAACAAAATTGGTGGCCTGATGGAGGAATTCATGGGTGCCCGTATCAAGCCACGCAAATCCCCGGCCCAAGAGCTCCACCCTCAATCGGCCCTGGGCGAGGTAGGCAAGGTTGACATCGGTGATCTCGAGTTCTCCCCGTGCTGACGGTACCAAACCTTCCGCAATGGTGACCACATGGTTGTCATAATAGTAGAGGCCGGGTACCGCATATTTGGATCTGGGCCTCCGGGGTTTCTCCTCGATCCCTGTGACCAAGCCCTGATCATTGAACTCTACCACCCCGTAGCGCTCCGGATCCCGGACCGGATATCCGAAAATGAGCCCCCCCTGTTCCAGCCCTGCACACCGTTTTAGGATATCGGGCAGGCCATGGCCGTAGAAGATGTTGTCCCCCAGGACCAGACAGACCGTATCCTGCCCAATAAAGGTCTTGCCTATGAGAAAAGCCTGGGCCAACCCCCCGGGATGGGGTTGTTCCTCATAGGAAAAGGAAAGGCCCACTTGGGAGCCGTCCCCGAGAAGTTGCCTGAACCTGGGAAGATCTTCAGGAGTCGAAATAATCAAGATCTCTCGGATACCGGAGAGCATGAGCACAGAGAGGGGATAATAAATCATGGGCTTATCGTAGACAGGCATGAGTTGCTTGCTCACCGCACGGGTAATGGGGTAAAGCCTTGAACCCGAACCACCGGCCAGAATGATTCCCTTCACGCCTTCTCCTCCTCAGTGCATCCCACTTTACCAGGTTGCATAAACAAAGGTCTTTCCGGGCAGTGGTGGAGCCTTTATCCGTAATGGGCCTTAATCCACGACTGGTATTCCCCGGTCCTGACCCTGTTCACCCAATCTTGATTCTCCATATACCATTGAATGGTCTTGCGTATTCCGGACTCCAGGGATTCTTCCGCCTCCCAGCCCAGTTCCCTCTTAAGCTTGGTACAATCAATGGCGTAACGTCTATCGTGTCCCGGTCTGTCCTGGACAAAAGTGATAAGCCGCCTGCATGACCGCCCCCCCTTCCCTGTCAGGACCTGATCCAGGATGTCGCAAATCATCTCCACGAGGCGGATATTCTGCATCTCACTGGAGCCGCCCACGTTGTAAGTCTCCCCTTCCCTCCCCTGGGTCATTATCATCCAGATGGCCCTGCAATGGTCCCGCACATACAGCCAGTCCCTAACGTTTCGTCCATCTCCATAAACAGGAAGGGGCCTCCCTTCAAGGGCATTGAGGATGAAGAGGGGAATGAGTTTTTCAGGAAACTGGTAGGGGCCGTAGTTGTTGGAACAATTGGAAATGGAGACCGGCAGGCCGTAGGTCTTGTGGTAGGCCCTCACCAGGTGGTCCGAGCCGGCCTTGGTCGCCGAATAGGGGCTGTTGGGGCGATAGGGACTGTCTTCGGAGAAAAACCCCTCTTCGCCAAGACTGCCAAATACCTCATCGGTACTGATGTGGTGGAAGCGCTTCAATCGCCCCTGGTGGGCCCGGGCCAGCTCCAGCAGGGTAAAGGTCCCCAAGACATTGGTCCGGACAAAGGCTTGCGGACCTGCGATGGAGCGGTCCACATGGGATTCAGCGGCAAGATGACAGATGCCGTCTATGGTATAGTCCCTGAATGCGCGGTCCATGGCTTCGGAATCGCAAATATCCGCCTTGACAAAAATATAGCGCTCAGGGAAATCCCGTTCAATATGGGAAAGGTTTTCCGGGTTGCCCGCATAGGTCAGTTTATCCACATTTATGACGCGCCCGGAGAAATCCGATTCCTCCAGGAGATAACGGATAAAACCTGTACCAATAAAGCCACACCCCCCTGTGACCAAAAGATTTTCCATGAACTTAACCTTTTGTTTCTCTTATCAGATCTCGTCCAAAAGAGGCAACAAAACGGTCAATATCCGCCTCCCATGGGACCATGACATGGATCCCCTCCTCTTTGAGACGGCCGTTTTCCAGGATAGCGTTCCTGGGCCTGGGGGCCGGTGTGGGGTAGTCCTCTGTTCCGCAGGGGACCACCCTGTGGGGCACCGCCATCTTTTTCAGGAAATAGGAGGCCACATCATACCAGGAGCAATACCCTTCGGCAGTGGCATGATAGACGCCTCGGCCTCCTGCTTCGATCAGGGCACGGAGCTGTAACGCCAGCCTGTACGACCACGTGGGCGATCCGAACTGGTCATTGACCACACGGATTTCCTTTTCAGGATCTCTCAGGGCAAGGCCCAGCATGGTCTTAAGGAAATTATGCCCCCCCATCCCGTAGAGCCATGCGGTGCGCACAATCATGTAGGGCCCCATGGAGCGGGCCACCTCCCTCTCTCCTTGGAGCTTGGTGATCCCGTAATAAGAAAGGGGCACTGGGGGATCCATCTCCTTATAGGGATCCGGCACCCCTTTGCGCCCGTCAAAGACATAGTCCGTGGAAATATGGATCAACCGGGCACTGTACTTTTCGGCGGTACGGGCGAGATGCCCCGGCCCCTCTGCATTCACTCTCCACGCCTCTTCCCTGGCCGTCTCACAGGCGTCCACCCGGGTGAAGGCGGCGCAGTTGAGGATCACCTCCGGCCCCATATCGTGCACGGCCCGGTCCACGCATCCGGGCTCGGTAATATCCAGTTCCCTGGAATCGCGGGTGACCACCTCATGGGCTTCTCTCAATACCAGGGCCGCGTCCCGACCCAGTTGTCCCTTCCCTCCGCAAATAAGTATCTTCATGGGACCGGGGTCTCAAGGGTTACATATAATAGCCGAAATAGTCCCAAAAACTCTTATCGTGCTTCTGCCAGTCAATGCCGAATTGTTTGTTGTAATAGGACCCCAGCCTCTCCAACCAGCGCCACCAGAGGCTCTTTCCCTTTTCCTCGGCCTCCAAAATATCGTTCAGGTACACGGTAATATTGGACATTTCGTCTTTGGGGACATAGGAAGCCGCCCCTTCCTTGTAGGATTTGACCGTATGTTCAGGGCTCAGGGCGTGGGCGGTCAGCATTACAGGGATGACCCCCGCCTTCTTGGCCACTTCCAAGAGCTTATAGCCGTCCACCCCCATAATATCCAGGACGGCTATATCAAAAACCTCTCCTTCCAACAGGGCCTTTGCCGCTTCAAAGGTGGAGGCCTTGACCACTTCACACATGGAAAGCGCTTCTTCGAGGGTTTCCAACACATCTGGCTCGTCATCCACAATCAATACCCTTTTACCTGTTAATCGCTCTTTTTCTGACATAACCGCACCTCCCTCATCCTTGGCGCTTAGAGTTTTCGGCCGAATTCCAAGGTGTTTTTGTTGATACTCGTCTGCATATGCTGCTGGATGATCTCATAACCCGTGTCTGTAAAGGGCAAATAAACCAGGGTTGAATCCTTGACCTCGAAGGTAATCCGGGGCAGGGCGGGAAAAACGTCCTTCTTGTTAATGGTGGACATAGCCAGGGTGAGTTTCATGGCCTGAGCCGCCTCCGCACTGGGCAGGGTTACGGGATAGAGGTCCTTTTTGGGGATCATTTCTTCTTTTGCGAAGCGTTTTTGGGAGAGGGTCATCTGCCTGGAAAGATTCAAAAATATACGGGGTCTTATCTTAAAGGCCGGGGCCCAAAAATACATGTCCTCATTCTCCCACTCCTTGCCTACGACCCGGGGCTGATTGGTGAGCCGGATGAAATCGGCAAAGGAATTGATCTCCACACCCTTGGCCCTGGCGCCGGTCCTCCAGAAGGGGAGGTACACCGTATTTGGCCCTTGACCTGGAACGGTTAAGAACTTCACAGGAATAAACCTTCCTTTTGAGGCCTCCCAAGCCGTCTCGCAGTTGCTGCATGTAAGCACCATGCTGTCCCTCTCCCCTTCCAGGTTCCACCCGCACCGGGGGCAGAGGGTGGGCAAAAAGCTGATCTTCCATCTGGGATTTTTCACGGTCGAGGCGGTGAGGATATCTTCTCCTTCGGGGATATTGGACAGGGGCCTGTTGAGTACGCCATCGAAGAGGCGGTCGCCTTTGATGAAAAGGGGCAAGTAAATGAGGCTCAGGGTTTCGCCGATATAGGCCCGATGAAGGAGCTTTCCCGCTCCAGTGGCCGAGCTCAGATCCCCGGCCCTCGTTACAATCTCACTCGCCTTGAGGGTGAACCTGAGAAAGGAACCCGGGGTGGAGGAGTCCACAAATCTCATCTTCATGGCCTGGGGCCTCAGCCCGAGGGAGACGGGAATGCCCGGAAAATGAAGGCCCACATGGGTGATGTCCACGACCCGATGACCGACGGTCCAGCCTTGACAGTAATAGACATTGCCCTTGAAGCGAAGGTATGGGGAATAGATGATCTCTTGATCTACGGTCGTCTTGTGGGGGAGCATAAAGCGGAAATAAGTGGGGGCAAAAAGGAAGTGCCTCACATCGCAGTAAGGGCACCGCATCACGCGGTCGGTTTCATCGATATCAATAGGGGCCCCGCATTGTGGACAATCTTGCTCAACAGTAAAACCCAACTTGCTTTGCTCCGCTCATCCTGCTATTTGAGGCTCTCGCCGCACTGATTGCAAAAGGAAGCACCGGGAAGATTTTCGGTTTTGCAATGGGGACAAACCATGGGCTGGGGTTTTTCGTCCGCCGGATGGCCGCATTTAGGACAAAACCTCGCATTGGGGGGAAGGTTCTTGCCGCAGCTGGCGCATTGACGAAAGACCAGGACCTGATGACCGCAATGGGGGCAAAACTTGGACTCCCTGGGAATCGATTTTCCGCAATCCGGGCAGGTATTCTGCTGGGGTGCGGGAGCACCTTCCCCTTGAGCCGGTCCTCCGCCTCCGGTCTGGGGCTGAAACATTTGAGAGAACATGGCGGGCATCATGAATCCCATACCCATCCCGAGTCCTGCCCCGGCCTCTCCGGGAGATTCCGCGGCCTTTTCCATGGCCATGGCCGCCTTCATTTTCACCAGTCCGTCCAGATCCGTGAGTACGCTGAGACGGCTCCTGTCGTCAATAGCCTGTTGTACCTCCGGGGGGGGGGTGATAGAAGTAATGTAGAGATTATTCAGGCTCAGGCCGAAGTGTTTGAAATCCTCTTTAAGACGCTTTTGCAGGCCCAAAGAGAGCTCATCGTATTGGCCCGGCAGGTTCAATAGACTGTCCAGGTTCTCACCCAGGTGATCATTAAACCGAGAAACAATAACGCGCTTCAGGTATTCCTCGATTTCTTGAGTGGTGTACTTGCCCATGGTGCCTACCAGGCTGTTGATAAAAAGGACGGGTTGTACGATTTGAATATTGAAGACCCCATGGGCCCGAAGTCGTATCAACCCCAGTTCGGAGTCCTTGAAGGCGACAGGATCCCTGGTCCCCCACTTGAGGTTGGGGAAGATCTTCATGTTGGTAATGTATACTTCGGCACGAAGGGGGCTGTTCATGGCCCAGGGGATGGCCAAGATCTTGGTCAAAACCGGAATATTGCCCGTTCTAAGGGTGTGCCGGCCGGGCTCAAAGGCATCACAGGCCTTGCCCTTGTAAAACAAGACACCGGCCTGGCTTTCACGGATGGTCAATTGAGCTCCAAATTTGATCTCTCCCGATCCCCCTTCAGGAATACGGTGGACCAGTTCCTGGCCCGTTTCATCAAACCACTCTATGACCTCGAGGAAAATTATGTTATTTGTACCCACGGCACCCCCCTCATTGATGTGGACCCAGTCCGGGACCGCCCTTGTGGCCGCCCTGGCTTACGGGCTTCTGCTTCCCGAGAGTTCACCCGTGGGGTGAGTATAAAGATGAAGCCTCTGGGGTGTCAAGCACCAAGGCCTTTACCCAGGCCCTTTGGACCCATTATTTCCTGTCCGGTGACGGATATGAACCGTTATCCAAGGTAAGGTAAGTCATGAAAATCGCCATCTGTCAGACCAATCCTATCGTGGGAGACTTCACACACAACATCTCCCAGATCACGCAGGCCGCGGACCGGGCCAAAAAGGCGGGTGCCCTACTCGCCATCTTCCCGGAGATGTCCCTTCCCGGATACCCGCCCCAGGATCTCCTTGAAAAACCCTCCTTTGTCCGGGAAAACCTTTTCCAGCTCGATGAGCTCTCCTCCCGAGTCCATGGGATCTCAATCCTCTGCGGCTATGTGGACTGGAGCCCCTCCAATACGGGCAAGGCCCTCTCAAACAATGCAGCCCTTATCGCCGACGGTCGCATCAAGGCCAAAGGGGGTAAACGGCTCTTGCCCACCTATGACGTCTACGACGAGACCCGCTATTTCGAACCCGCCCCGGAAAGTCTGCTCTTTGATCTGAGGGGGAGGAAATGGGGGGTCACCCTGTGCGAAGACATCTGGAATGCGGCTCAGTTCTCCGGCAAGCCCCACTACGCCCTGGACCCCGTAAAGGACCTTATGGCCCGGGGAGCCGAGATGCTCGTAAACCTCTCGGCCTCACCCTTCAGTCTCAAAAAGGGTCCCCTGAGGCTTGGAATCTTAAAAACAATCGCGCGGAAATACCGGGTCCCCATGATCTATTGTAACCAGAGCGGGGGCAATGACGATCTCCTCTTTGACGGGGCCAGTATGGTGGTTGACGAAAGGGGCCGTCTCATTTGGATGGGCAACCAATTTAGCCCTGATTTATTCATTTGGGAAAGGGAACGCCCTTATGAAGAGATCACGGATCCTTGGCTGCCTGAAGAGGAAGCCCTCTTAAAAGGCCTCATTACGGGTACCCGGGACTACGCCTCCAAATGCGGATTTAAAAAGGCCCTCCTGGGTCTGAGCGGGGGGCTGGACTCCTCTTTGGTGGCCTTTATTGCCCAACAGGCCCTGGGCCCGGAGAATATCATGGGTGTGAGTATGCCCTCTTCATATACCTCCCGAATGAGCCGTGACGATGCCAGGCGTTTGGCAGAAAACCTTGGCATCGATTTCAGGGAGATCCCCATCCATGACCTTTATGACACCTACCAAAAGGCCCTGGCGCCCCTCTTTCATGAATTGGAGCCGGATGTCACTGAAGAAAACATCCAAGCCCGCATCCGGGGGAATCTGCTCATGGCCCTTTCTAATAAGTTCAAAGCCCTGCTCCTTGCCACCGGGAACAAGTCCGAACTGGCCGTGGGGTATTGCACCCTATACGGAGATATGTGTGGGGGGCTGGCCGTGATCTCGGATGTCCCCAAAACCCTCTGTTACCGACTGGGCCGCTATATCAACAGGGATCACGAAATCATCCCACAGCGGGTCTTGTCGAGACCTCCCTCTGCCGAGTTGCGGCCCGGGCAAACCGATCAGGACACCCTTCCCCCCTACGAGGTTCTCGATGACATCCTGGACGCGTCCATTGAGTCCAATTTAGGGCCGGATGATATCGCTGCCCGGGGTCATGACCCCGGGATGGTGCAAGGGGTACTCCGGCGTATCGCCTTTAATGAATACAAAAGGCGTCAGGCCCCTCCTGGACTTAAGCTGACCACCAAGGCCTTCGGCTTTGGGAGGCGGTATCCCATCGCCAGGGGAAGCGAGGTCTTTTAATTGACAAGAACCCCCTGAGTGATTAATCTTTTGGTGACTTAAAACGGGCATCAAAGGTCTTCAACAGCCCAAAGTGGGATGAGACCCTTTACATAAACAACGTTTCGAAACACTTTATCAGGTGCAACCTCATGGCAGCCGTTAAAAAAGGGATTTTCTGGGTTATCTTGGCGGCTGTGGTTTATGCTCTCCTGAGCTATCATTTCATTCTCATCGGAAACACGGTCAAGGTGCTCAAGAAATCAGAACTGACGCTCCATTACACCTTTTATAACGCCAAGGGCAAACCAAACGATGCCATCCTTTCTATTGACGAACTCAGGAGGGATGGGATCGCTGACCTCCTGGTAGACATGGGCAGGATGAGCGAAGAGGAAAAGGAAGCCTTCCTGGCCGGATACGAGAAGGAGGGGTATTAGACTTCAAAGTCGACCTTGATCTTAAAGGTCCTGACGGCGGGGAGATTCAAGATCTCTTTCACCTCCGTGGCCTCGGAGACCTCCCTGAGGGCCTTATCAATCTCGGACATGTCCTCGGCGATAAAGGTAAACCATACATTATATTCATGATTTCTCAAGTAGTTATGGGTTACCCCCGGATAACGGTTGACCTGCTCGACAAATTCGGCCACTTTGCCTTCCGGGACCTTCGCCGCACAAAGGGTGCTGGTAAAATTCAGGCGTGAGGAGTGAAAATTACCCCCAATGCGCCTGATAATCCCCTGTGCCTTAAGCCCTTTTATCCGCTCTATGACCTCCCTTTCAGACAGGCCCAGGCGCTGGGCCAAGCCGAGATAAGGCCTTGACATAATTGGAAATTGTGATTGAATCTCATTGAGGATTCTTCTGTCCACGTCGTCCATGTCATGAGCTCCCGGGGGGTCATGGGGTTCCGGATTTAGGTTGATAGGCGCAAAGGGGCTCTTCGGCCAGATAATCTCCCGTGGCCTCAAAGGCCCTGGCCCTGCACCCGCCGCAGAACCTGAGATATTCACATCTTCCGCATTTCCCTTTGTAAGAAGAAAAATCCCTGAGCCGGGCGAAGATCTCGGAGCCGTCCCAAATGGCCTTAAAGGTGTCCCGTCTTAGATCCCCACACTTTAAATCAAGGTATCCGCAGGGCTGGACGATTCCATCATGGGAGATAAAGCAGAATGCGGTACCTCCGAGACATCCCCTGGTCACCGCGTCAAGGCCGTAGGTTTCATAAGTTACCCTATCCCCCTTGGCATGGGCCTCTTGCCGCAAAATCCTGTAATAATGAGGAGCGCATGTGGCCTTAAGGTGAAGGGGGACTTTGTCTCTCATGCCATAAAACCACTTCAGCACCCTTTCGTATTCTTGGGCGTCTATCTCCTGATTCACCATCTCCCGGGCCCGGCCCGTCGGCACCAAGAGAAAGACATGGTGGGCCACCGCCCCAAGGTTCACGGCCAATTCCAGTATGGCATCCATGTTTTGCACGTTATGGCGGGTAATGGTGGTATTGATCTGAAACTCCACACCTTCCTCCCGGAGCAGACCGATGCCCTCGACGGCCCTCTTGAAGGCCCCGGGGACCTGCCTGAAACGGTCGTGCTGGTCTTCGTCGGCCCCGTCCAGAGAAATACTGACCCGCTTTATTCCACAGTCCTTGATATCCCGGATCACGGCCGGAGCAAGCAGGGTCCCGTTGGTGGCCATGACCATGCGCAGCCCTTTTAGGGTGCCCCTGTGTGCCAGATCGAAAATGCCTTCCTTGAGAAGGGGCTCCCCCCCGGTCAAGATAACGATAGGACTCCCTGTTTCGCTGATCTGGTCCAAAATCGCGCGGCATTCGGCCAGATCCAGTTCATCCGGGTAAGGGCCTTTCTCAGAGCCCCCCCTGCAGTGAACGCAATTCAGATTGCATTTCCTGGTGACCTCCCAGGCCACCAGCCTCAATGAATTCTGAGGGGCATGTTCTTTAGGCATAACAGGCGAATAAGATGATAGGGATTTGACGGCGAAATCAATCCGGTTTCAAATCCTTCTCTGCCTTTCGGGTTTCATTGGGACCCACAGGTTCCTGTAATCAGCCTAAGAGGCTTCATTCAAGACGTGGGCGGCTTCTTTGGAAAAGTAGGTCAGGATCAGGTCCGCTCCAGCCCTTTTAATGGAGGTAAGCATCTCCATCATCACCCTTTTTCCGTCTATCCAGCCCTTCATATCAGCGGCCTTGACCATGGCATATTCCCCGCTCACGTTATAGGCGGCCAAAGGAATGAGGCTCAGTTCCCGGACCCGTCTGATGATGTCCAGATAGGGTGTGGCAGGCTTCACCATGATCATGTCAGCCCCCTCTTCCATATCCAATTCAGCCTCTTTCAAGGCCTCCAATGCATTAGGAGGATCCATCTGGTAGCCTCCCCGATCTCCAAACTGGGGTGCTGAATCGGCGGCATCCCGAAAAGGTCCGTAAAAGGCGGAGGCATATTTCACCGCATAGGACAAGATCCCTATACTGGGATACCTCTCTTCGTCCAGGGCCTGTCTGATGGCCGCCACACGGCCGTCCATCATATCTGAGGGGGCCACAAAATCGGCACCGGCCCTGGCATGGGAAACGGCTTGGCGGGCAAGCAGTTCCAGGGTGGCGTCATTGTCCACATCCCCGTTTCGGATTACCCCGCAATGCCCGTGATCGGTGTATTCACAAAGGCAGACATCCGTAATAACCACCAAATCCGGGACCCGATCCTTTATGGCTGAAACAGCCCTCTGTACGACCCCGTCCCCGGCCCAGGAGCGGCTTCCCACCTCGTCCTTCATGTCCGGAAGGCCGAAAAGGATAATGGACGGGATTCCCAAGTCCCACAGCTCCTCAACTTCCTCGATGATGGTATCCGGGGAGAAGTGATGCTGGCCGGGCAAGGAGGAAATAGGATCCTTGATCCCCTGCCCGTGCTTCACGAAAAGGGGGGCGATAAAATCTTTTACTGAGAGTCTGGTTTCCCTCACCATTTCCCTGATAACAGGGGTCCTTCTGAGTCTGCGCGGTCTGATAATCATGCCTTATCCATCCTTCCTTTGTCTTCAACCTCTTCGTCCGTGAGATAGCAGGCAGGATCAGGGGCCCAGATATCGCCGGTGACGGCCTCCGCCCTAACCCTGAAATTCCCGCCACAAATGTCAAGCCACTTGCATCGAGCACAGCGGCCCTTTACATGCTTCTTTTTCTCCTTTAGCTTGGCCATCAAGGGGTCGGAACAATCAGACCAGATCTCACTGAAAGGCCTTTCCAAGACATTTCCGAACCTGTAATGCCGCCAGAATTGATCGGCGTATACCGACCCGTCCCAGCCGATACACCCGATACCCCGCCCGGAACTGTTCCCTTCATTCATCCTGAGAAGCTCAAGGGCCTCCCCGGCCCGGGGATGATTCTCCCTCAGCATCCTGAGATAGAGATAGGGGCCGTCCGCGTGGTTATCCACGGTAAGGACCTCCTTGGATTTGCCCCGTTCATGGAGATCGCCTGTCCTGTCAATAATCACATCCACCACCCTGCGCGTTTCCCCATGGTCCAGGTCTTCTTTCACCAGGGCGGATCCCCGGCCCGCATAGACCAGATGATAAAAACAGACCCTGGGGATATCATTGGCCTCAAGGAGATCAAAAACAAAGGGAACCTCGGCGACATTCATACGGCTGATGGTAAAACGGAGCCCCACCTTAAGGCCTGCCTCCTGGCAGTGCCTGATCCCTTCCAGGGCATTCCGGTAAGCGCCCTTTCTGCCCCTGAATCGGTCGTGGACCGCCTCGTTCCCGTCCAGACTCACCCCCACGTAAGACAGGCCGATATCCCTCAATTCACCGGCCCTGTCCCGGTTAATCAAGGTGCCGTTCGTGGAAATAACGGCCCGGATACCCTTTTTAACGGCGTATCTTGCGAGATCCGTTAAATCGGGCCTCATTAGCGGTTCCCCCCCGGAAAAGAGGACCACCGGCACGCCAAAGTAGGACAGATCATCAATAAGGGCCAGCCCCTGCTCGTGGCTCATTTCTTTTTCCCGGGGGCGCTCCTGGGCCCGGGCATAGCAATGAAGGCAGTTCAGGTTACAGGCCTGGGTCACATTCCAGACCACCACCGGTGTCTTGTCCTGGGAAAACTGAAGGAGATGAGAAGGCAAGTCCTTTGAACGCCGCCCATAGCGAAGGGCATCGGATGGTTCAACCGTTCCCGTATACAGTTTTGATATGCCGATCATCAAATCACCCCCTTAGGGCAGGCCAAAGCCAAGGGCCCGATCCCGGACCCTCGGCTTAAGGGGGTGCTACTGGCCGGATTCGGGTGTGGGATCTGTCTGGCGGTAATACTTCTTAATGAGGTTGTTGACATAGTTCTCCATATCGGTCACCGCTTCGGCGTTGATGATGAAGTCCTCGATACCGGAGCGATCTTTTACGAGATTAAGACCGTATTCCAGCTTCTTGATAAGCTGACTGGTCAAGGCCCGCGTTTCCTGATCCGTCTCAACGGCCTGATGGATGATCTCATCCACCGCACTCTCGTCAAAGGAGACATGGACATCCAGCTTTTGAGCCAGGGAAGACTCCTCCAGCCTGACCTGATTGTACATCTCTCTGAAGTCTTCGAGGGCCGTATTAATATCAGAGATGTTTCTTAAGTACAAGCCCGCCACGAGATCCATGCGCTTGTCATACATTTCAAGACCGGTCCGCCTGCTGAACTCTACGGATCTCTTCCCAATATGCGCCTTGAGGTTTTCCAACTCCTTTTCATTGGCCCTCTCAAACCTCTCCATCCACTGCTGACCCGCGGGATCCTTGAGCAAAGACCGAAGTTGTACCTCCGGCTCACAAACCAACTCCGGTGTGACCACCAGCCTGGAAACCCCGGTGGAAGGCAGGGTCTTTTCAAAGGGGATCAACACGTTCTCAATTACACTGACCAATGCCCTGGCGCCGGTCTTCTCTTTGACGGCCTTTTTGGCGATCTCGAGCAAGGCTTCTTCCTCGAACTTGACTTCGATGCCATAGGCCTTAAAATCGAGGCGTTTGCTTAAGATAATGGGATTGCTCGGATTTTTCAAAATCTCAAACAGGTCCTCCTCTGTAAGCTCATCAAAGACGACCACTACCGGAAGGCGACCCACAAACTCGGATTCGAAACCAAACTGTCTTAAATCCTCGGCAGTAACCTCCCTGAGGATCTCCCAGGGGATCTCCGTAGGCCTCACGTCGGCTTCAAAGCCGAGGCCCTGACGCTGGAGACGCTTCTTGATGATCTCCGCCAGTTCTCCAAAGGCACCGCTCATAATAAAGAGGATGTTCTTGGTATTGACCACCTTCTTTTCCTTCTTCCCGGTCCTCCGGTAGTGCTCTATGGCCTGTATCTGGGAGATGGGGTCATGGGGGACCTTCAGGTCCACATCCGTCTCTTCCATGGGTTTCAACAGGGCCCTCTGGACACCGGTCCTGGAGACGTCATGGCCGATGATATTTTGCGAGGAGGCAATCTTGTCGATCTCATCGATGTAAATGATCCCGTTTTGTGCCAATTCAATATTTTCGTCCGCCTCATAGACCAGGTCACGGACCAGATCTTCCACATCCCCGCCCACGTAACCGGTCTCGCTGAACTTGGTGGCGTCCCCCTTTACAAAGGGCACGCCCAGCCTCTGGGCGATAAGTTTAATGATATAGGTTTTGCCCACTCCTGTGGGGCCGATCATCAACACATTGTTCTTGATCATCCCCACACCCGAGGTGCCCTTTTTGCCCTCAGCCTTTTTTGAGTGCTTGATCCTATTGAAATGGGTGCAGACCTTGGTGGCCAAGACCGCCTTGGCCTGCTCCTGCTTGACCACAAAGCTCTCCAGGTAAGATTCCAGCTCTTCGGGTAAGAGATCAAAATCAGGGAGAATATCCGGCTCCTCGCCCGCGCTCTCACCGTCACTGGATTCCTCTTGTTTTTTGGGGAATACAAGGGGAGAGATGATCTTCACCCTATTGCCATACTTCTTAGACAGATACTCGCTCAACTCTTTTTCGAGTTCTTTTTGATCCGGGATCTTGCCGCCGGACATGTCGTTTCTGGTTTCTTCACTTTCTTTTACAGTCATGCTTAAAGCTCCTTTACTCCTCCCCCGCAGCGGGACGGGAACGATGTATCGCGTTTTCAATGGAGGCCCAGCCTTTGAAAGCCTCATTTTTAATATATTCACTGAGACCGTGGATTTCAACCGTTATGTTATCAGGCCCCATCCGCCTTTCACGGGCTCGGGGGAGAAAGTTCATGATTGACTCGCCCCTATAATTCAATTAATGTCACCCCGTAACGTCCGTTCAAGCCAAAGGTGGACAAAGATGATTTCAAGGCTGGAAATCAGGCTCAAGAGGGAATTAATGGATGCCGAGGGCGCGAACATCCGCCTCAAGGCCCGCGAGTACTTTGGCTATGAAGTTGAAGACGTAAGGGTGATTCGGGTTCTAACCATGGAGGCCGATCTGACGCCTTCAGCCCTGGAGCTTATCAGGGTGGACCTTTTCACCAATCCCGTCACCGAAGAATCTTCTTACGCGCCCATGGCCACCGACTTTGACTGGCTCATATGGATCGGATACAGGCCCGGTGTAAGAGACACGGCCGGGAGTACGGCGGCCGAGGCCGTTAAAGACCTCCTGGGCACGGAATTCTCTCCCGCCGTTTACACCTCCAAGCTTTATGAAATCAAAGGGGCCCTTAGCGAGCACCAGGTCCACACCATCGCGGGGGATCTCCTTGCCAACGATATTATCGAGCAGTGGCGGATTTTTTCCCGAAAAACATGGGATAAACATGGGGGTATCGGATTCATAGTCCCCAAGGTGATCCTGGATCATGAGCCCAGGGTGAGGACCTTTTCCATTGGGAGCGACCAGGAACTGCTTGAGATCTCTCGGGATCGGGGCCTTGCCCTTCAGAGCAGAGACGTTCCGGTCATCCGGGAGTATTTTTTGGGACAGGACGTCCTGGAAGAAAGAAAAGAGGTGGGACTCTCCCTGCCCACGGACGTTGAACTCGAATACATCTCCCAGGCCCGCAGTGACCATTGCAACCACAATACATTCAGGGGCCTCTTCAGGTACCACGATCTCCACACGGGATACACGGAGGTGGTGGACAACCTCTTTAAGTCGTGTATCGAGGCCCCTACCCTGGAGATCATGGAGGACAAGGATTGGGTCGTCTCTGTTTTGTGGGATAACGCAGGAGTGGGGCGTCTTGACAAAGACCATTACTATGCCATCACCGGTGAGACCCACAACAGCCCGTCCAACATGGAGGCGTATGGAGGGGCCATCACCGGGATTGTCGGGATTTACAGGGATCCCATGGGCACAGGCAAGGGCTCGAAGCTGATCTTGGGGACCTACGGATACTGCGTCGGCCATCGCGATTACCAGGGGGAGCTCAAACCCCATCTACATCCCCGCCGTTTACTCGACGGCGTCATCGAGGGCGTCAGAGACGGGGGCAACAAGAGCGGTATTCCGACGGTTTCCGGGCTGCTTCTTTTTGATGAAAGCTATCTCGGCAAGTGTCTGGTCTTTGTCACGGCTATAGGGATCCTGCCCGCCCGGATCGGTGGAGAATCCTCGCACCAAAAAACCACCAGCCCCGGAGAGCTTATCGTCATGTCCGGGGGCAGGGTGGGAAAAGACGGCATTCATGGCGTGACGGCCGCCTCGGAGACCTTTAGTGAACACACCCCGGCAGGTCACGTCCAGATCGGCGACCCGTACACCCAAAAAAAGATGCACGACTTTCTCCTGGAGGCCAGAGATGAAGGCCTCATCTCTTTTATTACAGACAATGGAGGTGGGGGGCTCTCCTCCTCTATCGGAGAATCCGCCCGCTTTTCCAATGGAGCCCGGGTGGACCTGGACCGGGTGCCTCTCAAATATGAGGGTCTGGACCAGTGGGAGATCTGGGTCTCCGAATCCCAGGAGAGGATGACCATCGCGGTCAGGCCGGAGCATATTGGCCGGTTCATGGAACTCTCAGCCAAACACGCCGTGGAGAGCACGGTGATCGGGGAGTATAACAATTCCGGATTTCTCAGACTGGATTATAAAGGCAAGACATGCGCCTACATTCGAATGGATTTGCTGGAATCGGACTTTCCCCAGTGGAAATTCGACGCCCATTGGTCGCCTCCTGAAATGCGGGGTCTGACGGAACCCGTCATTACGGAACCCCAAAACCACGGCCCTCTGCTCAAGGCCATGTTATCCCGCCCCAACCTGTGTGCCCGAAATTGGATTCCCAGGCAATATGATCATGAAGTGCAGGGGGGGAGCGTGGTCAAAGCCCTGGTGGGAAAAGGGCGGGACGTGCCCAGCGACGCCGCGGTGGTAAGGCCCATATTGGGGGCCCCCAGGGGCATTGTGCTCTCCCAGGCACTCCTTCCCTTCTACTCCGTGATTGATACCTATCACATGACCTCGGCCACCATTGACGAGGCCGTGAGAAAGGCCCTTTCCGTGGGCGGGGATCCCGACCATCTGGGAGGTGTGGACAATTTCTGCTGGCCCACCATTGAGTACGATCCCATCAAAAACCCGGATGGCAAATACAAGGCCGCCCAACTGGTCAGGGCGAACTGGGCCTTGCGGGACTACTGCCTTGCCGCCGGCATCCCCCTGCTCTCGGGAAAAGACAGCATGTACATTGATGGAGACCTTGAGGGACCATACGGCGAAAAGAGGAAAATATCCGGGCTGCCAACCCTTTTGTTCACCGTTTCCAGCGTCATTGACGACATCACCAAGTGTGTGACCCTGGACGCCAAGAAGCCGGGCGACCTGGTGTATGTGCTTGGTGAAACCAGGAACGAGCTGGGGGGGAGCGAATATTACCAGTTGATGGGTTACACCGGACTGCAGGTCCCCAAGGTGGATGTAAAGGAGGTATGGCCTCGATACCTGGCCCTTCACAAAGCGGTGAAAGCGGGCACCGTCTCCTCCTGCCATGCCGTGTCCAGAGGCGGGCTGGTGGTCCACCTCGCCCTGGTGGCCATGGCCGGTGAGCTGGGCATGGAGATCGACCTCTCCAACCTTCCGGCCTCACCCGGGCTCACACCGGGCCAGTTACTCTATTCGGAATCGTGCGGCAGATTCATTGTGACCGTCCCTCCCGAGAAAAGGGGGCTCTTTGAACAAATCATGGCCTCCTCACCGCCGGGAAAGGCGGGAGCCGTTACCGAATCCTCCCTCTTTTCCGTGAAAGATGAAAGAGGGGAGGAAATCCTGAAAGAAGATATAAATGACCTCAAGTCATGCTGGAAAAGGCCGTTCGGGGATTTGATATGACAGGGGTAAAGGCCCTGGTTCTGACAGGATATGGACTCAACTGCGACTACGAGACCGAGTACTCTCTGAGGCTGGCGGGGGCGGACTGTCACAGGTTCCATATCAACTCCCTGATAGAAGGCGAGAAATCAGGGCAGGGTCCCCTCTTGCGGGATTACCATATCCTGGTCTTTGGAGGGGGTTTTAGCTGGGCTGATGACCATGGGGCGGGCGTGCTCATGGCCTCCAAGCTCAAGCACCACCTGGACGGACAGATTCAGGGTTTTATCCGGGACCGCAGGCTGATCATAGGTATATGCAACGGATTCCAGTGCCTGGTCAACCTTGGTCTCCTCCCCGCCTTTGAGTCTCAATACAGCCAGAGACGGGTAGCGATCACCTACAACGATTCCGGTAATTTTATCGATACTTGGGTCCATTTGAATATCAATCCCCGCTCTCCCTGCGTATTCACCCGGGGCCTTGACCGCCTGGAACTGCCCGTAAGGCACGGAGAGGGCAAATTCTACGCCTCTTCCGAGGATATTGAGCATCTTTTCCACACGAACCAGGTGGTCATGCAGTATGCCCTCCAAGACGGAAGAGAGGCAGGTGGCAGGTGGCCCCAAAATCCCAACGGGTCCCTACGAGATATCGCAGGCATATGCGACCCCAGCGGTAGGATCTTCGGCCTTATGCCCCATCCCGAGGCATTCAATCATTTCACCAACCATCCCGACTGGTGCAGGAGAAAAGAGGGCCTTATCCGGGAGGGTGAAAAAAATCTCCCTGATGAGGGAGAGGGAATTTTGATCTTTAGAAAGGGCGTTGAATACGTCAAGGCTGCCTTGTCGGCCAACCCTTAAGCACCACAAGGCGACAATCTCTTGACAGAGATACCAGAAACCAATTATAAATAAAAATTTTGCATAAATGCGCCAAAAGGAGATTGAAATGGCCTCCAAAAGAAAGAAAACCAAGAGAATGCGCGCCACCAAGGTGAAGCCTCACAAGGACAACCTCAAAGCCGACCTCAAACGTATCCAAAAAAATGCTGAAAGACTAAAAGAACTGGCCGCAGAACCAAACCCCTGAGGGAACAGGCGGTCGAAGGGCTCCTTTAAGGATGTCTTAAAACCCCGCTTACCAGTGGGGTTTTGCCTCTTTAAGGCACAGCTCAAACCGCCCGAAGATTTCCCCCCCTGTGGATAAGTCCTCACCGGGAACTCATTTAAGGCTGCCAGTAGTGGAAAGGAGAAAACATGAAAGAAGTGGTTATTGTCTCTGCGTGTCGCACGGCCATCGGAGCCTTCGGCGGAAGCCTGAAGGACCTGAATGGTGCGGTGATTGGAAGTGTTACCATGAAAGAAGCCATCAATCGGGCCGGCATCAGGGCGGATATGATCGATGACATCCGCTTCGGCTGTTGCCTCGAGCCCACAGACGCCCTGAATGTGGCGAGGGTCTCCGCCCTCATGGCAGGTATCCCCGAGACCATTCCCGCCGTCACCATAAACCGGGTATGCATCTCCGGAATGGAGGCGGTCCTTTCCGGGATGGCCATGATTCAGGCCGGCATGGCCGAAATCATCCTGGCGGGGGGTGTGGAGCACATGTCCGGCGTGCCCTATACCGTGGAAGGAGCCCGCTGGGGGTGCCGTTTACAGGACCATGTGTTTGTGGATGCCTTGATCCACGGGCTCCACTGTGGTTCCCACCTTATCCCCCACCCTGAGGAGGGGCCGTTAAAAGAAGGGATGCCCCTGGAGCTCTTTAAGGGCAAGCCTTACATCATGGGCCACACGGCCGAGTTCATTGCCCAACTCCATAACCTGAGCCGGGAGGAGATGGACGAAATCGCACTGCGAAGCCACAATAATGTGGAAAGGGCCACAAAGAACGGTGACTTCAAGGAAGAAATTGTACCCATTGAGGTCCCCCAAAAGAAGAAACCCCGTCTTATTTTTGATAAAGACGAACACTTCCGGCCGGGGATCACCATGGAACAGTTGGCCAAGCTTCCCGCGGCCTTTGTGCCGAAGATAGGCAAGGTGACCGCGGGCAACTCTTCGGGTATCAATGACGGTGCCAGTGCCGTGGTCATCATGTCCGCCGAAAGGGCCAGGGAGCTGGGCCTTGAGCCCATGGCCACCATTCGGGCCACAGGAAGAGGGGCCTGTCACCCTTCCGTAATGGGCCTAAGCCCGGTACCTGCGGTGAAAGACCTCCTGGGGAAAAACCCCGATATCAAACTTGAAGACTTTGAGCTCATCGAACTCAATGAGGCCTTTGCCGCCCAGTACCTGGGATGTGAAAAGGAATTGGGCCTTAACCGGGAAATCACCAACGTGAACGGCTCCGGCATCGGTCTCGGTCATCCGGTGGGTGCTACGGGGTGCCGTATCATGGTCAGCCTCCTCTATGCCATGAAGAAACGGGGAAAGACCTTGGGTCTTGCCACCCTTTGTGGTGGGGGCGGCGTGTCCATGGCCTGTGCCCTGGAAAGACGATGAGGCCTCGGCGCCCGCAACGGCCAACTCCCACTTCCCCTATAGGTAGCCTGTCGTCTTCAACCTGCGGCCGAGCCGATATTCCATGTGTAGATCCAGCACGGCCCTGATCTCATAGACCATCGGCCCGGTTACTTCTATGTTCCAACGCTCATTGCAGGGTGCGGACTGGATCTTGCGTAAGGCCTTGACACTGTCCGGTCCCAGGCCCGGTGACACACTGGATTCCTTTTCGCACCTCAGACAGGCGATCCCCCCCTGGGCCGGCCGAAACACGGCCCTTCCCCGGCCGGTATAGGGTCTACCACATCGGCCACATTTTTCTAAATCAATGGCATACCCACCCAGGGACAAGGCCTTGGTCTCGAAAAGGACGCGAAGCCCCTCCTTTCCCATACCCTGGTCGAGGCCCGAAAGGGCTTGTTTTAGGAGGTTAAACATCCCCTCACCGGAAATCCCTGGGGGAAAAAGAAGCTCCGTGAGTTCAACAAAGTAGCTCGCCAGGGAAAGCGAAGAGAAATCGGATCGCACCCCGGAAAAGGGCTCAACCAGTTTGCAGGAATGGAGAAAGCAGAGGTCCCCCCTTTTCTTCTCGTATTCCAAGCTGACCAGGCAAAAGAGGTCCAGACAGTTTGCAAACCGCTTGCGGCTCCTCCTGGCGCCTTTCGCCAGTCCTGTCAAGCGGCCTTTGTCCGTGGTGAAAAAACCGACCATGAGGTCTGATTCACCAAAGTCTCGAAGGCGCATAATAATAGAAGGTGAAATCCGGGCGTTCATGATTCAAGAAAAAAAGCCCTACTAATAGCAGGGCTTTCAAAGTGGGGTTTTGGTGAGCTTTTACTGCCCGCCTCCGTACATCTCCTTGATCTTGTTCCTGTCCGGAGAGCCGTCTTCAAGAAAAGGAAAGTCCGTGACAAATTCCACGTACTGAGGCTTCTTGTATCGGGCGATCTGCTCTCCCACAAAATCAATCAGTTCCTGGGCCTCGAGCGACTGACCGGGTTTTAAGAGGCACACCGCCTTAATCCCCTCCTTCCATTTGGGGTCGGGGACGCCGAAGACGACCGCCCCTTCTATGGCAGGATGCTCCAGGATGGCCTTTTCCACCTCTGCGGGGTAGACGTTTTCGCCTCCGGGCTTAATCAGTTCCTTTTCAGCCTTACGGCCTGCATACCAGAGGAACCCGTCCGCATCAAATCGCCCCGTATCTCCTGTGTGGTGCCACCCCTCCCTGAAGGTATATTCATTATCCTTTGGCAGATTCCAGTACCCCTTAAAGACCATAGGCCCCTTCATGGTAATCTCCCCGACCTCGCCCAAAGGTACGGGACGATCATAGTCATCCACGAGTCTTACCTCTGACAGGGGAAGAGGTCTGCCGGCGGATCCCGGCTTTTCATTGTAGGTACCGAAGGTGGCGATGGCGGAGGTTTCCGTCTGCCCGTAAAGGCAGTAAAAGGTGCCCCCTGTGACCTGCTGGAATTTCTCAATGGTCTCCGGGGCGTCCAATCCGGCCGCGGCCCTCAAGGACGTGATATCCGTCCCGGTCTTTTCCTGCTCATCCAAAATGGAACCAAGGATAGGGGCAAACTCAAACAATACGGTTACGCCCTTTTCCTTGATAAGCTCTACGGCCTTGGCGGCGTCAAATTTACTCATATTGACGTTGAGCGCTCCCGCATGAAAGGTCGAGGTGACCAGGAACAGGCCCCCCACGTGGAAGAGGGGCAGGATATTGAGATGGACGTCTTGGTGGTCCAAGCCGCAGAGGTAATCAATGTGCATATCCGCGCAAAGCACGTTGCCGTGACTCAGCAAGGCCCCTCTCGGCCTGCCAGCCACGGCGGCCGTGTGGATGATCACAAAGCCGTCGTCTGTGGACACATCCGCGCGATCATAATCGGTTCCCTGGCCGAGAAGACGATCAAAATCCGCGAAGCGGCCCTTGGCCCCCAGGTTGAAGTACTCCTCCACGGAGGGCAGCTTTTCCTTTACACCCTCCACGGTCTCCTGAAACCCCTCATCTGCAAATACCACCCTGGGGGTGCAATCGTTCAGGTTATAGGCCACTTCCTCGGCGGAAAGCCTCCAGTTGACGGGAAGCATGATAACGCCCAGGCCGGCGGCCGCGCCATAGAGGAGAAAAAATTCAAGGCTGTTTTTCCCCACCACGCCGATGCGGTCTCCCTTTTTGATCCCGGCCCGCTGCAGGCCGCAGGCGAGCTGGTCCGCCCTTTCCTTATACTGAGAGAAGGTCAGGGTTCGGCCGTCATCCACCTCATACCACGCCTCCTTGTCCTTAAAGGCGGCTGCATTCCGGTTCATGAGATCGTAGAAGGTAAAGTCATAAAGTCCCATAGTGTCCCTCATAAAAAAACGCCCTTTGCCAGGTTTTCCCAAGGCAAAGGGCTCAGTCAATCACGGTTTAGGGAAAAGTCGCCTGAAAGGGCAGCACCCGGATCACACCGTCGGCGGTGAAGGTGAAGGCCCCCTCTTTCACGGTTATAGGTACTGAAAACTCAGGAATCCCAGTCCACCATCTCTCAAGGGCGTCCCAGGGGGACCAGCCCTTGGCCTTGAGCTTGAAGCCGCCGGTCACCAAAAGGCTTAAGAGCCCGGAACGGGCCGTAATCATGGTGGTGACCCGCACATGGTCTGTCTTGCCCGCGGGAATCCAATAGGTATCCTGGTTGTTGACCGTCACCATATCGAATTCCTTGTCAAAGGCCACCGTAAACTTGAGGCCGTCCAGTGTAATAGGGTAAGGGTTTGGATTCTCAACGGAAAAGAGAAAACTCATGGGCAACGGCGCCCCGTAGTTGCCCGCCTTTCCCTTGGTAGGCTTGGTCTTGCTGGAGAAATACCAGTACCCGTCGTACTGGGGCACCATGAATTCCTCCAGGGTAATCTTCGGGTCCTTAAAATTCGCCTCTGAAGGTGTTGTTTTTATAGCGGCACAGGATGCGAAAATAACACCCAGGCCGAAAAGAAGAACGGTCATCAAAACCAGTTTCTTATTCATCACAGAACCTCCCTTGTGTGGGAACAGGGCTGGCACCTTTCCTTCCCGGCCCCATGGCCCGCCTCGGCCATGAGAGGGGCAAACAAAGGGTGCGCCAACGCATCCCCGATCAGGTTAACCACCTCTTTCTTCTTTTGTAATGCTTCACCTCACGAAAGCTCTTTCTCCCTCCCTTGTCGGTGAGACCAAGATAGAAATCCTTAATATCCTCATTTTCGATCAATTTCTGGGAGCTGTCATCCATCACGATCCTGCCCGTCTCCATGACATAGGCATGGGGTGCCACGTTCAGGGCCAGCTTGGCGTTCTGCTCCACCAAAAGGATGGAGATTCTCTCCTCAGCATTGAGCCTGGTGATGATATTAAAGATCTCATGGATAAGCATAGGGGCCAATCCCATGGACGGTTCATCGAGGAGAACCAGCTTGGGCTCGGTCATGAGGGCCCTGCCCACCACGGTCATCTGCTGTTCACCGCCGCTGACAAAGCCGGCCACCTCACTGCGTTTTTCCCTAAGCCTGGGAAAATAGTGATAGACCAGTTCCAACCCGTCCTTTACGGAGCCGGTCTTCCTGAGGTGGGCCCCCACCTTCAGGTTTTCCTCCACAGTGAGGTGCTCAAAGACCCGTCGGCCCTCAATGACCTGGACGATCCCCCACTTGGCTATATTCGCCGCCTTCTCACGGTGGATGTATCGCCCCTCATACTCGATGGCACCATCCGTCACCTCACCATCTTCGACCTTGAGCAGGCCGGAGATGGATTTGAGAGTCGTGCTTTTCCCGGCGCCGTTGGCGCCCAGGAGGGCCACGATCCCGCCCCGGGGGACCTCTATGGAGACCCCCTTACGCACCAGGATGACTTCATGGTACTTGACCTCAATATTATTGATCTTTAGGATAGACTCTACTGCCTCCAAGGCCCTACCTCCAAGGGTGATGTTAGGTATTGGCTACCAGCCGAGCCATTCTTTTTCCCACTTCTCCGGCCAGCGCGCTTTCAGGTCGACCCTCTCCACTTCCACGAACTTGCCATTCTTCCACTCCTGAACCAGGCAGCCCGTGGCGGGCCGATGGTCGTTAGGCAGAAAGGTAATGGGTGCCGCCCCCAGACCGATATCGTAATTGCGGAGGCTCTCAAAGCCCTTCCTCATAATACCGGGCCCTGTCAGATCACCCGCCTTGTCGGCCCGCTTCATGGCTTCCCAGAGGATCAAGGCGTCGCCCCAGGCCTGGATGGTCCTGATCAGCCTCTTGTCCTGCGGTACCCCGGGGTTGTATTTCTTGGCCATGGCGACCACGATGTCCATGTTTTTGTAGTTCTGTCCGTAAAAGGCACAGGGCGTGGCCCCCATGACCCCTTCAGCGGCCTCTCCGGCCAGGCGGGGCAGGTTCTCATCAAAACCCCAGTTGTTGATGATCCAGTCCGCCCCGAGCCCCAGGGCATAGGCGTCCCTGATGGTGGCCGAAACCGACATGGTGGTGTTGCCGTGCCAGAGCAGGTCCGGTTTGAAATCTTTCAAGGCCATAATCTGGCTCTTGGCGTCCAGGGCAAAGAGAGAGACGTCCTGGTCCGGACCCACCTCAAAGCCGAGCATGGTGGCATGGTCCTTCACGGCCTTGATGGGTGCACTACAGTAAGGGGATGCAAACATATACACACAGGCAAACCTTGGTTTTCTCTTGCCGTAATCCTGGTGTTTGGGCCACTTTTTGTCAAACCAGGCCGTGATGCAGGACCTGGCGTTTGTTGAGTAGTCGGAGGAGAAAAAAAGGTTATAGGGTGTCTTTTTGGGGTCCGTCAAATGGGCCGAATAGGACGCGGACACATAGGGTATCTTGTCCTTGTTGATGGTCGGGGAAAGGGCCTCTGTATCGCCGGTCCCCCATCCCATGATGGCGATGGACCCCAGCCTTTTGAGGAGCTTATATTTCGTGATGGCCTCGGGGATGCGGTACCCGTAATCAAACCAGGTGTATTTGATCTTTTTCCCGTTCACCCCCCCCTGGTTGTTGATGTACTTGAAGGCCTCTGACATGCCCAGGGCATAGTCCTTGCCCACGTCAGAAGTGGCACCCGTTGTATCCATGATGCCGCCCACTTTGATCTGTTTGGCCACAGCGGATGTGGAGAACCCGACCAACAAGACCACCGCCAGAAGCGGTACCAAAAGTCTAAGAATAATGCCCTTTTTCATAATTGGTTTCCCCCTTTGCTCTTATGAAAAACAGATGTTGACAATTCCCTTTATCATAACCTCATGCCTATGGAAGACCACTTCACCTCCTTTCTAGTAAGAGAACGGCCACAGGTTAAAGTAGTTTTTGGCCTGCCACCACCTGTAGGCAAGCCCGTTCGGCTCATAGATCAAAAAGGCGCATATGGCCAGACCAAAGGCCATGTCCTTGAGGTAGGCAAAATCCATCAGCAGCTTGGGATAGTATTCTGCAAGGGGGATAACCGCCATTTGGAGGAGTTCCATAATCACGACCATGAAAAGAGATCCGAAAATGGCCCCGTGTATGGAACCCACCCCTCCGATGAGGATGACGCCCACAAGCCACAAAGACCAAAACCAGGGAAAGTGCTCCGGACTGAGGGCGGCCGTATTGCTCACCCAGAAGGCCCCGGCCACCCCGGCCAGAAAACCGGCCACAAAAAAGGCCAGCAGCTTGTACCAAACGATATTGATGCCCAGGGCCTCCGCGGCGATATCATTGTCCCTGATGGCCACCCAGGCCCGGCCCGGCTTGGACCGCAGCAGATTGGCCACAACAATCACCATTAAGGTGAGCAAGACGGCCATGAGGTAGTAAATCTTGATCTCCGTGTCAATAATCCAGGGCCCTATTTTAATGGTCCCCGGAGGCAAAGAAAAGGCCTGCCCCCGGCCGCCGATCTGGCTCACATACTGGGTCAGGATGAAATCCACGGTAATAAACTGGGCGGCCATGGTGGTGAGGATGAGATAAAAGCCCTTTACCTTGGCCGAGGGCAGCCCGAAGAGGACGCTCCAGAGGCCTGCAGCAATTCCCGCAACAATGATGCTGATGGGATAAGCGAGCCCCCAGTCTGTTATGACCTGCGGCCAAGGGAACTGGAGGACCAGCATGGTGCTTGCATAGGCCCCTACGGCAATAAAGGCCGCATGGCCGAGGGTGATCAACCCGGCGAACCCGATAAGGAGCTGAACTCCGAGTGCGCCCATGGCCGTGTATCCCACCATGGTGCCTATCCCGATCCAGTATTCGGGAAGCAGCCAAGGGATACCGATGAACACAATAAGGAGCAGGAGGATCATCTTGCCTTTGATGAATTTGCTCTGCCACCACCCCTGATCCTGCTCATAACGCCAATGATAATCACCACACGGCAGCCACACACTGGACATGGAAAACCCTCCTAAACCCTCTCAATCCTCTCCCAACCCCAGAGACCGTAAGGCTTGAAGAGGAGGAAAACCGCCATAAAGGCAAAGGGCACGATCTCCTTTACCCCGCCCGGGAAAAACTGGTCGAGATAGGTTCCTGAAAAATTCTGGAGCAGGCCTATGATGATCCCGCCCACAATAGCCCCTGGAACGGAATTGAGCCCTCCCAGGACCACCGCGGGGAGGACCAGAAGACCCAGGTACCCCACCGAGATGTTGATCCCGTTGATATTTCCGAGCAAGGCCCCGCCCACACCCGCGCTCATAAAGGCGATGGCCCAGGCCGACGCATACACAAAACGGGCACTCACCCCCAGGGAGAGGGCCGCGGTTTCATCATCGGCCGTGGCCTGCATGGAAAGGCCCCAACGGGTGTACTTGAAAAAAGCGACAAACACAATGAGGAGGACGATGGCGAGGATAAAAGACCATAAATAGACGGGCGATATCTTGAAGATTCCCACGCTAATGGGTTTGAGGGGAAAGACGGCGGGGGTAAACACCCTGGTGTCCGTCCCCCAGACGAATTCAACCAAGCCCTTGAAGAAAAAAGAAAGCCCCACCGTCACCATGATGACGGCCAGGATGGGCTCTCCAATGAGCTTGTCCAGAAAAACCCTCTCCGTCAGAAACCCCAGGACAATACCCACGATCAGGGTCAGCAATACGGCCAGGATAAAAGGGATCCCCCACTGGTAAAAGGTCAGGGCCACGTAGGCCCCTATGAGGGTCAACTCACCCATGGCCAGGTTCAAAACCCCCGAGCACTTGTAGATCAGGACCCATCCGAGAGCCACCAGGGCATAGATCCCCCCCACCAGGATGCCGGTGGTCAAGCTCATAAAAAACAGCTCCATTCCCTACCCCCTTTACACGTTAATATTCTGAATTCTAAGATCCGTCTTTATCCGCTGCTCCCGCCCGTCTTCATAGGTGATGGTGGTATCCATGTGAACCACATCTGTGTCTGAATAGAGGGCGTCCACAATGCCCTTGTACCGTTTTTCCACAAAGGCGCGCCTCAGTTTAGAGGTCCTTGTGAGTTCCTCGTCATCAGCATCGAACACCTTGTAAAGGTTGACGAATTTATAGATCTTTGCCGGCGGGGGAAGGTCTTTGTTGGCCTCCTCGATCTGTTTCTGAATGAGGTCATAGACCTGGGTCTTCTGAGAAAGCTCCGGGTAACTGGTGTAATTGATCTTCTTCTCGTCGGCCCATTTCCCCACAACGGAATAGTCAATACACATCACCGCCGTCACGTAAGGCCTGCTATCACCCACCACCCAGGCCTCCTGGACAAAGGGGCTGAATTTGAGACGGGTTTCCAAGTACTGGGGGGCGAAGGGCCTGCCGTCGCTAAGGGTCATCACATCTTTGGAACGATCAAATACCACCAGATGACCGTCCTCATCAATAAACCCCCTGTCACCGGAGTAGAGCCAGCCGTTTACCAGCGTCTTTTCCGTGGCCTCCTCGTTCTTATAATAGCCCAGAAACACGGAGGGGCTCTTGGAGATGATCTCACCGTCTTCCGTGATCCGGACCTCGGTTTCGGGGATGGGCGTTCCCACGGTATCGAACTTGACATCTCCATCCCGGTGGACGATGGAGATCCCCGCGATTTCCGTTTGGCCGTAAATCTGCTTCAGGTTCACGCCCAAGGCGTGAAAAAACCGGAAATGGTCCGGGCCCATGGCCGCGCCGCCTGTGTAACAGTGCCTGAGACGGGACATGCCCAGGTGATCCTTTAATTTAGCCTGGACGGTGATAAAGGCCAGCCAGTTGAGCAGCTTCAGGTACCAGGGGACCGGTTGGGAATCAAATTTGAGATTTGCCACCCTGTAGCCGATCTTGGTGGCCAAATTGTACACCTGCCTCTTTAACCAGCTCGAGTCGATGTGCTTGACCTGTACACTCCTGGTCATGCCTTCGTAAAGCCGGGGGGGCGCAAACATGACATGGGGCCCGATCTCCCGGATATTTTGCTGGGCCGTTTCCGGCTCTTCGGGAAAATTGAGGGTATAGCCCACCTGGAGGCCGCAGGATATGGACATCATCTGCTCACCGATCCATGCAAAGGGCAGATAGGAGACAAAATCATCCGTATCATAGCAGGGGTCGACAGCCATGAGGTTTTGCCCCATGGTGAGCATGTTCCAATGGCTCAAAAGGGCCCCTTTGGGCAGTGCTGTGGTCCCCGACGTATAGAAGAGAAGGCAGATATCGTCTCCATGACCTTCATTGATCATGTTTTCAAAGAGGTCCGGTTCTTTCTGGTCAAGTTCTTTTCCCAGTTTCTGGACATCCTTGATGCTCATAAGAAATTCCTGGTGATAATTCCTCATGCCCTTGGGATCATCCCAGATGATCCACTTTAATTTGGGGCATTCATCCTTGATGGACAGGGCCTTGTCCACCTCTTCCTGGGTTTCTCCCATAAAGAAGGTGGTATCCGAGTGATCGATGATATATTTGACCTCCTCCATCATACAGTCCTGGAAGAGCCAGACACCGATTCCTCCCGCACACATGGCCGCCATCTCGGCCCAAAGGCCCTCGGGGCGGTTGTCCCCGATCATGGACACCTTGTCTCCCCGTTTCAGTCCCAAACTCACCATGCCCAGGCAGAGGAATTTGACATTCTCATAATAGTCGTGCCACGTAAAAGGGATCCAGATGCCGAATTCCTTTTCTCTCATGGCCACCTTGTCCCGGCCGTAACGTTTACACTGGCGCAGAAAAAGCTTGGGGATTGTGAGGTCCTTGGTGATTTCTATCCCAGATCCATTCATCTCCACCTTTACCTCCTCGTGGCGTAGAGGTCCTCTTCACCCAGGTAGGCCTTGATCACCTCCGGGTTGTGCTGTACCTCATCGGGTGGCCCGTCCGTGATCTGATTGCCGAAATTCAAAACAAAAACATGGTGGGATATATCCATAACCACACCCATGTCATGTTCCACCAGGATGCAGGTCACCTTCCACCTTTTCTCCTCGTTGAGGTCCAAGATGAACCGGGCCATGTCTTCCACCTCTTCCAGGTTCAGCCCGGCCAAAGGCTCGTCCAAAAGCAGGAGCTCGGGGTTCAGGGCCAGGGCCCGGCCCAGTTCCACCCGTTTTTGAAGACCATAGGGGAGCATGTGGACCACCTTGTCCCGGATACTCTCTATCTCCAGGAGATCGATGATCTCCTCTTCGATAAATTCCCTGGCCTCCAGCTCCTCTTTCTTGGTCTTTCCCACATATACGGATCCGCTCACGATCCCGCTTTTGAGATGGATATGCCTTCCGAGACGAATGTTATCAAGGACCGTCATGCCGCCGAAGAGCTCAATCTTTTGAAAGGTCCTTGAAATACCGAGGGCGGCCCGCTTGTGAGGCTTCAGGGCGTTGATCTTCTCGCCCCTATAATAGATATCCCCTTTTTGGGGGCTATAAAGCCCGTTAATGCAATTCATCATCACCGTCTTGCCGGCTCCGTTAGGTCCGATAATAGAGTGAATTTCGCCCTTCCTGACCTCCAGGTTCACGCCGGCCAGGGCGGCCACCTTACCGAAGTACATGTGTACGTCGTTGAGCTGTAAGATGGTTTCACCCTCCTTGACCTCTCCAACGCTAACCATCCTGCTGGCCTCCATCTTGTGATGTGATAGAAATATCTTACTTTATGTTTTTACAGACGAGAAGAACATGTGGCTGGCTGAATAAGTGGAAACCCATATGACCCAAACGCGATTATACCCTTACTCGCTCGTTTCGCTTTTGTCAACCTGTTTTACCAAGAAATATCAAGGGAAAAGCATAAATGGCCCCTAAAAAAGCCCTGATCTTATGGCAGGGACGAAGTTTTTCCGGCACTGATTCAAAAAAAATTCATCCGTCATTCCGGCGATGAAATCACGGACAATCCCCGCTGGGGGTGTCTTTTCCTTGTATAGGGATGACATGCCGTCCAAAAACCCCCTGTAAATATCTGAATCCTCGTTTTCGGTCTCAAGATCCTGCAGGTATTTGTCGAAGAGAAGCTCGAACATGAGTTTGACCTTGTTGGTCTGCTCCTTGACCGTACGGCTCATGTATATCCGCTCGTGGTTAAACCGCTTCAGGCGCTTGAGCGCCTCGCCCACCTCCCTGCTGAACCTCACATAAGGCTGGTCCAGACTATTGGAAACGAGGTCCTCCACCAGGGTGTACACGATGGTTCCGTTGGTCTCGCCCAGGACCCGCTTGCATTCACAGGGGATCTCTTTGCGCTCTATCAGGCCCAGCCGAATGGCGTCCTCAATATCCCGCCCGATATAGCTGATGGTGTCGGCCATGCGAACCACGCATCCTTCCAAGGTCATGGGCCACATATCCAGAGACGGGTCTTCTCCCTTCATCTTAATTTCCTCATCCAGGGTCTCGAAGGTCTTGTCCGTTTCCGGCTCCAGGGCCTGGGAATGCAGTTCCCCATTATGGCAAAAGATGCCGTCCAGGACCTGCAGGGTAAGGTTCCATCCCCTCCCCTTTCTCTCAATGTCCTGCAGAAATCGCACGCCCTGGATATTATGAAGGCATCGGCCTATATGGTGGGCTTCACAAAGGGCGGACAAGAACTTTTCCCCATCATGTCCAAAGGGGGTATGCCCGATGTCATGGCCGAGGGATATGGCCTCGATAAGGTCCTCGTTGAGACTGAGGAGACGCCCGATGGTCCTGGCAATTTTGGATACAAGCTGGACGTGGAGGACCCGGTGGGTGATATGATCGTTTTTAATGAGATAAAAGACCTGGGTCTTGTCGATGTAGCGGGAGTAGGCCAAAGAATGGAGGATTCGGTCTGTATCCACGGAAAATTCCTGCCGGTGCCCCCGGTTGATGGCGTCTTCCTGCTTCCTCCTGACAGCCTGCCGGCTGCGGCATGCCCAGGGGGAGAGCCTGTCTTGCTCCGCCTCGTCAAGGCCCTGCCTTAACCTCAAGAGCACCTCTTCATCTTTCAAACAGCCCGACCCCCTACTCATCCCGCCCCTTAAAATACGACTTTTTCAGCTCCTCCCACACGGTTTTGCCCCTTCTGGCAACCACCTCGTGGGCTCGATCAGCGGCCCTGCGGGAATCCTCTTCAAGTCGCTCTTCACGGGGCGGGGTCCTCCCCTCCTTTTTGTATTTCCAACGGAGGATGGACTTGGTCACACTAACCTCGGCCTGCTGGACGGCCCGCTTCAGATTTTCCTTGATCTCATCGCCCATGATGCCCTCTCCGACCGGCGCCTGGGAGCCGGGGCCTTGAGCCCGGGTCCGGCCCACTTACGCTGTGCCCCCCTGTCCATGGCCTAACGGGGAGAGGGGTATGCCGCGGACCCGGATTTTTTCCTTGCAATAAAAGGCCATTGATGTTAAAGATTTTCGCTTGCAATTTTTGTGGCTTCTCAGGCAAAGGGCCGACTGACGGACGACCTTTACCCCCCACATAGGCTCCTGTTCCCGACACATTGCAAATATAGCAGGGTGGCCCGCGGAGCTCAAGCCCATATGTTAGCCCTTAGCCGGAGTCAACACGCACGTCCAGGATTGCCCGGTGACCTCAGGGGTGTGACCCGTCCTGGGCGGAGGATAAAACCGTGGCACGGAGATCCTTACCGGGGTCTCTGGAAAAGGAGGATGAGATGGCAATCATTACCATGAAAGAACTCTTGGAGGCCGGGGTCCATTTCGGCCACCAGACAAGACGCTGGAATCCCAAAATGAAGCCCTATATCTTCGGGGCCCGCAATGGGATCCACATTATCGACCTTCAAAAAACGGTCAGGCTCTTTAAGACCACCTATGAATTCATCGTGAATACGGTGGCCAATGGCTATTCCGTTCTCTTTGTGGGTACAAAAAAGCAGGCCCATGATTCGATTATTGAAGAAAGCGAAAGATGCGGCATGTTTTATGTGGTCAATCGGTGGCTGGGGGGCACCTTGACCAATTTTCAGACTATTAAGAAGAGCATCGCGCGGCTCAAAGAGATAGACGCCATGAAACAGGACGGCACCATTACCAGGTATACCAAGAAAGAAGCCCTGAAGATGGAAAAGGAACTCTTTAAACTTGAAAAGAACCTGGGTGGGATCAAAGACATGGATGAGTTGCCCGGAGCCGTTTTCGTGGTGGATCCCAAGAGGGAAAAGATCGCAGTGAGGGAGGCCAGGAGGCTGGGAATCCCCGTGATCGCCATTGCGGATTCAAATTGTGATCCCGACGAGATAGACTTCATTATTCCAGGCAACGACGACGCCATAAGGGCCATCCGGCTCATCACTTCCAGGATTGCCGATGCCTGTATCGAGGGCCACAACCTGGCCGAAGAACGATTGAAGGCCGAGGCGGAACTGCGCAAGGAACAGGAAGCACAGGAGGCCGAGGCGCCGGCTCCCGAGGAGGAAGAAAAGGAAGGCCCCGAGGTGATTGTCCTCCCCAAAAAGGAGGAACCGGAATCAGTGGACACCACCGCTCACGAAGAACCCACCCCGGAATAAGGCCGAAGGAGCCGGAGGCAGGCAACGGGATTGGTCCCAGGGAACAACAATCTTTTTCGAACCAGTGAGGGAGGAAAATTTAAATTGGCTATTACAATGGAATTGATCAAGGCGTTGAGGGAGAAGACCGGCGTCGGCGTCATGGATTGCAAAAAAGCGCTTCAAGAATGCAATGAAGATATTGACAAGGCGGTCGAGTATTTGAGGAAGAAGGGAATTGCCACTGCCCAAAAAAGGCAAGGAAGGGCCGCCTCTCAGGGACAGGTCCAGGCTTACATCCATGCCGGAGGAAAGCTGGGCGTCCTGGTGGAGGTCAATTGTGAAACCGACTTCACCGCCAAGACGGATGATTTTACTGCCTTTGCAAGAGATCTGGCCATGCAGATTGCGGCTTCCAATCCCATTGCCCTTGACCGGGAAGGGGTGCCCGAAGAGACGTTGGAAAAAGAACGGGAGATCTATGCCACCCAGGCAAAGGAATCCGGAAAGCCTGAAAAAGTGATAGAAAAAATTGTAGAAGGAAAAATGAATAAGTATTTCAAGGAGATGTGTCTCATGGAACAGCCCTTTGTCAAGAACCCTGACATCAGTGTACAAGATCTGATCAACGAAATGATGGCCAAGACCGGGGAGAAGATCCTCGTCCGGCGCTTCGCCCGATTCCAACTGGGAGACACTGATGCCTGAGGCGCACAGCTATTTCAAGCGGGTCCTCCTTAAATTGAGCGGGGAGGCCCTCATGGGGGAGCGGTCTTTCGGGATTGATCCCTCCGTCCTTCAAACGGTGGCATCCGAAATCTCCACCGTCCACGAACTGGGTGTGGAGGTGGCCATCGTGGTGGGGGGCGGAAATATATTCAGGGGCCTCCAGGCCGAGGCTTATGGGGTCAGTCGGGTTGCGGCCGACCATATGGGAATGCTGGCCACCATTATCAATTCCCTGGCCCTGGGTGAGGCCCTGCAACGTATGGGGCTGAAAACACGAATCATGACCGCCGTGGACATGATCAAGATTGCAGAGCCCTATGTAAGGGAACGTGCCATCTCCCACCTCTCAAAAAACCATATCGTCATTTTTGGGGCGGGAACCGGCAACCCATACTTTACCACGGATACGGCGGCGGCTCTGAGGGCCATGGAAATTGATGCGGAGGTCCTCTTGAAGGCCACCAAAGTGGACGGGGTTTACCGGGTGGATCCCAAGACGGACCCGTCGGTACAACCTTACGGGCAATTGACCTACCAGGAAGTCCTCAAAAGGAATCTCAAAGTCATGGACCTCACCGCAGTTTCCCTGGCTATGGGTCATGAATTGCCCATCATTGTATTCAACCTCAGGAAGAAGGGGAATTTGCTGAAGATCATTTCAAAGGAGCGGGTGGGAACCCTTATCGCTGGAGAGGCGTCATGAAGGATGAAATACTTTCCGAATTGCGGGAACAAATGACAAAGACTGTGGAAGCCCTTAAACGGGAATTTAAGAGGATCAGAACAGGGCGGGCCTCCACAGCCTTGCTGGACGGGATCAAGGTGGACTGTTATGATACACAGATGCCCCTTGAGCAGACCGCATCCATTTCCGTTCCTGATAGTCGCCTTATTACCATACAACCCTGGGACCAGTCCATCATCGGGGATATAGAAAAGAGCATTTTGCGCTCTGAACTGGGGCTGACCCCTATGAATGACGGGAAGATCATCAGAATCCCCATCCCTCCCCTCACCGAAGAACGACGCAAGGAACTGGCCAAACTGGCCAAAAAGATGGGCGAGGAAGGTAAGATCTCGGTGCGCAACCACAGGCGCGAGACTAACGAGATGTTTAAGGACCTGAAAAAGGAAAAAGAGATCTCGGAAGATGAATTTCATAAGGCCCAAGAAGAGGTTCAAAAGATCACAGACGAGTTCATAGAGAAGATTGAGGAGATCACCGCCCAAAAGCAACAGGAGATCATGGAATTTTAGACGATTCTTAATGCGCCTCTTTCTTTTGATTCCAATTCCCCAAGCCCTGGTTCAATTCTTTTAACTTTCCAAAGCCATAAGCAGATGAGCATGACATCTCTTGATCCCAACAAACTGCCCCAACATGTGGCCGTCATTATGGATGGCAACGGTAGATGGGCCAAAAAGAGGGCCATGAACCGCATTCAGGGTCATGAGAAAGGGGCGGAAGCCGTGAGACAGGTGGTACGCACCAGCCGTGAAATCGGTATCGGCTGGCTGACCCTTTATGCCTTTTCCGAAGAAAACTGGAAGCGGTCACAAATTGAAATCCAGGCCCTTATGAAACTCCTCACCCGCTTTCTCAAGGGCGAGTTGAAAGAGATGCAGGAAAACGGCATCAGGCTTCAAGCCATTGGCAGTATCCGGAAACTGCCTGCAGACACCCGGAAAATCCTGGAAAAAACCATTGAAGAGACCGCCTCAAACAAAGATATGGTCCTGATCTTGGCCTTGAGTTATGGGGGCAGGCAGGAGATCTTGGATGCCTTCAAAAGGCTCGCTAAAAAGGTGGAGCAAGGTGAAATGAGGGGGGACGACATCTCAGATCAGGATATTTCAGAAGCCCTTTATACGGCCGGGATGCCCGACCCTGACCTGCTTATTCGGACCAGCGGGGAATACCGGATAAGCAATTTCCTGCTCTGGCAGATTGCTTACACGGAGATCTATGTGACCCCCACTCTCTGGCCTGATTTTGGGAGATCGGAGTATATGGAGGCCCTCAAAGATTTCCAGCGGAGGGAACGAAGGTTTGGGGGTGCCCGAGATTAAGGGAGCGGGCTCCCCTGATCTGACCGCAACCAAGATGAGGTAAATCCAAAGGGGAGGACTGTTGGGGAACCCTGAGCACAAAATGCACGCAAAGAGGTGGCTTACAGCCGTCATCGCCGTTCCCATTTGGATTTACCTCATCGGCCTCGCCCCGAGATGGCTGTTCTATGCCTTTCTCTATGGGGTCTCCATGGTGGGTTTGAGGGAGTTTTACAGAGTGAGCGCTTCCGACCTGCCCGGGTCTTGCAAGGTCCTGAACCACCTTATCGCCTTGGTCCTGTTCTTTGCCGTGTACATGGGGGAAATCTACCTGCTTCTTCCCATCATCATCCTTTGGGCCTTTATCCCCATGACTGTTTTCATGCTGGCCCACCCCTCCGCCGATGAGGCATCTACAGGGGATCTTGGCAGGGGAATACTGGGTCCCGTTTATGTCACTCTCCCTCTTGCAATGCTCGTGATGGTGGATCGCTACCCCGAGGGCCGGCTTTGGATTTTCTTCCTTCTCACGGTTATCGTCGCCAGTGATACGGGGGCCTTTTACCTGGGGAGACTCTTTGGCAAGCACAAACTCTACGAAGCCGTAAGCCCGGGCAAGACATGGGAAGGGGCCGTCGGGGGGGCTGCAACCAGTGTTTTTGCAGCCGCCTGGTTTCTGCACCTTCTGGGCCTCCGCCGGGTTGAGCCTGGCATCTTGCTCCTGGCACTGATTCTCTCCGTAGCGGGGCAGATAGGCGACCTGGTCGAATCCATGATAAAAAGGAGTCACCAAGTCAAGGACTCGGGCCGTGCCCTTCCCGGACACGGAGGGGTCCTGGATAGAATCGACGGCCTTCTCTTTGCCATACCGGTCCTTTATGTTTATCTCTCCCTGTGGGCCAGATGATCTTGAGGCAAGATTTCTCGCCGGCAGGAGATGGTGAGGTAATGAAAGAAATTGCCATACTGGGGGCCACCGGTTCCATCGGATTAACGGCCCTCAAGGTCATCCGTACCAATCCTGAAAAATACCGGGTCATCGCCCTGAGTGCCGGGAGGAATGTTGACCTCCTGCTGGAGCAGGTTAAGGAATTTCGCCCCCTTGCCGTGGGCTTCCTGCAAGAGGAGGATGTCTCTGGGCTGGGCACGGCCTTTGCTGATCAGGGCGTGACGAAGGTCTTCAAGGGACCCCGAGGTCTTGTTGATCTGGTCAGGATGCCCGAAGTGGATACCGTGATTTCAGCGGTCACAGGGGCCGCAGGGCTTATTCCCACCTATGAGGCCATTAAGGCCGGGAAACATGTGGCCCTGGCCAATAAGGAGACCATGGTCCTGGCCGGTCCCCTGATCAAAACGGAGGCGGAGAAGCAGGGCGTGTCCGTTCTCCCTGTGGACAGCGAACACAGTGCCATCCTCCAGTGCCTTCAGGGTCACCGGAGAGAGGACCTCAGCCGGGTCATGCTCACCGCATCGGGCGGCCCCTTCAGGGGCCTCTCCCTCGACCAGATGCGTGAGGTCACCCCGGCCCAGGCCTTGAAACACCCCAATTGGAGCATGGGTCAAAAAATCAGCGTGGATTCCGCCACCTTAATGAACAAAGGCCTCGAGACGATCGAGGCGAAATGGTTCTTTGACCTGGAATGGGATCAAATCGGTATCCTCATACACCCGGAGAGCATTGTTCACTCCATGGTTGTCTATAGGGACGGATCCATCATCGCCCAGATGGGCGTCCCTGACATGCTTATACCCATAGCCTATGCCCTTTCCTTCCCCTCCCATGAGAAGAACGACCTTCCCCCCCTCGAGTTGGAGAAAATCAAGGCCCTGACCTTTCAGAAGCCGGACCTTAAGAAATTCCCCTGTCTTCGCCTGGCCCTTGATGCAGCAAACGCAGGAGGCACCATGCCTGTGGTATTAAACGGGGCAAACGAGGTGGCCGTAGAGAGCTTTCTGGCCGGTCGCATCGGGTTTTTGCAAATTCCCGCTCTCATAGAAGAGGCCCTTCAAGGGCACGAACCCCAACCCATAGACAGCGTTGAAACCATTATGGACGCCGACAGGTGGGCTCGGGACAGAGTCTTTAGGGCCCTTACAAGGGTTTGACCTTACCGGGCAAAGCGTTTATAGTTTAAGAAATGAGTATCTTTCTTTATTACATATTGCCCTTCATTTTTGTTCTGGGCATTCTCATCTTCTTCCATGAGTTGGGCCATTTTCTCGTTGCCAAGTACTTTGGGGTGGAGGTCCTTAAGTTTTCCCTGGGATTCGGCCCGAAATTGGTGGGCAAAAAATGGGGAGAGACCGAATACCTTGTGTCCCTCGTCCCCCTGGGGGGATACGTGAAGATGCTGGGAGAGAGTCACGATGATGAAGAGCCCATTCCCCCGGAAAAAGAGGAGAGGTCTTTCAGCAATCAGCACGTGCTCAAGCGGATGGCCATCGTGGCGGCGGGTCCCTGCTTCAATCTTTTCCTGGCGTTGCTTATCTTCTGCTTCTTTTACATGGCCGTGGGCATTCAGGTGATGATACCCGAAGTGGGACAGGTCAGAGAGGGGTCCCCTGCGGAAAAGGCCGGCCTGTTAAAGGGAGACCTGATTGTTGCTGCAGGTGGAGAAGAGACAGGAAAATGGTCTCAAATCAAAGAGATTGTGAAGGGCAGCGCGGGCAAGCCCCTTCAGATCACGGTGAAGAGAGGAGACCAATTCAAAACCCTTACCGTGGTCCCTGAAATGTCCGTGGTAAAAAACATCTTTGGAGAAGAAGTCAAGACGGCCCTCATGGGTATCGTGGCGGCGGGAACATTCGAAAAGATCTCACTGGGACCCCTCCAAGCCGTCAAAGAAGGTTTTAGAAGAACCTGGGAGATCATTGAACTGACGTGTGTGACCATTGTCAAATTAATCCAGAGAGTGGTTCCCATGAAGACCCTTGGGGGCCCCATCATGATCGGCCAGATGACCGGCCAGTTGGCCAAGGAGAACCTGACCTACCTTTTTCCTTTTATGGCCGTCATCAGCATCAATCTGGGCATCCTCAACCTCCTTCCCGTCCCGGTCCTGGATGGGGGTTTTCTTATTTTCCTCTTTATTGAACTCGTCATCGGAAAACCCTTGAGCATCAAAAAACGGGATCTGGCCCAAAAGGTCGGCCTCTTTCTTCTTATCATGCTTATGGCCGTCGTCATTTACAATGACGTGACCAGGCTATTGGAATGATATAGGGTACCGGCGTTCGTGCTTCTGGCCATTAACACCTCCACCGTGCAGTTTTCCTTGGCCCTCCTCAAGGAGGAGGGCTCAGTCCTGGCCGAATATTTCATGTCCGAAGGGAGAGGCCATTTTGGATCACTTATGCCGGCCCTTGACTTCCTGCTGGAGACCTCCAGTACAGAAATCCGTGACCTAACCGCCCTGGTGGTGGCCCGAGGCCCGGGCAGCTTTACCGGGTTGAGGGTGGGTCTTGCCGCCGCCAAGGGCCTGGGCCATTGTCTCAGGATCCCCATGATCGGCATCGCCAGTCTGGAGGCACTGGCCAGCCAGTGGCCTTATCAGGATCTCCCTGTGGCGCCGGTTCTTGATTCCAGAAGGGGAGAGCTCTTTACCGCCACCTTTACCTGGACCGAGAGACAGGAGATGATCAGGATCACGGAGGATAAGTCTATAAAACTCATTGATTTTCCCAGCTATTTTGTGGAGCCCACCCTGTTCATAGGAAACAACTTTGAAACTCAGGCCTCACAACTCAGGGAAATTCTCGGGCCCAGGGCCCTGCTGGCCCCCTCCTACCTCTGGAATCTCAGGGCCTCCGCTGTGGGCGCCCTGGGCCTCAGGCGTTTCCTGACCCGGGATTTCGACGACCCCCACACCCTTGACCCCATTTACCTCAGGCCCCCGGATATTCGCCCCAACCCCTTTGCCCCCAAGCCATCCACCCCCTCGTGATGGCCCGGGCCGGAACGGGATGGCTTACCGCAGCGTCCTATTAACGGGCAAAGGCCCGGGAGATTAGGCCATTGACAAAGAGGAACCAATTCCTATAATAGCATCTGCCTGAAAGGCACGCCTTTCGAGCATGGACAAGCTAAGATCTGACCTTGGCCTCAAAGAGCCGGGACATACACCGAAGAACAGAGACCCCCCAAAGATCATTGAACCCGTCACACGTTCACAACAAGTGGCCTATCGCCAAGGAAGGCATCCCGTTTATACTCATAAGCTGCGGCTTGACCTTCCTTTCCTTATACTTCCCTCTCCTTCCCGTATCTGTGTTTCTGGCTGTGCTCAGTCTTTTTATCATCTACTTTTTCAGGGATCCCCACCGGGAAAATGAGGCCGATCGCAAGGCGGTGCTCACCCCGGCAGACGGCAAGGTTGTTGAAATCCGGCGTCTTACGCAAAGGGACAGCCCTTCCGGTGAACCCGCGGTGAGAATCAGCATTTTTATGTCCCTCTTTGATGTCCATGTAAACCGAATTCCCGTGGGGGGCACGATTCAACAGGTGACTTATCACCCGGGCAAATTTTTCTCCGCCAATCTGGATAAGGCCTCAAAATATAACGAGAGCAATCGAATCACCCTTCAGACCTTGGATGCCTGCAAGATCGTATTTATCCAAATTGCAGGGCTCATCGCCAGACGCATCTCGTGCTGGATCAAAGAAGGGGATGAAGTGGTTTCAGGCCAGCGCTTCGGACTCATTCGTTTCGGCTCCAGGCTGGAGGTATGCCTTCCCGTTGAAAGCCGTGTTGCCGTGACCCTCAACCAAAAGGTCAAGGCCGGAGAAACGGTCATCGGAATTCTACCGTGAACACACATTCACGAAAAAGCCCTCGGAGCACAGGAAAAAAAGGCATTTATGTCCTTCCCAACCTTTTTACATCGAGAAAAAGAAGGGTTGAGGCAAGGAGCCATGGGGGGAGCGTAGCGGACCTTGAAACCGATCAGGACATATGAAGGGCCGCGTGGATCATATGATGGGGCAAAGACATCCTCCCGAGGGAAGAGGGGCTTTACGGATCTGGAGATAGCTCCATGAGGATTACGGGCGGGCGGGCCACGGGCCGCCTCCTCATATCGCCCAAAGGCTCAAACATCCGGCCCACCTCCGACCGGGTAAGGTCGGCGATATTCAACCTTATCGGCCAGGATCTGACCGGATTAAGGGTGCTTGACCTTTTTGCGGGGACAGGCAGCTTGGGTCTGGACTCCCTCAGCAGGGGGGCTGTGTGGGTCCTTTTTGTGGACCGCTCCCCGAAGTCGATCCATTTGATAAAGAGGAACCTGGCCTTATGCGGATATGAGAATCGGGCCGGCCTTTTAAGGTGGAATCTGAGGAAGGGCATGCCCCGAGACCATCCCATGGTCAAGGGATGCTTTGATCTGGCCTTTCTGGATCCCCCTTACGGCCAAAACCTGATCCCCTCATCCCTCACAAGGCTTACGGCCATGGATGTACTGTCCTCAGGGTCCTATGTGATCGCGGAAACGGCAAAGGCAGAGAGGGCGCCCTGTCTTGTGGGCGAGCTCCGGAGAGTGGACACCCGGTTATACGGTGACACGAGAATCAGCATCTACAGGCATGAGGTTAAAAAATGAGCGAAAAAACAGCGATTTATCCTGGTTTCTTTGATCCCATCACCAACGGACACTTGAGCATTGTCAACCGAGCCCTTGAGATATTCGACACCCTCATTATCGCTGTCCTCAAAAACCCTCAAAAGAATCCCCTCTTTACCGTTGAAGAGAGGATTTACATGATCAAAGAGGCGGTTAAAAACAAGCCCAATATTGAGGTAGACACCTTCGACGGCATGTTGGTGGATTACGCCGTGAAAAAGCACTCAAAGGTGGTTCTCAGGGGGCTCCGGGCCCTGTCAGACTTTGAATACGAGTTCCAGATGGCCCTTATGAATCGGAAACTGAATCGACATGTCCAGTCCATCTTCTTGATGACCGACTACAAGTGGTTCTATATCAGTTCCACCATCATCAAGGAAGCAGCCAGCTTCGGGGGGGACATCAGTGGTCTGGTGCCTGATGTAGTGGCCCGGCAATTGAAAGAAAAGTTCTCACAAACAAAAAATGCTTGACACCACTTTCGGCATAAGCCATATTTCTTATTCAAGAATTTGGAAGTTTATCAATCCGTGCCCCTTAAGCTTTTAAGACGAGGAGGGTGGAAGGTGGCCTTGACCAAAGAAAAAATTATCAATAGCATCTATCACCAAGTCGGACTCAGTAAAAGCCAGTCTCGGAGTGCGGTCGAGAGTCTCCTGGAGATCATCAAGAATACCCTGGAAAACGGAGAAGACCTCCTCATCAGTGGTTTTGGCAAATTCGTGGTCAAAGAAAAATCAGCGAGGAGAGGCAGGAACCCCCAAACCACTGAGGACCTCCAGTTGAGGGAAAGACGGGTGGTGGTCTTTAAGACCTCCGGGGTGCTCCGAAATAAGATAAACCAAACGTCTAAAGGCTCACGATAAAGGCCTCCTCAAAGCCCATGCCTTCCAGCTTTTTCTCGGTCTGCGCCGCTTCAGTGAGGGTCTTTGATCTTGTCACACGGACCCTGTAAATTTCCCCCTTTTTTGGGTCTTCATGGGGGGTAATCTCCACGTAGTCAAAGATCACTTTGAGCCGGTCCGTGAGTCTGAGGGCATTTCCCTTGTTGGTGAAGGCCCCCACCTGGACGGTAAACTGACCCGCTTTCAGGTCCTTCACTTCCACCACGGGTCTGGGTCCCCGGGTGGACTGAAATCTCCCCACCTCTTTGCCCAGAGCCGTTATTGTAACCTCAGCCACACCCGGTCCGATCAGGCCTATTTCTTTTCCCGCCTTATAAGAGAGGTCGATAATCCTCCCTTTCACAAAAGGGCCCCGGTCGTTAATCCGTACCACCGTACATCGGTTATTGGTCTGGTTGACCACCTCCACATAGGTCCCCAGGGGAAGGGTCTTATGGGCGGCGGTTTTGGCATTCATATTATAGATTTCGCCGCTTGAAGTAGGCCTGCCATGGAAAGGCTCCCCATACCATGACGCCCTTCCCTCTTGGACAAACCCCCACGATTCGGGCAGGGGGTAATACCGGGCCCCGTTAATGTCATAAGACCTGAGAGGAACGCCCTCTATCGGCTCCGGCATGACCATGAGTTTCTCAGAAGGAGGGGGCTTGTGCACACGAACCGTGTCCGGCGCACAGGCAAAAAGGCACAAAAGAAAGGGGGTTGTCAAAAGGAGCGTCTTTCTCATCTTGTTACTTGCTTAAGGCGATGGACAGGGTCGTTGTCAAGCGGATTATATATCCTGACGGCCTGACGCAACCGAGAAACCAGAAGTTCAGAGCGTTTCATGAGGATCTTGACACCCAGGCGGGGGGACCGTTTAACCATTTCGAGGAAATCATCCCGCCTTACCTCCAGGAGAAGACACTTGGTCATGGCCATAATGGTGGCGCTCTTACCCGCCTTCCCGCTTTTTTAACTCTTCCTTTCTCATCTCCCGTCTCAGCATCTTTCCCACCTTGGATTTGGGCAACATGTCACGAAATTCGATATACTGGGGAATCTTGTAAGGGGCCAGTCTATCCCCGCACCACCGTTTCAGGATGTGGGCGTTCACGCCTTTCACGTCCTCTTTGACCACCACAAAGGCCTTGATCCATTCTCCGAACTTTTCGTGCGGGACCCCCACAACGCAGGAGGCTATCACCGCAGGATGCTCTTGCAGCACTTTTTCCACTTCAGCAGCGGCGATGCGATATCCCTTGTGCTTGATCACGTCGGCGGTTCGGTCCACAAAAAAACACCAGCCCTCTTCATCCATACGCACAATATCCTTTGTGCGATACCAGACCTCTCCCTCCATCTCAATGAAGGCCTCGGCGGTCTCTCCAGGCTTATTCCAATAGGCCTTGGTCCCGTGCTCCGTGGTACACAAAAGGTCACCCCCCCGGTCCGCAGAGACCGGCTCCAGTGTGTCCGGATCCGCCAGTCTTATTTTATTCCCCGGCACCACCTTCCCGATACTCCCGTCCGGGGCCTTACCATCCGCCACATAGGTGGCCGTCACCGTGCCGCAGGTCTCTGTAGCACCGTACCCCTGGTAAAGGGGGATTTTAAACCTTTGCTCCCACCGCCTGGCCACCTCCAAGGGCAGGACATCCCCTCCGCATCCACAATACTTAAGGGAACTCAAATCGTATTGGTCCACCCGGTCGTGCTCCAGGATCATCCGGTACATGGCGGGGACGGCAAAGATATTGGTCACCCCGTAGCGCTGTATATGGTCCATCATGGCGTCCAAATGGACCCGGGGAAACAACAACAGGGTGCCTCCGTCCGTCAACAGGGGGGTGAGGCCGTCCATCTGTCCGATGATGTGATAGAAAGGGGCGGCCAGGGCGGTCACCATCTCCCCGGGGCCGACAAGGGGCGTGCTCAGTCGTCTCCATTCCTCAATGCGTGATAAAAAGAGTCCAACACTCAGAGGCACTCCCTTGGGCTCCCCTGTGGTCCCCCCGGTATAGAGGACAAGGGCCGTTTTGTCCCCCCCCGGGGCGCGAAAGGGAGGCAACGAATCCGGCCGTCCCCCGCTTATGAGCTTTCTGAAGAAGAAAAACTCCTCTCCGGAGGGGACTTTCCCTCTCGGAACCCGGTCAAAACCCCTGGCAACGAGCCTTTTCCACCAGGGAACAAGGTCAGTGATGTTGGTGACGATCACCCTCTCCAAGGGGGTCTCAGGAAACACTTCATCCACATAACTGAGGTTACTGTCCATGCAAATGATGGTCTTCGCCCCCAGGTCATTGGCGAAATACTTGAGGTCGTAGGCCGTATATACGGGGGCCACAGGTACGGGTATGGCATGAATCCGGTGAAGGGCAAGATAGGCGATCACGCTCTGGGGGAGGTTGTGGAGATACAAAAGGATCCTATCCCCCTCCCCCGCACCCAGATCGAGCAAGGAGGCGGCGAATTTGAGGATCATCTCTTTGAGTTGGGTGTAACTGTAACGCTCGCCCAGGCAGATGACAGCCGTCCTGCGGGGGAATTTCCCGGCCACCTCTTCGAAACGCCCGTAGATTGTGTCAAAGGCCATCTCCTTTTCACTCAAGGCCCTTTCTCCTTTTCTCGCTCACGCACCCAGATAAGATGCCCGCACCTCGGGGTTCTCTTCAAGTTCCTGCCTGGAGCCCCCCATAACCAGGATACCGTTTTCCAGGACATACCCCCGGTTGATGACGGGCAGCAGGGGTCTAGCAAATTGCTCAGTCACCATAAGGGTCACGCCTCTAAGACTGATGTCCTTCATGGCCTCGGCCACATTGGACTGCAAAAGGGGGCTTAAACCAAGGAGCGGTTCGTCCAGGAGTAGCAACTCGGGCCTCGTGACCAGGGCCATAGCAATGACGAGCATTTGTTGCTCTCCCCCGCTTAATAGCCCGCCCTTTCTCTTTCGTATGTACTTTAAATGGGGAAAGATTTCAAAAACAAGGGCTATGGAGTCCTTGACTTCACCGGACTTATGCCGGTTTCCGGCGATCCTGAGGTTCTCCATAACATCGCTGTCACGAAAGACCGGATGCCTTTCCCTGCAGAGGGCCAGGCCCCGCCTTACCCTTTCAACCGGTCCCAGGCCGGTAATCCTTTTGCCCTTGAAAACGACTTCTCCGTACACGGAAATCCGCTCCCCACCCCGACGATCCTCCTTTTTCTTCATATCCAGGATCAGGCCGGAGACGGTGTTCATCAGACTGGTCTTCCCGGAACTGTTGGAGCCAAGAATGCCAACGATTTCATTCTCTTCTACGCCCAGGGAGACATCATTGAGGGCCAGGGCGTTCTCAAAATAAACGGTAAGGTTGCTCACCTCCAACATGGGCCGTTTTTCAGGCCTCTCCTTTTCCGCTTCCCCTGAAACGGCCGGGGTCCCCTCCACGGAAGGCGATTCCGGGACATCCGACTCGCTTCCAAGATAGGCCGAGGCCACCGCCTCGCTCTTCATGACTTCCTCGGGAGACCCTTCAGCTATCTTTTGGCCGAAATTCAATACAATGACCCGGCGGGCCACGCGGAAGAGCTCCTTGAGTCTGTGTTCCACCATAATAATGCTCAGGCCTTCTTCACTGAGCTTCTCCAGGAGGGGAAGGGTGGCGGCCACCTCTGACATGGACATACCCGAGAAGAGCTCGTCCAGCAAGAGGAGATCAGGACGAAGGGCCATGGCCCGGGCCAGGTCCAGCCGCTTCAAATACCCGTGGGGCAGACTGCCTGCCGCCTTATAGGGCACGTAGGAGTTGCGTTCGAATCCGAACTCATCCAGAAGCTCCACGGCCATATCATCTCTCTCCCCGTACTTGCCGCCCCTCCGGGCCTGGACCCGGGGGGAACAGAGGGGAATGATGATGTTCTTGTAAGCGGCAAGGTTGTAAAAGAGACGCACCATTTGAAAGGTTCGGGCGATGCCCATGCCTGCAATGGTATAGGGCATCTTTCCGGTGATGTCCTTGCCCTTATAAATAATTCTTCCTGCGTCAGGCCGAATAAAGCCGGTTATGAGGTTGACCAGGGTGGTCTTACCCGAGCCGTTCGGTCCGATAAGCCCCAGGAACTCGCCCCTGCGGAGCCGAAAACTTACATCCGAGGTGGCCATAACCCCCCCGAAATGCTTACGCAAGTCTTCTACTTTTAGAATGATCTCCTCATCCATGTCCTGTTTCCTATACCTTCACCATCCTCTCAAACCGGTGATATTTCCTCGCCATGTAATGAAAGATCCCCTCGGGAAGGACAATAATGCAGGCCATGAGGATAAGGCAGTAGAAGGCTATCCTGAGGCCGCCAAAGGCCCTCAGGGCCTCGGAGAGCGGCACCAGGACCGCGCTTCCCAGCACCGCACCCACAAAGGAACCCGGTCCACCCAGGGCGGTGGCGGCCAGGGGCATAAGGGAATAATCCAGGGCAAAGGCGCTGGGACCCACGAACTGGTAATTATGGCACATGAGGGCCCCGGCAAAACAACCCACCCCGGAGGCGATAAACAGGGCCTGGACCTTTCGCCAAAAAATATTGATGGCCGCGCTCATGACGGCACGGTCATCGTCCCGAATGGCACTCAACACAAGGCCATAGTCCTGGGCCATAATTCTCCTGAAGACAAAAAGGCACACAAAGAGGGCGAGGAGGGCGAAATAAATCGTGAACCACCGACTGCCCAAGGGGGTGAGGTTGGTGATTCCGTGGGAACCGCCGATCACCTTGGTGGCCACAATGAGGCGTGAGAAGAGCATAGGGAGTACCAAGGTTATCATGGCGAAATAGACTCCCCGCAACCTCATAACGGGTGCAAGGAGGGCCGTACACAAGAGGGCCCCCCCCACCGAAGCCGCGGGGATCGTCGCGTAAATGGGCCAGTGGAGGTAATAATTAAAAGCCCCGGCCAGGTAAGCCCCAATACCGAAAAACAGGGCCTGGCCAAGGGAGAAAAGGCCGCAGGAGGCCAGAAAATCCCAGCTCAGGGCCAAGATCCCGAATACGGCCGCGTAAACCAGGACCTTGCCCCAGTAATCCCCTACAATGAGGGGAAGGATAAAGGCCACTAACAGAGGCAAAAACCTGGGAAGAAGAAGGTAGGAGAGGTCGCGAAAGGAGGCAATGGCGTAAACAGAATCACTCCTCGCCTTGATTCCCCGATCCACCCTTTCTTTTCGATAGCTTCCCCCGTTATCCGCCATTTAGATACGCTCCTCGAGTTCCTTAAAACTGCCAAACAGGCCTGACGGCCTGATGGCGAGGATGAGGACAATGGCCCCAAGGGGGACGATGATCATCCATGAGGAGCCTATGTACCTGGCCACAGCGATCTGGCCGAAGCCGATAATGAGGCTCGCCGCTATCATACCGAAGCCGCTCTCCAGTCCCCCTACAATGGCCACGGTGACCGCGTAAATCAGGACGTCATAGCCGATGTTGGCCTCCAGTACACCCAGGGGCAGGACCAGTATGGCCGCCACGGCCGCCAGGGAGGACCCTATGGCCAGGCTGAGGGCACCGACCCAATCCGATTCAATACCCAGGGAGAGGGCAGTGCGCTCGTCCTGGGCGATACCGCGAAAGGATAGGCCCATTCTGGTGTGATGGACAAAGGCCCATAAGAGTCCTGCCAGGGCGATCCCCGATCCCAGGGCAAAAAGGCGCTGATAGTCTATGGCCACATCGCCCAAGCTGATGCCCCCCTTCACAAATACGGGAAGGTTGTAGTAGAACCCGTACAGTCCTTTCCACGCCAGGATCTCCAGGATGGCTATGCCCGCCACAAAAGTGACCACCACCTCGGAAAGGACGATTCCCCGGATACGCAAGAGCAAGCCCCAGTAAAGGCCAAATCCCAGGAGGCCCATGAGAATCACCGAAAAAATGGCTGAGAGAAAATAGGGCAGACCCAGGGCGTTCATAAAACACCAGGTCATGAAACCCCCGAGGATATAAATACCCCCGTGGGCGAAGTTCGCAATACCGCTGATGCCATACACCAGGCTGAATCCATAGGCATAAAGCACCAGGATCACGCTCTGAATAAGGCCATAAATGAGCAGTGAAAGCATTGACTTACACCCGGACCATGGAAAAGGGTGACCCTCAACCAGGGCAGAGGCAAAGGGGGGTCTCCCCTTTGCCTCTGCCCAGCAAACCGCTCTCTATTTCTTCATCCACGGGGGGAGGCGGACCTTGCCCTCGGCCACCGCAGGGGGATAGATAGGCACCTGTTTGCCGTCTTGCCATTGGTAGGCCAGGCACAGAGCACTCTCCTTGGGGTCCGTGCCGTACACCACCTGGTGGGTATCGTCGAACCGAATCCTTCCGATGACCCCGTCATAATCGGTCTTCTCCACCTCGGCCACCACTTTATCGGGATCCAGACACCCCGCACGCTCAATGGCCTGGGCCAGCACATAGATGGAATCATAGGCGGCGCCGGTGAGCCATTGCCCGTGGGGTTTCCCGAATTTCTCGATGAACTTCTCCACAAACTTTCTGGTCTTGGGCAACTTTTTGAGAGGGATACCGGAGCCGATTGGGGCCTCGGTATAGATGCTATACTCGATTTCTTCGCCCATGAACTCCCAGCCCCGGGGTGAGTTGGCCCCCACCACAAATCCCACAAAAAGGGCGGGCACCTGCATGGAGGACCATTGCTTTAGGAGAATGGTCCCCCCCCGGGCCACGTCCCAAAAGGTACAAATCATCTGGGCGTCGGATTCCTTGACCTTGGTCAGGACGGCTGAGAAATCGCTGGCGTCGCTGGCGATGGACTCCCAGCCCACCACCTGCCATCCCGTGTTCTCGCAATGACGCTTAAGCACGCCGTTAAAGCCCTTGCTGAGCAGCGTATCCTGGGGCATGAAGAACACCCTCTGCAGACCGTGCTGTCTCTTTAAGGTGTCAATGGCGTCGGTCACGGCCTTGGCCGCGGCAATGGCGTCCACGGAAAGGCGGAAGAGATATTTGTACTTGGCGGGATCCTTGGCGAACTGCTTCTGAAACATATGGGTTGTGGCATAGGAACCCAGGTAGGGGATCTTGTGCTTGGCTATGAGGTCCATCCCGGCCATAAAGATTTCGGAACGGGCAAAACCCACCACGATGGCGTGGGGGTCTTTCTGAAGGATGAGTTTCTCAACGGCCATAAGCGCATCATGGGCCGGTGTTGCCGGGTCCATACCCCTGGTATCGGTGATCTGGACCTTGAAGGGCCGTTTCACGCCGCCCACGGACACGCCTCCCTTGGCGTTGATTTCCTCGACGGCCAGATTAACGGCATTGATGTCATCATGACCCCAGTCGGTGTTCACTGCCGTTGGCAGCCCCAGTATAATGGGTTTTCCTCCGGCAAGGACCTGAGCCGGGAAGGAAAAAGCAAGACCTGCGGCAACCAGCAAAAGGGCGGACAATAAAAAACGTTTCTTCATCCTACCTACACCTCCTCTGTCTATGGGTTAATGTTGCCTTACCTTGTTATCCAAATTGTAACACGCGGGCATCAGTCCTTCAATATCTCACGCGCCGCGACAACCCGCATGATCTGGTTGGTGCCTGTGTAAATCTGAATCAACTTGGCGTCTCGCATCATCCTTTCCACGGGATAGTCTTTCATGTATCCGTAACCCCCCATAACCTGTACCGCGTCGGTGGTCACCTTCATGGCCGTATCCGAGGCAATGAATTTGGCCATGGCACAGAATTTGGGCACCTGGGACCTTGCATCCCTTTCGAGAAAAGTGGCCGCCTGGTAGGTCAACAAGCGGGCCGCCTCTGTGTTCGCCACCATGTCGGCGATCATAAATTGAATGCCCTGGAGGGCGGAAATGGGCCTTCCAAATTGGACCCTCTCCTTGGCATACTGGACGGATTGGTCAATCGCCCCCTGGGCCACCCCCACCGCCTGGGCCGCCGAGAGGATGCGGCTGCTGTCCAGGGTTCTCATCATATTGGGGAAACCCTCCCCCTCTTCTCCGATCCTGTTGGCCTCGGGTACGGCCATATCCTCAAAGACCAACTCCGAATTGATGGAGCCCCGCATACCCATCTTGTTCTCGTTCTTACCATAACCCAGGCCTTTGGTCCCCTTCTCCACCACAAAGACGCTCATGCCCTTGGAGCGTTTCTCCGGGTCTGTATAGGCGTAGACGCATAACAGGTCGGCCACACTTCCGTTGGTGATGAAGCATTTCCGACCGTTCAGGATATATACATCTCCCCGGCGAACCGCTCTGGTTTTCATGGATAGGATATCAGAGCCCGCACCCGGTTCTGTGCTTGCAAAGGCGGAAAGCGCCCCCTGGCCCAGCCTGGGCAAAAATGTCTCTTTAAGGGCCTCGCTCCCCGCGTAAAGAATGGGCATCATACCGTCGGCCTGAGCGATAAGAATAAGGGCCGAAGCGGCGCAGACCTTGGAGATCTCTTCAATAATCATGGCCAGGAGAAGGTACCCCGCTCCGATTCCTCCGTATTCTTCCGGCAAGAGGGGGGACAAAACCCCGCTCTCGGTATAAAGCCTTACGGTATCCCAAGGGAACTCGCCCTTCTCATCTATCTCAGCGGCCCTGGGCTTGATCTTTTCCCGGGCCATATCCCTGACGGTGTTCAGGATCATCCTCTGTTCTTGATTGAGCTGGAGCATCCGCCTCTCCTTGTGTCCTAAAGGTATCGTAACATTCCAAATTTTTCAAATAAGTCCGGTTTCAGCAACTCAAGCAAGCGGTAAGGATGCCAAAGAAAAGGCACTCTTATCACACTTTCAAATATCCAGATATATACAAAGGCCATATCTGGCTCATTGAAAAAAGGGGGCAGGGTCCTTTCATATGTGAAATGGGTATCCTTAGTAAAAGCGCCCGTGGGGTGTCAACAAAAAAACATCTCCCCACCTCTCCGGGATGCTTTCAATACCCCCTCTCATTCAGGATCTCCCGGCCCACCACCATCCTCTGGATCTGATTGGCCCCTTCAAAAATCTGGGTCAGTTTTGCGTCGCGAAACATCCTTTCCACAGCATGGTCCTTGCAGTAACCGTAGCCTCCCATAACCTGCACCGCATCGGTGGTAATCCGCATGGCCGCGTCACTGCAGAAATACTTGGCCATGGAGGCGAACTTGGTGTTCTTTTTCCCCTGATCCCTGAGCCGGGCCGCCCGGATCATGAGGCCCCGGCCCGCCTCGATGGAGGTCCAGGCATCTGCGATCATGAAATTAATGGCCTGATGTTTCACCAGGCGCTCTCCAAAGGTCTGCCGCTGGCACGCATATTCAAGGGCTTCGTCAATGGCCGCCTCTGCAATGCCCAGGGCCAGGGCCGCGATGCCCGGCCTGGACATATCGAAGTCTTTCATGGCGATCTTAAACCCGTCACCCTCTTGGCCCAGGAGGTTTTCAGGGGGAACTCGTACGTCTTCTAAAATGACCTCCTGGGTATTGCTCCCCCGAAAGCCCAGTTTATCCTCCCGCTTACCCAGGCTGACACCCTCGGAGTCCATCTCGGCGACAAAAAAGCTGTACTCCTCTTCTCCGGTCAGGGAGAAAACGGTGGACAGAGAAGAGACCCCGCCGTTGGTGGCGAAGCACTTACGCCCGTTCATCACATATCCCCCGTCTTCCCGCCTCGCCCTGGTGCGGATCCCTCCCATATCTGAGCCGGCATAGGGTTCAGTGACCAGGTAGGCCACCAATTCCTTCCCCGTTGCCAGGCGGGGGAAAAACCGGGATTTCTGCTCCGGTGTACCCGCTTCGATAATGGGGAAGCTTCCCACGGCCTGAATAATGATATTCAGCGCTGAAGAGGCGCATGCCTTGGCCACTTCTCCGGTACAAAGGCAAAACATCAAACACTGATCCTCTTCCAGACCGCCATACTCGGGGGGAAGGTATAGCTGGAGCAGGCCCATTTCAGCCAGGATATGAACCACCTCCCAGTTGAATTCGCCTTTCCGGTCGATTTCCGCCGCCAGCGGGGCAATCCGCTCCTGGGCCATCCTGCCCACATTGCTGACCATAATGCGTTGCTCTTCCTTGAGGTCAATCATAAGCTCATTACCTCCTCCCTCTGGAGCCGGCTCATCTCCAAGGCAATCTCTTTCACCCGCCGGCCGTACTCATAGGTCTTGTTTTGTTCCTTCAACCTGAAGGCCGGACAGGCAATAGCCACACAGGCAACGAGTTTGTCACCGTTCTCATACACAGGCGCGGCAATGCGGCATACACCCTCTCGCATTTCCTCGATGTCCACCGCATATCCATCAATCTTCACTTTCTCCAGCTCTTTCTCCAACTGCTCCAGATCCTCTATGGTGTGGTATGTCAATTTTGGAAGCCCCAGCCTTCTCAACACGCTTCTCACTTTCCTGGGTCCCATGTGGGCCAGATAGAGTTTTCCCGGGGCCGTGGCATGGAAATAGGGCATAACGCTCCCCGGATGAGAGTAGAGGTAAATGGCATTGGGCCCGGTGACCTGGTCCACGAGCACCAGTTGATCTCGGATCCGAATATCCAACTCAGCCGTTTCACCGGTGGTCTCAGCCAGCCTTCTGAGAAGCTCCCTGCCCGGCGACCTGAAATGGGATCCATTCAGGAGGGTATGCCCCATGTGCATCAATTTGAACCCAAGCCGATAGGTTCGTCTTTTCCTGTCGAAAATCACATAGTCTCGTTCAGCCAGGACCTTGAGGATCCGCCACAGAGAAGCTGAAGGGATTTCCAGGCGCTCGGAGAGCTCGGAGAGGTTCATTTCATAGGGATCCCGGGCCAGGGTCTCAAGCACCTTGAGACCCCTGGTCAATGCAGGGACGGCAGGATTCTTTGATTTCATATATGAAATATTCCTTTCATATTAGATTTTTATACCATTGGTTAGCCCCTGTCAAGCCGAGAAAATAGACATGTATTGACATTCCATGGCAATTCTATATCATAGGAGATAAATTTTTTTCAAATATGAAATAATTCTTCATAAATAATCCTTAAATCACCCTTTTTTCATGTTTTTACAGTGAAGGACCTCTTTTTTTTAAAAGAGAGGTTGAGGCGGGGCGTTGAACCCCAATTTTTTCTTGACAAGGAAACCATTTTCTCATAATTTCTCGTAGTTATATTGTAACTATAATGTAATCATATTGGGGCCTTTTAAGGGGTAGCAAGAACCCCCTGGCGGGCCGGAAGAGAGGACCCATGAAACTAAAGGATAAAAGCGCCCTGATTACGGGCAGCAGTCGAGGGGTGGGGAGGGCTCTGGCCATGGCCTTTGCCGGAGAAGGTGCCCGGGTTGTCGTCAATTACAATTCCAGTGAACATGCCGCCCAGGAGGTGGTTGACGCCATCCAATCCCGGGGAGGTGAAGCCATCGCCGTCAAGGGTGATGTGGCACACAAGGCCGAGGCCGAATATCTGGTCGAAAAGAGTGTGGAAAGATTCGGGCGATTGGACATCCTGGTCAACAATGCCGGCTTCACGAGACCGGCCATGCTCCTCAAGATGACAGAGGAGCAATGGAATGAAGTGGTGGACATCCATCTAAAGGGCACCTTTCTGTGCTGTCAGGCGGCGGGCCGGCACATGAAAGAACAGAATTACGGCAGGATTGTCAACGTCACCTCCGTGGCCGGCGTGGTAGGGACGGTGGGCCAGGTCAATTACAGTGCAGCAAAAGGGGGTGTTATCAGCCTGACCAAGTCTGTCGCCCGCGAGCTCGCCCGTTACAATGTGTGTGCCAACGTCATCTCCATAGGCATTCTGGCCATGGGCCTTTCAGAAAAGATCACCACTGATGAGAAGTACAAGGAAATCTATATGAACAGGATCCTCCTTAAACGCTTTGGACAGCCCGAGGACGTGGTGCCTGCCTTTGTGTTTTTGGCCTCTGAGGAGAGCCGTTACATTACAGGACAGCTCCTCTGTGTTGATGGAGGCTATGGAATGATCTAAGACCGGAGGCGCCCCGGGCAAAGGGTTTCCCTGGGCTCAAGCCTTAAGGTCTTTTTTCATGGCCTCATTTCCTTTATGGACCCTTAAATAATCCTGAAGGAGCGGTGAAATGGACAAGATTCCGGATAACATTCACACCTGGCAGATGGTTCAACCCACGTCGAAGGACAAGGAAACAGGAGACGTGATTCCAGGAAAACTCGAGAAAAAGGAGATCCCCGTGCCTGAACTGGCCCCTGATGAGGTCTTGGTAGAGGTGGCGGGGTGTGGGGTGTGTCACACCGACCTGGGCTATTTTTTCGACGGGGTGCCCACCGTCTCCAAACCCCCATTGACCCTGGGCCATGAAATATCAGGAACCGTGGTGGCCGGTGATGAGGCATGGATCGGCAAGGAGGTCCTGGTGCCCGCCGTCATGCCCTGCAGAAAATGTTACCTCTGTAAGACCCGCAGGGGAAACCGCTGCCTTAACCAGAAGATGCCGGGCAACAGCCTCGGGATATACGGAGGGTTTTCCAGCCATATCTCCGTGCCGAGTATAGACCTTTGCGAAATTAAGAACCGGGGAGACATCCCCCTGGCCCACCTCGCCGTGGTGGCCGATGCGGCGACCACCCCGTACCAGGCGGCCAAGAGGGCTTCCCTGGAACCCGGGGACAATGTGATCGTTATCGGTATCGGCGGTGTGGGACAGTATATGGTCCAAGAGGCCAAGGCCCTGGGGGCCGGCACGGTCATCGCCGTGGATATTGTGGAGGAGCGCCTTCAAAAGATGCTCTCTCATGGAGCCGACTTTGTGGTCAACGCCTCAGGCAAAGACACCAAGGCGGTCCTGGAGGAGATCAAGGGGATCCGCAAGAAGGCCGACCTCCCCGGCTTTGGATGGAAAATCTTTGAGGTGACGGGAAGAAAGCCCGGGCAGGAACTGGGCCTGGCCCTCCTCAGCTTCATCTCCAAGCTGATTATCGTGGGCTTTGGTCTCCAGAAAGTAGAGTATTCCATCAGCAGGCTTATGGCCTTTGATGCGGAGATCATTGGAACCTGGGGATGTCTCCCGGAATATTACCCTCAGGTCCTGGACATGGTCCTTTCAAAGAGGGTGGCCCTGGAGCCTTTTGTGCAGACCAGGCCCATGAGCACCATTGAGTCAACCTTTAAGGACGCTCACGAACAGCCGCCGGATAAGCGGATTATCCTCACCCCGGATTTTTGACCTGCCTCGCAGGGCCGGACCCGAAAGGCAGGGCATTGATCAAGGGGGGAACATAACCATTTAGCAAACAAGGAGAAGGATGCCATGACTTTGGAATGGATGCCGAGGGACGATGAAGTAAAGGATCATTTACAGCACACCGACGTCCATTGGGGTACGGATGCCGACGCCCCATGCGTGGTCTTTGAGAAGCGCCCTCTGAAAGATCCTGAGGGCAATGTGGTCGAGGGACTTTATGTCTCCTGGATCCGCTTGAACAACCCCAGGCAGTATAACTCCTATACCACGGAAATGGTGAAGGGCGTGATCGCCGCCTTTGAAAACTCTTCCCTGGACAGGAGTGTGGTGGCCGTGGTCTTTACAGGAACCGGGCCTTTTGCCTTCTGCACGGGGGGCAACACCAAAGAATACAGTGAATACTACAGCATGCGGCCCGATGAATACGGCCAGTACATGGAGCTCTTCAACCACATGGTCGATGCCATCCTCATGTGCAAGAAGCCCACGGTATGCCGGGTCAACGGCATGCGGGTGGCGGGGGGCCAGGAGATCGGCATGGCCTGTGATATCGCCATTGCATCGGATCTGGCCGTCTTCGGCCAGGCCGGCCCCAGGCACGGTTCGGCCCCTGACGGCGGCTCTTCCGACTTTCTCCCCTGGTACCTCGGGATTGAAGATGCCATGTGGAATTGCATCTCTTGTGAGATGTGGTCCGCTTACAAGATGAAGGCCAAAACCCTTATCAGCAAGGTCGTCCCCGTGCTGAAGGTGGACGGGAAGTGGATTCGCAACCCCATGGTGATAACAGACGCCTATGTGAAAGACGGGGAAATCGTCTACGGGGAATTTAAGACGGGCCAGGAAGGCAAGGAGGCCCGGGCCTTTGTAAAAGAACACCAGCCCAATGCGGACTTCGAGCTCCTGGACAAGGAGGTAGGCAAGATTATCTGGACCTTCGCAAACCTCTTTCCGGGATGCCTCATCAAATCCACCGACGGAATACGCCAGAAGAAAAAATTCTTCTGGGACATGATGAAGAACGCCAACAGGCACTGGCTGGCGGCCAATATGTCCGGGGAGGCCTTCCTGGGTTTTGGCGCCTTTAATACCAAAAAGATCACCGGCCAGGCCGTGATTGATTTTCTTAAATTCCGTCAGAACATCGCCGCGGGGCGGGCCTGGGATCAGGAGATGTTTGCCGAGGTGCTCGGGAAGCCCAAGGAATAAGGGACGGAGGGGAGATCATTACCATGAGTTATCAGTATATTGAAAGCGATTTCAAGGACGGCCTGGGCATCATTACCCTGAATCGACCGCCGGTCAACGTGCTCAACATGGCCATGATGGAGGAAATCAACAACCAGCTCAGGGCGTGGCAGGGTAAACAGGATCTCAAGGTGGTGCTCTTTCAAGGAAAGGGCAAATGTTTTTCCGCGGGCGTGGACGTGGGGGAGCACATGGGAGACCTGGCCCCCAAGATGATCGGCATCTTTCACGACATGTTTCGTCTCCTGGACGGTCTGGATGTTCCCTCGGCCTCTTCGGTGCGCGGCTCGTGCCTGGGGGGCGGGTGTGAGCTGGCGGTCTTCTGTGACCTGGTCCTTGCCTCTGAGGGGGCCAAATTTGGACAACCCGAGATCCAGGTGGGTGTTTTTCCTCCCATTGCCGCCCAGATCCTGCCCCGCATCATGGGCAGAAAGGCCGCCATGGAGCTTATCCTGTCGGGAAAGACCATTTCCGCCCAGGAGGCCCGGGAAATGGGTCTGGTCAACAAGGTGGTGGCCGAGGAAGATCTGGCATCGGCCACCGGGGAATTCGTAAAGCCCTATCTCAAACTGAGTGCGGAGGTCTTGAGAAAAACCAAGAAGGCCATCCGGGTGGGCCTTATGGACGATTTCGAGCCTTCTCTTAAAAAGATTGAAGAGGTCTACCTGGATGAACTGATGAAGACCCGGGACGCCACCGAGGGGCTTCAGGCCTTCCTGGACAAGAGGAAGCCCGAATGGCGTAACGAATAGACCTTTTAACTTACAAGTCCAGACCTCCCGGGGACCTCTTAAGATCCCCGGGAGGTCTTTTTGTCTAACCCCTCACCTTGGGGGTCCGAAAGGCCCGCCGCCCTACCATCCCTGCCAAGGCCGCCACCAGGGTCAGCAAGATAAGGATCTTCAGGCCTGTGCCTGTATAGAGCATGAAGGCGCTGTATCCCACGGCCGGGATCAGGAGCATTCGGGTCATGTATTTCAGCGGGGCCTTTTGGGCGATCCATTCGGCCAGGGGCGGACTGGTGCGGTAATAGAGGCCCACCAGGTCCCTTCCCGCCTCGGTGGTCATGAGGTAGGCATCCCGGAAGTCCCGCAAAAGCTTGACATGTGGATGGAGCAAGGAGCCGTAGGCGGCCGTGGCAATGAAACATCCGCCCCCGCCTCCTGCCGAGGCCCCACCCCCGCCGATTTTACCCGGAGGGGGCGGAGGCGTTTCCTCAGTCTCCCGGACCGTCTCTATTGCCGGCGCTGCTCCTTTGATTTCGGCCTGAATATAACCGCTTGTAATATGAACATCCACATTTCCGCCCACATTATTGCCGTCAAAAACGGTCAGGGTGTAGGCCCCGGTCTGGGAGAGTCGCAGGGAGGCTGAATTGAGCCCTCCCTGGCAGGTATCATTCAAGGGCCAGTACTTGCCGTCCCCATCAGGAAATTCGAGATACCCATAAGGGCACAGGGCTGAAGAGGCGGTCAGGGCCACATGGATCACCTCTCCTGATTGGCCGTTTAACGGGACATTTGCAGAGCCGCCGCCCCCGGGAACGGTTACGGTGGTGTCCACGAGGACCTGGGGGTTGTCGGGGGGGATGAGGAGATCCACTGCGAAAGGAACGGTCACCTTGATCCAGTAGCCTATCCCCGCCTTTACCAGGTCTCCGGGGGATTCCAGCTTGACATAACCGTCATAGGGTCCCTCTCCGGTATACGACCAGATACAGAGGTCTGTGAAGGGGTTCTGGGGACTCGTGATCCAATAGGTCCTTGCCCCATCGGTGACCGCTATATTTCCCAAGGCCAGGTCCGTCCCGGGCCAGGGCAGGCTGAAAAGGCTCCATTCCAGGCCCAGATGTTTCTTAAAGAGGCGTCTTTCCGGACAGGGAAAGCCCTCAAAGGGAAGTGCGGAGGGATCCAGGCTGATGATCCAAAAGGCATCCCCCGGCCCCACCGGAAAAGAGGCAAAGGCCGGGTCATTGATCTCCACATAGTCCACACCGTTCCACCCGAATACCCGCCACAGGGAGGGATTGTAGGGGCCCAGTTGGGCCTCCATGGCGGCCAGGAGATCCGCGCCGGTCCCCAGGTCCACGGGCACGGTGAAAAGCCTGTAGTCCGTGACCTGGCCGGTGCCCCCGGGGAGGGTATAGTCGTAGGTGACCGGTGCTACGTACTCATAGGCCCCCATGTCAAATCCCAGACCCTTGGGCCGGGCATAGCCCAAAATATCCACGCCCACGGGGTCAATGGTGGTTTCCGGCGCCGGAATGACGTCGATACAGGGGGATCCGGGCTGAAGGGAATATCCCCCCCCTTCCGAAAACAAGGGATCCTGAGAGAGGTCGTTGGGGCCGGCGGAACACCCGGAATAGTTGCCGCCGGCGTTGTTCCAGACATCGTTGTAGTCTATGTCGGGGTTTCCGCCGCTGTTCCCAATCCCGTACTGGTCAAAGTTGGTGATGATATTGTACTTGATCTCCGGACTCGGGGTCGGGGCCTGGCTCCCGTAAACTTCCACGGCTACGCCTTCATAGGCCCCCCCGTCCATAGTGTTGTGATAGACCTTGGGATTCACCACGCTTACGTCATAGCTGCCTATAATCATTGCATAGGCCACCACCCCGGGGGTCTTCTCATAGATGAGGTTATTGACAATAAAGGGGGAGGCCGTCTCGTCCCCATAACCCACCACCGAGATCCCGAAGGTATTGTCAAAAAGGGTGTTCCCTTCAATGACCGGGTTCCACCCTTCCACATGGATCCCGTCAGAATCCGGGCCACTGTGGTTACGGATGGTATTTTGGGCCACCTGGGTTCCGGACCCGGCCTGGTAAAGGGAAATGCCTGTCATCTGGGGATGGTCAGGGTCCCCGGACCAGTAAATCTCGTTCTCTGAAACCAGGTTGTTATCGGCCCCGCAAATGATCTCCAGGCCCACTCCCCGGATCTCGGGCGAGCCGTTATTGTAAATGGTCGACCCGGTGATCTGATTTCCATGGCTTCCTTCTATGGAAATTCCGACCATCCCGGTCCGGGAGACCTCACACCCCTGAATGGCGTTGCCTCCGGTCCCCGCGGTCATGTAGATTCCGTATTCACTGTTTTGATCCAGCCGGCACCGGGCAATCCCGCTACCAGTGCCTTGAGCAATATAAACCCCGCAGAGAAAACCCGTTATCTCCAGGTCTCTCAGGTGCACGTTGGAGGCGTTAATACTTACACCCAAATCCCAAACGGCTTCCGCCAGGTTTGTTAATACCGCGGGGCTCTCCTTGACTCCCAGGAGGGTTACGTTGGGCTGGGTAATGACCAAGGGGAACTGCTCGCCCTTTGCCGCACTGTAGGTTCCGGATTCCACATGGACCTCGTAGGGGCCCGATTCCCCCTGGTTCACCCGCTTCAGGGTATGGTGAAGGGTCTTCCACGGGCTGGCCTGGGTACCCTCACCCAGGATGTCGTCGCCCGTGTCTATACTCGCCCAGTAGGTGCCCGCATTGTACACGGGATAACTGGAGGCATCGGCGGGGTCGCTCCCCAGACGGACCTCTTCTCCGTCATAATACCCGTCCCCGTCCGTATCAGGCTCCGTGGGATCCGTTCTTTTATGGAATTCCTCCAGGTCCGTGAGCCCGTCTGAGTCTGTATCGCCGGTGCCGTCATGGGAAAGATCACCGAAGTAGCGTTTTTCCCAGACATCCGGCATGCCGTCCCCGTCTGAATCAATCCAGTTGCTCCAGGCCAGGGCGGAGAGGTCGAACTTGGTCTCCCCCACAAGGGTGGCATCCCCGGTGGCCGTGTCAATGGTGGCCAGGTAGGTGGGACCCGAGGCCCCCGATCCCTGGCCCCCGTCATGGAGGGTCCCGTAAAGGATCCCGTTCTGGTCAAAGGAGAGGGCGTTGAATACCGGATCATTCAGGGCCGGGAACCCGATGTAATTGAAGGGGGTTAAGAAGGTTCCCACCCCGGTGATCTGATCCAGGGTGGAAAGCCCGTCTTCATTGGCATGAAAGAGGACATCATCGGGGTCAAAGTCGATCCCGTTACCACAGCAATCAAGCCCGCTATATCCCAGAAATGTGGCGGCCCCTGTGAGGGGATCAATGGTGGCCAGGCCGTCCCCGGCCTCGTAATACCCGAAGAGGACCCCGTCTGAGCGGAAATCCATGCCTGCGATGGCGTAGCCCGAGTCCACATAGTCACACCCCACCAGGGTGGCCTGTCCCGTCAGAGGATCCACGGTGTACACACACCCCGCATTGCCGCGGTTCCCAATGCCTGCGAAGAGACCCCCTGTGAGGGGATTAAAGGACATGGAACTCACATAGCCGGTGCCCAGGGGCCCGACCAGGTAGGCCTTGCCCGTGTGGTGATCCACCACGTGGAGGTTGCTCACCCGGTCCGCCGCATACAGGATCTGCTGGCTGAATACATCGGCGGGATCCAGGGGATCAAGCCCCACGGCCGGCTCATACCCGTCGGGGAGACTGTCACCGTCCGTGTCACGGTCCAGGGGATCGGTGCCGTACGTGTTCACTTCATCCCCGTCATTCAGGCCGTCCCCGTCCGTGTCAGGTTCCAGGGGATCCGTGCCGTACGTGTGGACCTCGTCGCCGTCATTGAGGCCGTCTTCGTCCGTGTCTTGTTTTGTGGGATCCGTGGTGCCCAGGTATTCCTCCAAATCGGACAGCCCGTCGCCGTCAAAATCGCCGGTACCGTCCCGGCTCAGGTCCCCGAAAAAGAAGATCTCCCAGGTATCCGGCATACCGTCTCCGTCGGTATCCACCTGGGAAAAGTCAGGGATGAGATTGACCACGAGCAGATCATCCTGGAGATTATTGGGAAACACACTATCCCGGCTGAAAGAGGACCGGTCGCGGAAAAGGATCTTTGACCCGTCCGGGCTCCACCACAGGCGGTAGTCCTGATAGTCCTTGGTGAGCTGAACCGTCTCGAAAGTATAGATGTTGATGATAAAGATATTTATGGACCCGTCCACGTTTTCCATTTTAAAGGTGATCCACCTGGAGTCCGGGCTCCAGGACTTGGGGCCGCACACATTTTCCCACGTATAACCCGTGACAGAGTCCTGCTCTGCCAGGACTTCCCCCGCACTCTGCTCTACCAGGATCTGTCTGTCTGTCCCGTCGGGCCGCATAATGCTCAAGGTATAGTAATTCGTCACCCCGTCATAATACCGGCCGTGGTAGGCGATCCACAGGCCGTCCGGGCTCCAGAAGCCCCAGTTCTCACACCAACTTTCAAACTGGCTTGAAAGGGATTCGTCCGAAAGCTTGACCGGCACGCCTGATCCGTCCGCCTTGGTCTTGAAAATCCGGCATCCATCCCCGTTGGGTTCCCACCCGTTAAAGAGAACCCACCGCCCGTCCGGGCTCCAGGTATGTTTGGTGCATTCGTAGAGATTGCCCGATACCCTCCTGGGATCTGATCCGTCGATATTCATGACCCAGATGTCCATATAGCAGGTGTGAAAGGCGATCCGGGTCCCGTCCGGGCTGACCACGGGCTTGTTTTCACAGCAGCCCTCCCACACAGGCCCGCCGTGGGCCCGGGTCAGGTTGACCGGGTTGGCCCCGTCCCGGTCCATGATCCAGATTTCGCCATACCCGGTATCGCTTCTTCGCTGAAACACAATACGCTGGCCGTCGGGCGTAAAACCGGGGTGGCTGTCACAGACCGTGTTAAAGGTGAGCCGGGTCCGGTCCGTCCCGTCGGACCGGATGATGCAGATCTCATTGTCTGAGGAAGAACCCCCCTCTATCTCCGCGTGGTAGGCGATCCACTCGCCCGCCGGACCCCAGGGATAGGTCCCCCAGCAGGAAACCATGTCATCATAGGGATTAAGGGTGATTTGGAGGATATTTTGGACCACGGAGGTATCCGCCACCCCTGTTTGGCCCCAGTCATGATAGGGCTCCAGGGGGTTGGTGTTGAAGGTCAGGACCTCTTCCCCGTCGCTCAACCCATCGTTATCCGTGTCCCTGTTCAGGGGTTCGGTCCCATAGGTATTCAATTCATCACCGTCGGTCAAACCGTCCCCGTCCGTGTCAGGCGCCCCGGGATCCGTGCCGTACGTGTTGATCTCATCGCCGTCATTGAGTCCGTCGCCGTCCGTGTCTTCCTTGGTGGGATCCAGGGTGAGCTGGTATTCCTCAAAGTCAGAGAGCCCGTCCCCGTCAAAATCCCCGGTACCGTCCCGGCTCAGGTCTCCGAAAAAGAAGGTCTCCCACGTATCCGGCATACCGTCCCCGTCCGTGTCCACCTTGGAAAAGTCGGGGATGAGATTGATCACGAGCAGGTCATCCTGGAGATTATTGGGAAACACACTATCCCGGGACCCACCCTCCGGCGGATACTCTCTATCGCGGAAAAGGATCTTTGACCCGTCCGGGCTCCACCACAGGCGGTAGTCTACATACTCCTTGGTGAGCTGGACCACCTCGTGCGTATAGATATTGATGATAAAGATATTGCAGGATGCGTCCACCCGGTTGTCCATCTTATAGGCGATCCACCTGGAATCGGGACTCCATGACTTGGGGCCGCACACCCCTTCCCAGTCATCCACATCTTCAGGGTCCTCTTTCTGCTCCACCAGAATCTGCCTGTCCGTGCCGTCGGGCCGCATGATGCCGAGGGTATAAATATGTGTGACTCCGTCATAATACCGGCCGTGGTAGGCGATCCAAAGGCTGTCCGGGCTCCAGAAGGCCCAGTTCTCACACCAGTTTGAATACTGGCCTGAAAGGGACTCGTCCGAGAGCTTGACCAGCGCACCCGATCCGTCCGCCCTGGCCTTGAAAATCCTGCACCCGTCCCCATCGGGTTCCCAGCCGTTAAAGAGGACCCAGCGACCGTCCGGGCTCCAGGTGTGTTTGGTACAATCATCAATATTACCCGAGATTTTCCTGGGATCTGACCCGTCGATATTCATGACCCAGATGTCCATGTAGCAGGTATGAAAGGCGATCCGGGTCCCGTCCGGGCTGACCACGGGCTTGTTTTCACAGCAGCCCTCCCACACAGGCCCGCCGTGGGCCCGGGTCAGGTTGACCGGGTTGGCCCCGTCCCGGTCCATGATCCAGATTTCGCCATACCCGGTATCGCTTCTTCGCTGAAACACAATACGCTGGCCGTCGGGCGTAAAACCGGGGTGGCTGTCACAGACCGTGTTAAAGGTGAGCCGGGTCCGGTCCGTCCCGTCGGACCGGATGATGCAGATCTCATTGTCTGAGGAAGAACCCCCCTCTATCTCCGCGTGGTAGGCGATCCACTCGCCCGCCGGACCCCAGGGATAGGTCCCCCAGCAGGAAACCATGTCATCATAGGGATTAAGGGTGATTTGGAGGATATTTTGGACCACGGAGGTATCCGCCACCCCTGTTTGGCCCCAGTCATGATAGGGCTCCAGGGGGTTGGTGTTGAAGGTCAGGACCTCTTCCCCGTCGCTCAACCCATCGTTATCCGTGTCCCTGTTCAGGGGTTCGGTCCCATAGGTATTCAATTCATCCCCGTCGGTCAAGCCGTCCCCGTCCGTATCCGAACTAATCGGGTCCGTGCCCTGGGTGACTTCGTCCCCGTCGCTCACACCGTCCTTGTCCGTATCCGCATCATTGGGATCGGTCTGATTTTGGAACTCCTTTAGGTCTGTGAGCCCGTCCGAATCGCCGTCCCCGGTCCCGTCATGGGAGAGATCCCCGAAGTGGGCGATCTCCCAGGCATCGTCCATGCCGTCTCCGTCCGTGTCGACGATGGCCGGGTTGAGCTCTTCGGCACTCAAGGCCCGGCCGTGGAGCCGGATGTCATCTATGGCCCCCTTGAAGTAATGCCCCGCCGTGCCGTTAATAAACCCGCTTCCCACCTCAAAGGGTGCACTCCCCCTGTAAAGGGAGAGAGAAAAGGGCTCAGATTCCACAAGGACCCCGTTGCGGTATAGGCTCAGTTCTTTTCCGTCATAGACCCCGGCCACCAGCTGCCACTCGCCCGCTGTCAGGACATTTGAGGAGATCACGGTCCCGTCGTACCATGTCCCATCGGAAGAGACATAGAGCTTGAACTCTTCGCCATACTGGATCAGGGCATAGCTCACCCCGGTGGGACCGGTCTTGCCCGCAATAAACCGGTAATTCCACGTATCCACATCCGCCGGTTTGATCCACGCCGAAATGGTGAAGTTCCTCAGGATATCCAGGGCCCGGCCGTCGCGCACCCTTACCTGGTCGTCCGTCCCATCAAATGAAAGGGCCCGGCCCGGTTCGCCGAACCGGTCCTGGGTCCAGGAGGCCCCGGTGATGGCGCCTGGATTATGGCTCCACGTGGCGTCAAAGGCGGTGTTACCCGTTCCCTCATTGAATTTCCACCACGCCAGGAGGGCGTTATCCGAGGTAAAGGCCTGGGTGTACACCCAGGGGGAATCATGAAAGCGGTCGTGGACCTTGAAGCGGCATTTCACGCTCCCGGTTTTTCGGTATCCCATGGCAAAGATATCCGGGTGATTGGTGTCAAAGGTGACCTTATACACCGGTCCTGACCAGTCCGGGGCCGAGACGAAACCGTTTCCCCCGTTATCCGGCCAGTCACCGGCCAGGGCCTCGGAGGCATCCCCGTTGACCGGGGATCTCCAGGTGTTGCCCCCGTCAAAGGCATACTGGAAGTCCGAAAGGGTGCAGGCATCGGCCTCCGTGTCCTTGAACTTGAGATTCAGGGTGATCACCCCGTTCGTGCCGTAAGGGGAACGAAGGACTTCTTCCTCGGGAATGATATTTTCCTTGTCATAACCCCCCACGGGCGCGTCATTGACCGGATCATCCACGCTAATATCAATGCCCGTCCTGTCCGCGTCGATGAGGACCGGATTGGCACCGTAGCCCCCGCTGTAATCCCCGGAGTTGGCCCCCCCGCTTCCGTCCGCGTCCCACAAGGCCCCGACCCACACATACATGTTCTTGGGCAGGTTTCCGAGGGTATAGGGGCCCGGCCCGGCAAGGGTCACCCGGCCCAGGCAATGGGCCGCGGCCGGATCAGGACCGTCATAGGCTCCAATCATTATTTCGCCGGCCGTATAATCCGGACAGGTAACCGTGCCCGAGACGGTCACGGCCGGGATCTGGCCGCTCATGGCAAAATCAATCCCCGTATGCCCCCCCGATTGAATCACCAGGGAATTCCCGCCATAGGCCCCGGCCCAGTCGCCCACGCTGCGGCTTGTGCTGTTATCCACATCCCACCTGGCGTAGATATAGACATCCCCTCCCACGGGCAGGTCCTTGAGCACGTAAGCACCCGGCCCATCCAGCACATCCATGGCCAGGACACCGCCCCCGGGCCAGGGCCCGTCCAGGGCCACCACGTAAACCTTGCCCGCCACGGCCACTTCACCGCCTGTTACGGTGCCTGCCACATCTGCAGCCTCTCCGTACCGGGTGTAAAAGAGGCGCGATGCGGACCGGGCGTAATTGGTGACCGTCCCTGAGCCGGTGCCGTCGCTCACTTCCACATACCAGCTGTAATTGGCGTTCCAGGAAAGGACGTCCGCAGGCACCGTGACCTGGGTGACGTCGGCCCAGTCCGACCACCAGGCGATGTGACGGGTATAGAGGTCCACCACCTTGACCCGGTAATAGACGGGGAACCCGGGATCAGGAATGGGTTGCCATTTAAAGGTGGGGGTGAGGGTGCGAAGGGGGACCTTATGCCCCGGGTTCACAAGGCTGGGGCAATCCAGGGGCGTTTCAAGGCGTGAGAAATCGGCCGTGCTGCTGGCCGTTTTCCCGTCCTTGTCCTCCACGTAAAAGGTATAGGATCCGTCGGGCAAAGAGGCGTCAAAGGCGTGGGATACCAGGCTCCTGAAGCCATAAAAGACCACACCGTCCCCCCGGTTGAAATCGTAGCTGAACCCACTGGGCCCCTCCACCCACAACCGCTTCAAATCGGATGCGGAAAGGCCGCTCACAAAACAATAGGCCGTGGTCTCCTCTCCTTCCGGGGTGTTTCGGCCCCAGACCGCGGCCATGTCGATCTGGAGGGGGTCGGCCGGCGCGTCGGTGGTGAAAAAGCGCCAGTTATAGGAGAGGTTCCTCAGGGAGGCACTCTCCTGGGCATCATTCACAGACACAGACCACGTATAACGGGTGTGGGGCATGAGGATGCCGGCCGGGACCGTGCAGGTGGTGTCCGTAGATCTGGGGCTGTTATAGACCCGGGTCCCGGTGGCGTATTCATCGATCATGAGGCTGTAATACACGGGGTAACTTGTATCCACAGGCTGCCACTCAAAGACGGGCTCCGTGGTGCCGGCCTTGGCGTTTTCCGCGGCCACCACCTGGCCCGGGTTCCCGTCCTGGTTGGTGATCACCACCGCGCCCACATCCACCAGGGGCATATTGTGTCTTGACAGGGTGGTATCGAAGGTGTGGACACCGCCGCCCTGGGTGGTGAGGGTGAAGGTATAGGTCCCGTTTGTAAGGGCCCCGGGGTGGACCTGCTTGTAGTGGAGGTTGGTCTTGTAATCCGCGATGTCAATATCCTGGAAGGCGTAATGGAACGCGTCGGGACCGTCCACGGTCAGGGATTGCACCTCCCAGTAGGGGGTATTCCTAAATACGGCCTGAAACAGGGTGGCCGAACCAAAGCTCTGGTTGCTTGTGGTATTGACGGTCATGGCCACCACAAAGGGTTGCGACGACAGGGGATCCGTGTGAGAGGTATTGACCTCGTGGCCGTCCGAGAGCCCGTCCCCGTCTGTGTCAGGATTGGTGGGATCGGTATCGTTTTCAAATTCTTCGAGGTCGGTCAGGCCGTCGCCGTCCCCATCCCCGGTGCCGTCATGGGAGAGGTCCCCGAAATAATAAAGCTCCCACTGGTCCCCCATGCCGTCGGAGTCTGAGTCGTAAGCAAGCAGGAAATCCTTGCCCCCTTCAGAGCCTCCGGCTTCCAGGACAACGGCCTGGGCATGGCCACAGGACTGGCTGCCGTGGGACGCGTTCCACCAGGCGTCCAGGTAGCCGGCCCCGTCGTGGAGGGCCTTCAAATAATAGGTCCCGGGAGGCAGATCCAGGAAGGCGTACGCGCCGTCTCCATTGGTGAGGGTGCTGGCCACCACGGTATATCCCCCGCAGGGCTCCCCGGTCAGGGCCCGCACCTCAATCCCGGGGATGGGCCCGGCGATATCACCCACCGTGCCAGAGATGCTCACATTGGGCACGGTGAAGCGCCAGAGAACCTTGTTGCCCTCCACATTCACGAAGTTGAAATTGTTAAAGGTCTCCGTCGCCGGGTCCCAATCATAGGTATACACGGTCCAGAGATAGGTCCCGCCCGGCATCAATACCCCCTCGGGCACGGTCACCGAGGTATCCTGAGAGGGAGTGCTGCTCCAGACCGGGATCTTGTTGACCGGATCGTAGATCCTCAGGGAATAGTAGGTCTCCGGATCCGAGACGGCATTCCAGGAAAAGGTGGGGCTCAGGGGATTAAAGTAATAATTCTTGGGCGGTGACATGGATTCCTTGGCCACCGCCTCCATGCCGGTATAGACGTAGGGTATGGTCTTTGAAGCCAGTGTGGCTGAGCTATCTTCCACCCGGAGGGTGTAATCTCCGGCCGGCAGGGGACTGTCCGGTTTATAAACCGTATTGAACTGGTAGGGGGAAGTATAGAGGCGCGGGTCAGACTGCCTGCCCTCAAAAAGGATGCCTCCACCGGGGTCTTTTAGCTGGAACAAACTGATGTCCCAGGGGGCCACCCCGGGGATCTTGGCGCCGCACCAGTTATAATACCCGGTCCTCTCCCCAGCAGGCGGCAGGGTCCCCAGGATGGCCGTGGAAATGGAGGCGGTCTGTTTGGGGCCTGTAAAAAAGGAAAGCACATTACTCTGGGTGCAGTTCATGGGATGGGTATCACTGTCAAAAACCCTCACCCACCAATAGTAGGCGGTATCCGGCTGGAGCAGGCCAGAAGGCACGGTGACCGAGGTGGAGGTCATATAGGGTGACACATACCAGATGGCCTTGCCTTCGGAATCCTGGACATAGACCTTGTAAAAAAGGCCGCTCTCAGGGGCACTCCAGTGCAGGGTGGGTGTGGTGGAATCCGTGTAGGCCTGATCGCCAGGCTCCAGGCTGCTCCCCAGCACAAAGGGCAGGCCGCCGTTATAGTGGTAGGGATAGGTGAGCTGGGCTTCCCTCCCCAGGGAATCCTTTGCGTGAAACACATAGTCCCCGTCCGGCAGGGATGAGGCGGATGCCGAATAGAGGAGACCGGCCTGGCGGAAAAAGAGGGTGGGCTCCAATTCAAAGGTCCCCCCCGGTCCTTCCACGGTAAGGGTGGCATCATCCGGGCTCGGTCCCGCTATAAAGGCCCAGAGGAGGACATTTGAAGGCCTGCCGTCTTCGTATCTCCTGCTGAAGACCCCTGTATTCTTGAAGGCGGGGGCCGGGAAAAGGGGGTGTTCATCACCCAGGGCCAGATCCACCACATGACCCGCCTGGGTGGTGGTAAAGACCGCGGTAAAGGCGGTGTAATCCCCTGGCGTGAGGACCCCGTTAAAATCCGCGTCCCACCGGGCCGCCACAAAGACCTCTTCCCCCACGGCCACTTTATTAAGAGTATAGGTCATGCCGTTAATAAAATCGTCGTGAAAAATAATGGTACTGGACAGGCGGTGCTCCTTGTCGGTCATATAGGTCCCGTCAAAACGATAGACTCCGATGTACACAGGCCCGTCCTTGGAGGAATCATAATCGGGTATGGTGAAGGTCCCGGTGATCGTGGTAAGCGGCATGATGTGCAGGCCCGTCGGATGGTCCTCGCTGGGGCGGTAGGGCTCACGCTGGGTCCAGAGCCGGATAAATCTCCCGGAGAGGATACCCAATTCATCCAGGGGGACCTTCCACTCCATCACATCCGCGCCCGGAGCGCCGTTGCCGGGGTAGGACCCTGATCCCTGCCAGGATGCGCCCTGCCACTTTCCGGTCTGGCCCTTCCAGCCGTTGGTGCTGTCCCAGCCGGCCCAGGCCCCCCGGTCACCCACCGTCTGCCGGTCATCATATTGCTGGCGGGCCGTGACCCAGTACATGACTTCCTGGCTGGGCGGGCCGTCATGAAGTTCCATGGCCAGGTACAGGAACTGGTCATCCTTGGCCAGGGAAAGGGCCTTGATGTCCGTCCCTTGAAAATCAGGCTTGTTATTCCCGGAGACGTCGGTATACACGGGCGAGATCCCCAGGCCGGACCAGTCGCTCATATCACCGTCCACGGTGATGGCCCCGCTCGCCACCACGGGTATATTCACGGTTCCAAAGGGCTCCGCCTCCAGGTCCCAGTCGCCTTGGGTATAATCGGGGAGGATGCCCCCCAGGGTGGCGTCCGGGGTCGCCGGGTTCAGTCCGTAGCCCACGGAGTCGGGAACAGGCCCCCCTAAGGGATTAAACTGGGGCAAAAAATCCCTCAGGTCATAGGGGCCGCTCGTGTTTCCGAAAAAGGGATTGGGGTTGATGGTGGTGGTCCTCTGGTTCACGGCGGTGCGGGCGGCCGTGAAGGTCCCTGAAAAAGACCCGTTTTGGTCCACACCATCGTAAGTGCCGTCCGTGATCTGACCCGCAAGGGGTGCATAAGTCCCCGTAAAAGTGGCGGTGGCCCATTTTCCGGGGTCCGTGCTCTCCAGGTCAAAGCTGATCTGGCCCCCGTCGATGATCACACATTCAATGCGGCCGCCGCAGCTGATGAAATCGCATCCATCCAGTCCCTGGTAGTGGCCCTCGCTCATGTGGGTTCTAAAGTGGAGTTCCAGCCTCCGGCCTGTGGCGTCGTCCGTCAGGATCCAGGTCGGCTCCTCGTCCACATCTTCAAAGGTCGTGCCATTTATGAGGGCGTCCCTCAACTTGGTCAGATTGATTCGGAACCACTCCTCCTCCCGGAGTTCACACGGCTCAATGGAAATCAATTCCTCGGCACCCGGCTCCAGGTTTGTGTCGTTACGGATCTTTTCCGAGGCGGCGAGATAGTCTTCTATGCCCTCCAGCAGGGCGGTCCTGGCATCCAGGAGCAGGGCGGCCCCGTTTCCGTCAGTGGTGGCCGTGGGCAGGAGCCTCAAGAAATCCGGGTACCGGTCAAAGAGCTCTTTGAGGTTAAAGAGCCCGGCATTGGCCAGGGCGATGACCTCGCGGAGGCTGATGTCCAGGTCATAGGCCGTGGTGGTCAGGATAAGGGCCTTCATGGCCTTCAAACCCGACCGGAAGAGAAAGATGTCGCCGTAATCGAACTCTATATCCTTGTCCCCGTTTTTTAATTTATATCTGGAGATGACATGCTTATCCGCGTCGGTCCAACCGGCCACGGTCACGTCCAGATTGGCAATGGAGGCATTCACCGCGGTGAGCAGGGGCCCCGCTGCAAAAGAACGAAGTGACTCTCCGGTAGGGGCCGTATCGGGCAGGATCAGGTCGTCTTGGCCGTTGAGAGGCAGGTCCAGGTCCAGGTTCTCCAGTTCATCCCCTCTCCAGTGGATACCAAACAGGGCCATGAGTTCGGGAAGGCAAGACGGATCCACTCCCAAAACAAAGTGAATAAGGCGGGTAAAGGCCAGGTAGGCATTGACCACCGGATCCCCGGGATAGGCGGCTTGCGCTTCCCGAAACAAGGAATGGGCCTCCAGCATCCCTTCCACCCTCTCTGAGAACAGGGCGTTTTCCCCTTGATTGATAAATCCCTCCAACGAGGTGGCCCCTGCGTTCAAGGGGCAAAGGAGGGTGAGGAAAAGGCCAATAGGGAGAATCAACCGAAAAATTCTCATGTTATCCGTCTCCTTAAAAACGCACGGTTTTATGAACTCACGGCCCTCAAAGGCGTAAGAAGGACGTCAACGGTCAAAGCGTCACCCACCAGGTCTTGCCTGGGTGTCTTCAACAAAAAACGACGGTCCGTTCTCAATAGACCCTTGTCGGGGAGAAGCATCAAGCGGTCCGTCCGCAATACCCTTGGACCTGAGACGACCAGTACATCCCCCTCAAACAGGACCTCTCGTCCCCTGAGCCCGATGGTCGCCGAAGAAGCGGCGATCCGGGCGATCAGGGCGTCTTCATGGTACAGGTTCACCTGGACCGGTTCTATAACCACGGAGGAAACCCCCTTAACCGGAAAGGCCGGGAGGGTCTCCTTCTTAAAGGCCCCCTTAAAAATCATGGCCGGGGTGGTTTGTCCTTTTGGGGTGCCATCCCGCCCTCCCTCTTTCTTCCTGCCATAGAGGTCGATCACGGCATTTCTGAAGGTGGCCGTGTTCATCAGGCCCAGGCTGAAAAAGCCGAGTTTTTTCTTTTCTATGGTGAACCTGTCCGACCGGATGGAAATAACCCTTTTCCCTTCATATCGCCCCTCGAAGTGAAAGCCTCTCACCTGGAGGCGGTGTCTGGGGGCCGTTTTATGAAGGCCGGAGGATCGCGAGGCCTCGCCGTTGGAAGGGGAGAGCGGCAAATAAATCATCACGGCCCCAGCCATCACCAGAAGGGGAAGGGCGTAAAGCAAAAAACGATATTTTCCTTTGATCATCATGGGTATTACGCCCTTTGCCACCGCTAACCGGGCCTCCCCGGGGGACCGGGAAGGATGGGCAGGGTTGATGTGCTGGTGGTGGTTGTGGTGGTGGTCGTCGTCGTTGTGCTGGTTGTGGTGGTGGTTGTGGTCGTCGTCGTAGTCGTGGTGGGGACAGTGGTGGTGCTCGTGGTCGTCGTGGGGGAGGTGGTGGTGGTCGTGGTGGTTGTGGGCGACGTGGTGGTGCTCGTGGTGCTCGTGGTGGTCGTGGTCGGGCCGGTGGTCGTGGTCGTCGTCGGCTCGGTCGTGGTGGTGGTCGTGGACGTCGTGCTTGTGCTGGTGGTGGTGGAACTCGTGGTGGAGGTCGAAGTGGTGGATGTGGTGGTCGTGGTGGTGGTAGACGTTGAAGTGGTTGTAGAAGTCGATGTGGTGGGTGCCGTGGTGGTCGTGGTGGTCGGTGCCGTGGTTGTGGTGGTCGTCGTGGTCGGCGCGGTACTCGTGGTGGTGGTCGCCTGAGTGGTGGTGGCCTCGGTGGTCGTAGCCTGGGTCGTGGTGGCCTCCGTGGTGGTCGCCTCGGTGGTCGTGGCTTCTGTTGTGGTCTCTTCCGTGGTGGTGGCCTCGGTGGTGGTTTCCTCCGTGGTTGTCTCTTCGGTGGTCGTCTCCTCGGTGGTGGTTTCCTCGGTGGTGGTCTCCTCGGTCGTCGTCTCAGTCGTCGTAGTGGGAGGAGGTGCAAACCGTTCAAGCCCTTCCTGGAATTGCCTGAGCTGGTCCGGGGTCAGAAGAAAGGGTTTGCCGGGAACCTTATTCCCTATGATGTTGGTTCCCAGGTTCTTGGTAAGCAAGACCATCTGTTGCGGCCTCAACACGTTGGCCACCTGGACGGCCCGGTTGAGGCACACCACATGGGTTATGGCCTTGGACTTGACCCAAACCAGGAACAGGGTGCCTCGAACCCCGACCACCGCCGTGGGGGTCCTGACCTTGAAATCCTTTTCCTTGAATTTCAAGAGATCATTCGCAAAGACCCGAAGCTTGCCCAGGGCCATCCTGAAAAAGGCAAACCGGCTCTTTTTCCGGGGATTGTATTTAAACTGCTCCAGGTTGAGGTCGCCCCTTTCCCCCATACTCAGGATACTGCCGTCCTTGAGTTCGATCCTCAGTCTTGAATCCGAACCGGTCCTAAGACGATCCCCGAGGCGGACCGCCATCCCCAGGGTGACCTTGATAGGTCTTGGGGCCTCTACCCTGTATGCAAAGGCCGTTCCCTCAAGCCGGGTAATCTCGCCGATGGCCTCGGCCCCGTAAGCCCGTAGGGGTGACAGGACCATCACCGCCAGAATGGAGGCCATGATCAGACACCATCCACCCCGTGGGAACCCGCATTTTTCAAGCTTCCTGTCAAGATGTTTAAGCCATTCCATACTGCCCTCCTGCCAGGGACCGAGGAAGCGGCGCCTAGTAGTTATAACTGATCAAAAACATGTACATGTTCTTCTTAAATTTATAGGGGTCGATCCCGCCGAGTGTGACATCCGTCACATTGGAATCATTGTGCGTGTAATTGTAAAAGAACTGCATCACAAAGCAATCTCCAATAGGCCGGGTCAAGGAAATGGAGCCCATGAAGGCATTGTCCCGGCGATCACCCGCAATGGGAAAATTCTGATAGTTCGTCCGCATATAGGTCAGGGCGATATCACCGGTGATATCCCAGTGGATAGGGAAACTCACTCCCAGGGACACCTCGTGAAACCGGTAAGACGAGGTCTCATCATCCGCGTCTTCATAGCCGTAGCGGTAACTCGCGCGGGGATAAATATCCGCCTTGGGAAATTTATAGGACTGGATGATCTGCCCCGAGTAATAGTCCGCATCGGGGGTGACCCCATCCAAGTAGTGCTTGTCCTGATACACCGCAATAATATCGCTCTTTAAATTGTAGGGTTCCAGTATGGTAAGGGTGGGCATGATACTGTGCATCCTCAGTTTGTCGTCGGAGCGGTTGCCAAAGGACAGAAAAAAGGGGATGTGGTGCCGATCCATACTGCCCCCGGTGTAGAAGTAGCTGAAGTCATACTGGACCCGCAGGAACAGGGGGTTCTTGTTATATTGCAGGTAGAGCTGGGGCGTGTGGGCCAGCACGTTATTCTCGGTCCACTCCTTGTACCCGATGCAATAAAGCGAATATCCGGCCCCCACCTCAAGGTCCTTTCGATTCACGAACTTGTATCCCCCTTTGAAGAGGAAGCTCTCAAATTGATCCCCCGCTCCCCGGCCTACGGTGGGGACGGGACTCACGATCTCGTCCACGGGGTTTTGGGGGACATTGTCATCGTAGGCCCAGGCAAAAGAACTGGAGAGATACAGGGGCCTCCTTGCCCTCTTGGCACCCTTGATGCTGAGGAGGGTCTGACGGGCGCTCTCGGCCAGGGCGGTCCGGGGATCCACGGCAATGGCCTTGTTCATCATCTCCTCAGAGAGGCGAAATTGTTCATCCTCGAGATAGACCGCGCCGGCCATCAAATAGACGACCTGGGCCTGTTTGGGATCCAGGTCTTTGGCTTTGAGGAAACACTCTACGGCCTGGGCATAGGCCTTGAGACCCTTGTACACATACCCCTTTTCCATGTAGACCCGGGCATTGTGAGGTTGCCTTTCTTCAGCCTTGTCCAGGGTTTTAAGGGCCTTTTGATACGCCTTTTGTTCGGAAAAAATCCCGGCCATGTCAAAATAGGCCTTAAAATAGTTGGCGGGATCCTTTTGGACCAGATACTCGAGGATCTCCAGGGAGGTCTCATATCTTTCCATGGCCCTGTAAGTGAGCGCAAGGTAGTACCTGTATTCAAGCTTGGCGGGATCCAGTTCAATGGCCCTATTGAATGCATCCAGGGCCCCTTCATAATTCTTGCTTTGGAAGGCCTCGACCCCGTCCACAAAGTAGTTCAGGGCGCTCTGCTCCGCCAGACCGGCAGGTAAGGTGCAAAACAGGGAAAACAGGAAAAAAACGAGGGCCGGGAAGGCCGTGCGGCGAAAGGGTATAACCACGGGAATTCCTCCAGGCAAGCTCAAGGCGCGCGTTGGGGGTGAGGGGGGGAAACATACCTATCTATTTCTGCCTATTTCTTTACTATTTGATAGACCTTGTGTCAAGTGAATTTCCTCACACAATGGCCTGCAAAAAGGCTTGCTCAAACCCCCTGAATGGGGGTATCTTAGCAACTTTCACCTTACCTGAGCCCACGGATCCTCAGGCGTCTTCCCGCGCCCTGCACCGGAAGGAGGGGCATAAACCCTCTGGAGAGGGCGATATTTGGCTGCAGCTGACCAGACCCCGTCGTTGAATAAAAGAGCTTGAAGAATCTGCTTTTTTTCTTTCCAGGTCTTTAAAATGCCTGTTATTAGTTCACTAAATCTGGAATTCACAAACGGCAAGCTCCAGGTTCTGCCTCAATCCTGCCAATGCGTTTGCAACAACGGGGCAGGCTCAAGACTCTGATATGATGGACGTGGAAGGAAAAAGACAAAGGCCCTTCTTTGTTATAGACTTGATCGCCCTGGCCGCCCTTTTTCTATTTCTCCTCTGCTATTTTGAGCCTTCATCCCTTCTTTCCATGACCATTACCACAGGCGGCGATACGGCCTCCCACTATTATACGGCCCAGTACCTGAGGGACTATCTGCTGCCCCGGGGGGAAATATCAGGATGGTGTCAGGGCAATCTGGCCGGATTCCCCATGCTCCAGTATTATTTTCCTCTTCCTTTCTTCATCATTGTCCTTCTCTCCTGGGTCATGCCCCTACAGATCGCTTTCAAATTCGGGACGGCATTGGGGACCTTTCTCCTCCCCCCTGCCGCCTATCTCTTTTTCCGCCTCCTGAAACAGCCCCGTCCCGTACCCATTATGGGGGCGGCCTTCACCCTGCCTTTTCTTTTTATGCAGGGGAATACCATGTGGGGGGGCAATATCCCCAGCACTCTTGCCGGTGAGTTCTGTTACAGCCTCGGCTTTGCCCTGTCCATTGTCTGGCTGGGGCTCTTGTACCGCACCTTGTCTGAAAAGACGTCCCTTTTGAAACCCGCACTCCTTCTGGCCCTTGTGGGGCTCTCTCACGGCTACACCCTCCTCTATGCGGTCCTGGCATCCGTGTTTTTTCTCTTTACAAGACAGGACCTGGCCCAAAACCTGAAGAAGCTGTTTCTTATTTATGTCTTGGCCCTTCTCTTTATGGGCTTCTGGCTTTTGCCTCTCCTGGCCTTTCTCCCCTATACCACCCGTTTCAGCATACTGTGGATCTTCATGGATCTGAGTCAGTTCCTGAGAGAAATGGTGCCCCCCATAACCCGTCCCTTTATCGTTTTGAGCCTTGCGGGCACCCTGATCTTTCTCGTAATAAAAAGGAAGCATGAAACGGCCGTCCCCTCAGGACCCTTGGCATACCTATTGTTCTTGACCGGTTGCGGCTTCGGCCTTTACGCCATAGGCTACAGGCTGGGCCTGGTGGATGCACGCTTTCTGCCTTATTCACAATTCTTTCTCATAACCACCGGGGCCATGACCTTTTCCCTGGCCCGATCACGGCAGGGGGAAAAGATCGTCCTGGCTGCGATCCTCATTCTTCTGACCTGCTTGTGGGTAGACTCCAAAGAGACCTTTATCCACAAGTGGATCCAGTCAAACTATGCCGGTTTTGAAAACAGACCCCTATGGAAGCCCTATCAAGCCGCCAATCGATTTCTGCAGGGTTCCCCCCAGGACCCCCGGGTGGTCTACGAGCACAGCATGGTGCACCGAAGGGCTGGCACGGTAAGGGCCTTTGAGTCCCTTCCTCTCTTTTCCGGGAGGTCCACCCTTGAAGGGCTCTATATCCAGGCAAGCCTTTCCGTACCCTTCATCTTCTACATCCAGTCCGAGACCTCCAAAGGTCCTTCCACCCCCATCCCGGACTATAACTACTCCCGTTTTAACCTGGACAGAGGTGCGGCCCATCTCAGGCTGTTTAATGTGGGCGACTACATTGTGTCGGAAGCGGAGACCAAGGAAAGGGCGAGAAAAGACCCGGCCTTTCAATTCCAGCGTGCTTTTGGGCCTTATGAGATCTATGAATTGATCGAAAACCTGGACAGGTATGTGGTTCCCCTTCGATTCAAACCGGTCCTGGTCAGCGCTGGGCAGTGGAAAAAGCTCTCCTACAAATGGTTCCGCCTCGGCGATCTCTCGGTGCCCTTGGTGTGCCGGGAGGGAGATGTGGAAGAGGATCCTACGCGGTTCCATGTGGAGGGCCATCCCGATGTGCGTCACCTGCCCAGGACACCTATCGTAGGGGATGGGGGACACCTCCAGGAGACCATAAAGGAGGAAGAGGTCCTCATCCAGGGGGCAACCGCGGGCAAACCCCTTCTTATAAAGATCTCCTTTCACCCCAACTGGAAGGTCGAGGGGGCGGATAGAATTTACCTGGTCTCGCCCTCTTTCATGTTGATCTATCCGGAGAAATCCCGGGTACGTCTCTATTATGGAAAGACTTGGCCGGACCTTGTGGGGATCTCTCTCACCGCCCTGGCCTTCATGTTTCTGGTCCTCTCCCGCCTCAGTGTATTCAGAGGCATGGACCGGCACTTGTCAGGCTGGTTTGATCGCTTTGCCGTGAAGATCTTCCTCCCCCTTATCCTGGTTTTGGCCTCGGCCATGGCCTACTATCTCCTCTTTGTCTCCCACGAATACCCGGCCGTCATCTACAATAGAGGGCTGGCCCGGTTCTCCCAGGGGGATTACCAGGGGGCCAGGGAATATTTCAGGGAAATCATTGAGCGCCATCCCCAGACCTTACTCTCGGACCAGTCGGAATTTCATTACGCCATATGTTTTTTCAAAGAAGAAGATTGGCAACAGACCATCCGTTGCCTTACCCGTCTCCTCGAGCACTACCCGGAAACGCGAAAAGCCTCAGAGGCCCTCTACCATATCGGGCTCTGTTATCTGAAAACCGGGAACAAGGAACAGGCCCGGCGACACTTCAACACCTTGCTTCAGGATTGCCCTGAGAAACCTTGGTCGGAAGCCGCCAGAAATCGCCTAAAGGAGATATCCGCCCATGCCCCTTGAGCCGGGATTTTCCATCTTTATACCTGTTTACAACGAGGAAGCCCTGGTGGTTCAAAATATTTCCACCCTGAATCGTTTCCTCGAGGCCATGGAAAGGCCTTACGAGATCATCATCGGGAGCAATGGATCCACGGACAAAACCGTGGCCTTGGCCCGGCAGTTATGCAGAGATTACTCCCATATCCGCTTCTTTCATTTGCCCCAAAAAGGGGTAGGAGCCGCCTTCCGGGAGGGGGTAAAGAGGGCGGGGTACGAGAGGATTATCGCACTGGATATGGACCTTTCCATCAACCTCAATTTCATACCCCGGAGCTACACCCTCCTTGACCACTATGACATGGTTGTGGGGTCAAAAATAACGGGGATCCAGAGGCGTTCCTGGATCCGTAAAGGGGCGAGCAATCTCTTCATCCGTCTGGCCAAGGTCCTGCTCCATATTGCATTCACCGACTATTCCATTGCGGCCAAGGCTTACCGAAGGCGGTTTGCCGTAAAGTACCTCTCCTGCGTGGATGAAAAGACCTTCTACGTGGTGGAAATCCTTTACCGGGCTTGCCGGGAAGGGAAAAGGGTTACAGAGATTCCGGTGAAATGCCACGATACCAGGGAGAGTCGCTTCAACTTGATTCACGAAGGGTGTTACAAATTCGGCAACCTCTTCCGACTCTGGCTCTACTCAATCAGAGACCGATGAAAGACTTCATTCAGACAATATCCGTGTCCCCGTAAGTGACATACCAGCTTTCAGCGGCCCCCAGCACGGACATGTCCTTTTTCGCAAAGCGGCAGCCCAGATACCATTTCCTGGGGTTCAGGCCCTCTGGGAGCCGCCACAGTCCCGCCCTTCTAAAAAATGGGCGGTCACCTTGAGAAAAGAGCCCTGTCAGGAATGTGGCCCCTTTTTCTCTGCAATAGGCCCGGGCGAAGGCGAAGAGTCCCTTGGTCATAAGGGGGTTACCCGCAGGCATGGGAAAGAGGTCCACCACCGCCCCCAAGTCATGGGCCATGACCCTCAGCAACCTGATGACCATATACCCGGCCAGCCTCTCCTGCCACTTGACGGCAAAGGGTTGGTACCTGAATTCGGGCTGTCCCAAATAACGCCAATTCAGGTACCGGCTGTCTCTGACCTGAATGACACGGGCCTGGTTCTTGTTCTCCTTCCATAAGGCATCAAAGGCCCGGTTGAAGTGGTCAATGGGTTCGATGACCAGTCCCGGCACGGGGCATGCCTTTTCAAAGGCCCTTCCCGGCTCATGGAAAAATCGGGGGTGCAGGCGGTTCCGGTTTAGAGGCAAGTAAGGACGAACCATGGCAAGGGGCCTTAAAGGCCGCACCCTCAAGGGAAAAGAGGTCAACACGCGCCACCCCAGCCTCTGGGTAAAACCGGGGAGAGACCGCTCATTCGGGAATCCCCATACCACCCTGACCCCATGTGCCGAGGCGATGAATGCGTAAAGGGCTTGGGCGAGGGAGGGAAAAATGCCCTGTCCCCGATATCCGGGGTGGGTCATGGTATCACAAGAAAAGGCCAAAACAGTTTCTTTCCCCTCCACGCAAAACCGCGTCGGAATGGCCGCGTACTGACCGACCACGTGTCCCCCGTCTTCGGCGAGCATGCAAAAGGCCTCTCCGGAAGGGTTATCCCGAAACTGCCAGTACCAGGTGGAAAGCCTGTTACGCACCGGATCCAGGTCCCCGAAAACGGCTTTCCGGAGTTCGAGGATCTTGTGTTCATCCCCTTTTTCATAGGGCCGGATATGCCATGCGACTTTTAACGCCATAAATGCCTCAAAAGAAGAACGGCCTGGCCCAGGCGCCCCCTTCCCCCGCCCTTCAAGAGCCCCATAAGATAAGCGGGCCGGAGATAGAATTTCAGGTAGGCCTTTCTCATCACCCCTTTCAGGGTGTGCAGGTCGTGATGAACAAAATTATAGTGAGGATATTGGGTAACGGGAAAGGATTCCGGATCAATACCCAGCTCCCTCGCCAAGGGGGTCCCCGGAAAGGGGACGATCATATGAAAAGCCGCATAGGTTGGATTGAGTTTTAAGGCCAGGGCAACGGTGGTCTCCATCTCTTTTTGGGTTTCCCACGGGAATCCGAAATTCATAAACAGTGCGGTTCGAATGCCCCGGCTCCGGGCAAGGGAAACGGCCCTGAAGCAGTCGGAGATCCGAATCCCCTTGCCCGTTTGAGCGAGAATACGCTCTGACCCTGCCTCCACTCCAAAATGAATCAGGGTGCATCCCCCAGCCTTCATCCAATCCATCACCTCTTCATCCACGTCCGTTACCCGGGTCTGGCAGCACCAGTTTATATTTATCCCCCGGTTGATCAGGGCCCTGCAAAAGGAAATCAGATAGGAGCGGTTGAGGGCAAACTCCAGGTCCATGAAATAAATATTCTTGCGGTCATAGCGCCGTACTACGTCATGGATCTCATCCAGGAAGCGTCCCAGGCTTTTCTGCCTGAACCGTGTCCCGTGCATGCCCAGGTAGCAAAAGCTGCACTGATACGGACACCCCCTTGATCCCTCCAGAATAGCAAAATCACGCCCCATGAAATCATAGGTGTACCGGTCCATGGGGAGGAGATGAAAGGCAGGATAAGGCAATTCATCCAGGTCGGGCAAAACCTCCCTGGCCAGTGACCGCACAAAGTGGGACCCCTTGAGATAGGCCGTACCCGGGACATCCGGGGGGAAATCCCTGTCAGGGTGGTCGCGGTTGGTCAGATCCAGGACGGCTTGCTCGGGTTCACCCAGGATGGCGGCCCGGGCCCCGCTCGCCCTTAAAATGGCCTCCGGCCTCTCGGTCACATGGGCACCCATGACATATAGACGGTTTTTGGGAAGCCCCCGGAGGGTATCGAAGAAGAAACCTATGTCCAGGGAAGGGCACTGCCAGCGGTCATAGGGCGTGGAGGTCACAAAAATCTTGTCAAACCTTGATCCGAGCCTCCCGACTTTCTCGGAAGAGAGGCGATCCACATTATTGTCAAGGATGGTGACTCCGTGGCCTGCTTTTTCAAGGAGTGCAGCGGTCATGGCCAGGTCAAGGGGCTGCCAGAGTCGCTTGAATTGATGCTGTTTCTGCCGCCTGATTCCTGTCCAGTTCGGATTTATCAGGAGTATTTTCATGGGGCATCTCCAAGGAGCTGCCTGTAGGAAGTCACCCGAATGCCTCTCGCATCAAGACCTCTTTTCAAAGACGCGTCAAGAAGGAGGTGCAAATCGGCCTCCCAGTGGTAATGCCAGTCCCTGTATTTAGAGGCCGTGTGCGGGTCCCCGGTTGCCGGATGGACCATGACCTCGACCGTTTCGCAAGTCCCCTTTTCATTCACCCTGTCCACTGCCCTCAAGATGGTCGTCCCCTCCAGCCTGCCGCCCGCCTTCAAGAACCCCATAGAGGGGATCTTTGGCATTCCGCGGGGAATTCTCGGGGCCACATAAAGGGAGATCCATGTGTTGAGGAGGGCCCACTGGACCAGCCGCCTCGTGCCTGTCCCCCAATGGATCAGATCCAGGAGGGAGGTCCGCACAAAAGGGATTCTGTAAAAGGCGGCCACTCTAAGGCACACGGGGAAAAGCCCGGGAAAGAGATGAATGAACTGGTGACCGTCAAGATGGCTGATGGACAGGCCTGCATCAATACCCGTTTGGACCTGTGCCCTCCATTCCGCCTCCACATCCTCATAGGGTGTCCGGCCACACAGGATCGCTGCAAGGACCCGGTTTCTGGAAGGAAATGTTGAGCCGTGGGCGAGCCGGCCGGACCTGATCAACGGGGCCTCGTCGCACAGCACGAGGTGAATCCCCACGTCCAGACCGGGATTTTCCTTGGCCAAGGAGACGGCATCCTCAAAGGCTTCACCGGTGGCTACCAGTGAGGTGCTCGAGAGGATGCCCTTTTTGAAGGCCTGTATGATCCCATGGTTAATCCCTTGAGTCAGGCCGAAATCGTCACCATTAAAAATGAGTTGCATCCTTGCTGGACCGCCTAAGCCGCATTTCTCTTTCCCCGTCCCTTCACCACGAATGTCACGAGAATAAGGGTCAGAAAAAGAGTCAGCCCAATCCATACCCATTTGTTCCGCCGGAAAAAATTCTCCTTCTTTGTGATCTCTACCAGGGCCCTCACAAGGGCTGTATGATGGCGGTCATTGTGGTCATACTCAAGGAAGCAAAAAACCGGGTAGCGTGCTCCCGGCAGGGCGGAAAAATTTTGGATCTCAAAGGTGAGGGCCTTTTCGCTTCTGGATGGGATCTGAAAGGTTTCTCCGGGATTCGGACAAGAAAATTCTTTCGGCAGCATCAGGCCGGCCTTGATCTTACGTGCCTCCGCCGCCATGTTTGTGACCTGGATGACCAGCCTGCCCCTTTTGTGGAGTTCCATGTCCCTGCCCAAGGCCCCTAAGTCAGGGTTCACATCCTCCCCCACATAAAAGGTGCTTCCTGAGAGGGCGGAAAAAGGGTACTGGTTGGCATCGTGAAAATCGACCTGAACCCTGAGGGGATAACGGCCCTTTTTGATACCGGAGAAGGTCTTTTTAAAGCAGACTGTCTCAGAGTCTCCCGGATCGAGCTTCGTAATGACGGGACCCTGCTCCTCATCCCCCAGGAATGCCACATGGACCTGCAAATTATGGGCACGGGCCGTTCCCTTATTGCTGGGCGTCACGCAGACCTTCAGGCGGTTTCCAGTAACCTTCACCCGCGTGGTTGTCTCAATGGTGATAATGCCGCTTGTCGCCTGTCCCCTCCAGGCGAGGATCAAACCCAAAATCAACACGAACCGGGCAATCCGGGGAAAAATATGTGGTGGCATTCATTCCCTCGAAAGGCGGACACAGGGGAAGGCCGCCTTCCAGGTCCGGAGACCAAGGCCTCGAGACGCAGCTATGGACTAACTCACCGTATTCACATGCCCTTTGATATATTCTATGATATCTTTGGTGGTGGTACCGGGGCCGAAAATCTCCTTTATGCCGGACTCCTTCAGGGCGGGGACATCCTCGTCGGGGATGATTCCTCCGCCTATCACCAGCATATCCTCCACCCCCTTCTCCTTTAAAAGCTCCATCACCTTGGGAAACAAGTAATCATGGGCCCCGGACAAAATGCTCATGGCGATCACATCCACATCTTCCTCAATGGCCGCCGATACGATCTGGGCCGGCGTCTGCCGCAGGCCTGTGTATATCACCTCCATCCCCGCATCCATGAGCGCACTCGCCACCACCTTGATTCCCCGGTCATGACCGTCCAATCCCGGCTTTGCAGCCAATACCCTAATTTTCTTCCCTGTACCCATATGTCTCTCTCCTTATTTTCCTACCGTATCTCCAGCCTGGTACTCTCCGAACACCCCACGCAACACATCACAGATCTCTCCGAGCGTGGCATAACCCTTAACCGCTTCCAGTATCAAGGGCAAAAGGTTATCTTCCCCTTCCGCGCCTCTCTTGAGGGCTTCCAGCGTCTCTTTCACCTTTGTGCCGTCACGCTCCTCCTTGAGGGCCTTCAACTTCTCGATCTGGGAAACCCGCACCGCCGGGTCCACCCGCAAAAGCCCCCCGGGCCGTGGCTCCTCAACCGCAAAACGGTTCACGCCCACCACCACCCGTTCACTCTCCTCAACCTCACGCTGGTACCTGTAGGCACTATCCTGGATCTCCCGCTGGATATAACCCCGCTCAATGGCTGAAACCGCCCCTCCCAGCTCATCAATCTTCTCAATATAGGCCTCCGCCCGTTCACAGATCTGCCGGGTCAGGCTCTCCACATAATATGACCCTCCCAAGGGGTCCACGGTGTCCGCAACCCCCGTCTCGTAGGCAATCAACTGCTGCGTCCGAAGCGCCACCTGTACCGCCTCCTCAGAGGGCAACGCCAACGCCTCGTCCATGGAGTTGGTGTGAAGCGACTGGGTCCCGCCCAAAACCGCAGAAAGCGCCTGAAACGCCACCCGCACAATGTTGTTTTTCGGCTGCTTGGCCGTCAAGGTGCACCCCGCCGTCTGGGTGTGAAAACGGACCATCAGAGACCGCGGATTCTTGGCCCCAAATCGCTCCTTCATGATCTTGGCCCACAACCGCCGGATTGCTCGAAATTTCGCCACCTCTTCAAAAAAATCTAAATGGGAATTGAAAAAAAACGACAGCCGTGGTCCAAAGCCGTCCACCTCCAGTCCTGCATCAAGGGCCGCCTCCACATACGCAATCCCGTTGGCCAGCGTAAAGGCCACCTCCTGCACCGCCGTAGAGCCCGCCTCCCGAATATGATAACCGCTGATGCTGATGGTGTTCCACTGGGGCATCCGCTCAGCACAAAAAGA